>NZ_JBVIZC010000010.1:0-148942 GCF_055591945.1 Streptomyces sp. NPDC041191 | reverse complement strand
TGACCACCTCCCGGGTGGTAGGGGAGTGTACCTCTGTCCGTGGATGAGGAAAAAACGGGTTTTCCGGCTGCGTCAGATCCGGACCCCGATCCCCCCCCCCGCCGCCCGCGCGTCCTCACGCGCCTCAGTACAGGGCGTCGTAGATCTGGTAGCCGTAGCCGACTTTGACGCGCGCCTTGAACGGCTGGGCCGCCTCGCCGGTGCTCTTGTAGAGGAACAGGTCGCCGTTGGGCGCGGTCCCGAGCAGATCGCCCTTGCCGTCGCCCGTGAGGTCGCCGGGCGCCACCAGACGCGTGTACGCGTTCCAGCCGGTGCCGACCTGCGTGCGGGGCTTGAACACCTGGTCGGCCCGGCCCGTGCCCCGGTACAGCCACAGCGTCCCGGACCTGTCCCGGGCCACCAGGTCGTTCAGCCCGTCGCCGCTGTAGTCGCCCGAGCCGACGATCCGGTCGTACGCGCCCCAGCCGCCGCCGATCCGCAGGCGCGCACTGAACGCGGTGCCGTAGACGTTGGAACGGTAGAGGTACAGGTCGCCGGCGCCGTCGCGGGCCAGCAGGTCGCCGCGCCCGTCGCCGTTCAGGTCACCGGGCCCCACCAGGTGGTTGTAGACGCCCCAGCCGCCCCCGAAGTCGGCGTTGGGGCCGTAGAGGTGGTTCTGGTAGATCTCCAGGGTGTCGGAGATGCCGTCGGCGTCGAGGGAGTTGGCCTCGAAGAGGGTGAGGCCGCCGACCTCGCCGGTGTCGCTGATCCTCTTGCGGGGCGCCGGGATTCCGGTCTCCTGCGACTTGTACCAGAAGAGCGTGCCGGACTTGTCGCGGGCGGCGAACCCCTCCTTGCCCAGCGCCGGGACGTTGCCCGCGCCGCCCACCTGGGCGATGCCGGCACCCCAGGCGCCGACCGGACTCGACTGCGTACGGGGGGCGAAGTGGCCGCCGCCCGCGCCCGCGTACGCCCACAGCGTGCCGTTGGCGTCCCGGGCGTACACGTCGCCGATGCCGTCGCCGTTGGCGTCGTCGGCCGCGAAGATCTGGGTGTACGCCTGCCAGCCGTACCCGGTCTTGACGCGCGGCTTCAGGAAGGAGGAGCTGCCGCTGCTCCCGTAGTAGTAGAGGTCGCCCGCGGGCGTGCGGGCGACGAGGTCGCCCCTGCCGTCGCCGTCGCTGTCGCCGAGGCCGACCAGCTGGTCGTACGCCTGCCAGCCGTCGCCGATCTTCCGGCGGGCCTCGAACGGGGCGGTGGGCACGCCGGTGGCGACGTAGACCCACAGTTCGCCGGCGGGCGTGCGGGCCAGCAGGTCGGCGCGGCCGTCGCCGCTGAGGTCGCCGGGGGAGAAGATCTTGTTGTAGATCTGCCAGCCGCCGCCGTGCCAGAGGGACGGGAACAACTGGGTGCCGAAGACGTTCGGATACAGGACGAGGTCGCCGTCCGGGGACAGCACCAGGAGCTCGGGACCGCTGCCGTCCAGGTCCTGGTCGCCGATCGGGAGGATGTCCTTGACGAACGACACGTTACCGCTGGGACGGAGGATGACCTGGCTCGAGGGGCTCGAGAGCTGGACCAGGCGGGGCTGGCCGTTGTAGTCGCGGAACGTCAGTTCGCTGCGGCCGTCGAAGTCGAGGTCGAAGCGCGGCGGGGTACCGGCGGCCGCGACACCGGCGGCCCGGCCCCCCGACCCCGCCGGGGCCGGAGGCGGGACCGGGGCCGGGACCCGCAGGGCGGGACCGGCCGGCTTGCGGAGCGCCGGACGGGGAGCCGGGAGGTCGGCGGACGCGGGACCCGCGAGGAGCATGCCCGCGGCGAGCGCGAGGGCGGTGCAGGCGGCGACGCGACGGGCGCGTCCGGAGTCAAGGAAGAACAAGAATCCCCCCGGGATCGGAAGTTCGACGGGATCGCGCAGGGGGACTCGCGCGCACTCGAACAACGCCCCCACGTGCCTGTCGGCGCGTGGAGACGGCATCGCGCGAGGATGGGGCCACCCCCGAATGTGACCCGTAGTTTACCCACGCTCGCGCCGGGGACCAGAGGGTGGGAACCACATTCTGACCGCCCGGTAACTTTTTTGTCCGGAACGGGAGTTGATCAACGAACGGTGGTCCGGCGACCCGCCCCGCCGGCGGGGGAGAGGCGGTCCGGCGATCGGTCCCGCCGAGGGGGGAGAGGCGGTGCGGCGCCTTGCCCCGCCGAGGGGGAAGGGGCGACCCGGCGACCCGCCCCGCCGACGGGAGAGCCGCGGTGCGCGGCCCCGCTCCTCAGCTCTTCCGGTGCCCTATCAACCGCGGCTTCTGCTCCAGGCCGTCCAGGCCGTGCCACGCCAGGTTCACCAGGTGCGCCGCGACCTCCGCCTTCTTCGGCCTGCGCACGTCCAGCCACCACTGGCCCGTGAGCGCCACGCTGCCCACCAGGGCCTGCGCATACAGCGGCGCCAGCTTCGGGTCGAAGCCCCGGGCCTTGAACTCCAGCCCCAGGATGTCCTCCACCTGCGTGGCGATGTCACTGATCAGCGACGCGAACGTGCCCGTCGACTGCGCCACCGGCGAATCCCGTACGAGGATCCGGAAACCGTCCGTGTAGTTCTCGATGTAGTCGAGCAGCGCGAACGCCGCCTGCTCCAGGAGCTCGCGCGGGTGCCCGGCCGTCAGCGCGCCCGTCACCCCGTCGAGGAGCTGGCGCATCTCCCGGTCGACCACGACCGCGTACAGCCCCTCCTTGCCGCCGAAGTGCTCGTACACCACCGGCTTGGAGACCCCGGCCTTCGCCGCGATCTCCTCCACCGACGTGCCCTCGAACCCCTTCGCGGCGAACAGCGTGCGGCCGATGTCGAGCAACTGCTCCCGGCGCTCCGCACCCGTCATCCGCACCCGCCGCCCGCGCCGGGGCTTCTGCTCTCCGCCGCTGCCGGCCCCGCCGGTCCTGCCCTCGATCGCCACGTCTTCCATCATGCCGCGTCTGCGGACGCGGCCCGGCGGCGGGCTTCGACGCGGGCCTTCGCCGGCCAGCGCACGTCGTAGGCCCAGCCCGCCTTCTCGAACCAGCGGATGAGGCGCGCGCTGGAGTCCACCTGGCCGCGCAGCACCCCGTGCCGGGCCGACGTCGGGTCCGCGTGGTGCAGGTTGTGCCAGGACTCGCCGCAGGACAGCACCGCCAGCCACCACACGTTGCCCGAACGGTCACGCGACTTGAACGGACGCTTGCCCACCGCGTGACAGATCGAGTTGATCGACCACGTCACGTGGTGCAGCAGCGCCACCCGCACCAGCGAACCCCAGAAGAACGCCGTGAACGCGCCCCACCACGACCACGTCACCAGACCGCCCACCAGCGGCGGGATCGCCAGCGACACGATCGTCCACAGCACGAACTGGCGCGAGACCGCGCGGATCGCCGGGTCCTTGATCAGGTCGGGGGCGTACTTGTGCTGCGGCGTCTGCTCCTCGTCGAACATCCAGCCGATGTGCGCCCACCACAGGCCCTTCATCAGGGCCGGGACCGTCTCGCCGAACCGCCACGGCGAGTGCGGGTCGCCCTCCGCGTCCGAGAACCGGTGGTGCTTGCGGTGGTCCGCCACCCAGCGCACCAACGGCCCCTCCACCGCCAGCGACCCCATGACCGCGAGCGCGATCCGCAACGGCCGCTTCGCCTTGAACGACCCGTGCGTGAAGTACCGGTGGAAACCGATCGTGATCCCGTGGCAGCCGATGTAGTACATCGCCACCATCAGCCCGAGGTCCAGCCAGCTCACCCCCCACCCCCAGGCCAGCGGCACCGCCGCGAGCAGCGCCAGGAACGGCACCGTGATGAACAGCAGCAGCGTGACCTGCTCGACCGAACGCTTGCTGTCACCGCCCAGCGTGGCGGAGGGGAGGACGTCGGAACCGTCCGCCGTCCCGGTGGCCGAGGTCATCTCGGGGCTCATGGTCATGGGTCTCCCTGGGGGGTGAGGGGAAAGGGGCGACGCGCGCGGAGGCGGACCTGTGGCTACGCCTCCGTAACCTACGGTGTCGTAAGTATGGCAGCGTCGTGACGCGCTGCAAGAGGGCACGAGAGGGGCCTGGCCGCCACCGGAGGGACGGCCACCTATCCTGTGTGCGTCGGACAGCGCGGTCCGCAAGCCTCCAGAACACCTCCAGACGTGCTCAAACACTGCAAGGAGCCGCACCTGTGAGCAGTGCCGACCAGACCCCCACCGCCAGCACCGAGCTGCGCGCCGACATCCGCCGACTGGGCGACCTCCTCGGCGAGACGCTCGTCCGCCAGGAAGGACCGGAACTCCTCGACCTCGTCGAGAAGGTCCGCCGCCTCACCCGGGAGGACGGCGAAGCCGCCGCCGAACTGCTCCGGGGCGTCGAACTCGAGACGGCCGCCAAGCTGGTGCGCGCCTTCTCCACCTACTTCCACCTCGCGAACGTCACCGAGCAGGTCCACCGCGGCCGCGAACTCCGCGAGAGGCGCGCCGCCGAGGGCGGCCTCCTCGCCCGCACCGCCGACATGCTCAAGGACGGCGACCCCGAACACGTCCGCGAGACCGTCAGGAACCTCAACGTACGGCCCGTCTTCACGGCCCACCCCACCGAGGCCGCCCGCCGTTCCGTCCTCAACAAGCTCCGCCGGATCGCGGTCCTCCTGGACACCCCCGTCGCCCGGAGCGACCGGCGCCGCACCGACCTGCGCCTCGCCGAGAACATCGACCTCATCTGGCAGACCGACGAACTGCGGGTGGTCCGCCCCGAGCCCGCCGACGAGGCCCGCAACGCCGTCTACTACCTCGACGAGCTGCACGCCAACGCCGTCGGCGACGTCCTGGAGGACCTCGCCGCCGAGCTGGAACGCGTCGGCGTCGAGCTGCCCGCCGGCACCCGCCCGCTGACCTTCGGCACCTGGATCGGCGGCGACCGCGACGGCAACCCCAACGTCACCCCCCAGGTCACCTGGGACGTCCTGATCCTCCAGCACGAGCACGGCATCACCGACGCCCTCGAACTGATCGACTTCCTGCGCGGCCTGCTCTCCCACTCCATCCGCTACACCGGCGCCACCCAGGAACTCCTGGACTCCCTCCGGCGCGACCTGGACCTCCTCCCGGAGATCAGCCCCCGCTACAAGCGCCTCAACGCCGAGGAGCCCTACCGGCTCAAGGCCACCTGCATCCGGCAGAAGCTCGTCAACACCCGCGAGCGCCTCGCCCAGGGCACCCCGCACCAGGAGGGTCGCGACTACCTCGGCACCGCCGAACTCCTCCACGACCTCACCCTCATCCAGACCTCGCTGCGCGAGCACCGCGGCGGCCTCTTCGCCGACGGCCGCATGGAACGGGTCATCCGCACCCTCTCCGCCTTCGGCCTCCAGCTCGCCACCATGGACGTCCGCGAGCACGCCGAGGCCCACCACCACGCCCTCGGCCAGCTCTTCGACCGCCTGGGCGAGGAATCCTGGCGGTACGCGGACATGCCCCGCGACTACCGGCGCAAGCTGCTCGCCAAGGAGCTGCGCTCCCGCCGCCCCCTCGCCCCCACCCCGGCCCCCCTCGACGCCGCCGGAGCCAAGACCCTCGGCGTCTTCCACACGGTCAAGGAGGCGTTCGAACGCTTCGGCCCGGAGGTCGTCGAGTCGTACATCATCTCCATGTGCCAGGGCGCCGACGACGTCTTCGCCGCCGCCGTCCTCGCCCGCGAGGCCGGCCTGATCGACCTGCACGGCGGCTGGGCCAAGATCGGCATCGTGCCGCTCCTGGAGACCACCGACGAGCTCAGGGCCGCCGACGTCATCCTCGACGAGATGCTCGCCGACCCCTCCTACCGGCGCCTCGTCTCGCTCCGCGGCGACGTCCAGGAGGTCATGCTCGGCTACTCCGACTCCTCCAAGTTCGGCGGCATCACCACCAGCCAGTGGGAGATCCACCGCGCCCAGCGCCGCCTGCGCGACGTCGCCCACCGCTACGGCGTCCGCCTGCGCCTCTTCCACGGCCGCGGCGGCACCGTCGGCCGCGGCGGCGGCCCCTCGCACGACGCGATCCTCGCCCAGCCCTGGGGCACCCTGGAGGGCGAGATCAAGGTGACCGAGCAGGGCGAGGTCATCTCCGACAAGTACCTGATCCCGTCCCTGGCCAGGGAGAACCTGGAGCTGACGGTCGCCGCCACCCTCCAGGCGTCCGCCCTGCACACCGCGCCCCGCCAGTCCGACGAGGCCCTCGCCCGCTGGGACGCGGCCATGGACACCGTCTCGGACGCCGCCCACACCGCCTACCGAGGGCTGGTCGAGGACCCCGACCTGCCCGCGTACTTCTTCGCCGCGACCCCCGTCGACCAGCTCGCCGACCTGCACCTCGGCTCCCGGCCCTCCCGCCGCCCCGACTCCGGCGCCGGCCTCGACGGACTGCGCGCCATCCCCTGGGTGTTCGGCTGGACCCAGTCCCGCCAGATCGTCCCCGGCTGGTACGGCGTCGGCTCCGGCCTCAAGGCCCTGCGCGAGGGGGGCACGGGGCAGGAGGGCGCCTCGGTCCTGGCCGAGATGTACGAGCACTGGCACTTCTTCCGCAACTTCCTCTCCAACGTGGAGATGACGCTCGCCAAGACGGACCTGCGGATCGCCCGCCACTACGTCGACACCCTCGTCCCCGACGGCCTCAAGCACGTCTTCGACACCATCCGGGCCGAGCACGAGCTGACCGTCGCCGAGGTCCTCAGGATCACCGGCGGCGAGAAGCTCCTCGACTCCAACCCGGTCCTCCAGCAGACCTTCGCCATCCGCGACGCCTACCTCGACCCGATCTCCTACCTCCAGGTCGCCCTCCTCGCCCGCCAGCGCGCGGACGCCGAGCGCGGCGAGGACCCGGACCCGCTGCTCGCGCGGGCCCTGCTCCTCACGGTGAACGGCGTGGCCGCGGGCCTGCGCAACACCGGCTGACCCCCCTCCGCACACGGGGAAGCCCCCGCCGGGACTCCGGCGGGGGCTTCCGTCGTGACGGGGTGCGTCAGTGCTGCTGGGCCTTGCGGCGGCGGGTCACCAGGACCGCGCCGGCGGCCGCGAGGGCCAGGGCCGCGGCGGCGATGATGCCGATCGGGGCGCCGGCACCGGTCTCGGCGAGGTCGCCCTCACCGGGGGTGGCCGAGCCGCCGTTCCCGCCCGCGGGGGCGGTCGTGGAGGGCGACTCGGTGCCGCCGGGGGTCTCGGAGGCGCCCGGGGTCCCGGTCGGGGACGCGGACGTGCCCGGGGTGGTCGCGGACGGCGTGCCCGAGGGGGTGCCGGTCGGCGTGCCCGGAACGGTCTCGGACGGCGTGCCGGAGGGGGTGCCCGTCGGCGTGCCCGGGGTGGTCTCGGACGGGGTGGTCGACGGGGTGCCGGTCGGCGTGCCCGGGGTGGTCTCGGACGGGGTGGTCGACGGGGTGGGGGCGACGCTCGCCGCGCAGGTGTGCGACAGGTTGAAGAAGCCCTGCTTCACCTTGCCGTCGACCACGGCGACCGCGGAGGTCAGCTTGGCACCGCGCTCGGAGGCCACGTAGGCGTGGTCGTCCTTCGGCGGGCCGAAGTCCTTGATCGTGATCGGGGCGCCGTCGTCGAACCGAACCGTCAGCTCGACGAAGTTCACACCGTTGCCGGGGATGACGAAGTGCCAGCCGTCCTTGTCGGCCGGGATGCTGCTCGGGCACTTGCCCTGCTCGTACGAGGCAGCCGTGATCGGCGTCTTCTGGTGCAGCTTGAGGTCGTACGTCTGGCCCGACGCCGAAGCCACCGGCGCGAGGATCAGGGAACCCGCTACGGCGGCGACGAGCGCGCCGGAAGATATGAGGGTGCGTCGCATGTGCGGTCGTCCATCTGTGGGATGAGGATGATGCCGTGGGAGGTGGCGGGGGCAGCCTATCCGCCGCTTTAAGCGGGCCTTAAGCCGGAGGCCCATAACGATTGCGCCAGGTACCGGCGAAATCCGGGCAGAGCGGCCGGAGAACGCCCCGCCGCGACCGGAGGAACCCCTCACAGCGCGAAGAACGCCGCCACCAGCAGGGCCCCGCCCAGACCCGCCATCGACCACGCCGTCCGCGACAGCCGCAGCCCGCCGCCCACCAGCGGCGCCGCCAGGAGCAGCGCCCCGCCGAGCGGCAGCCAGGCGTGCAGACCACCGCCCCAGCCCGTCCGCACGCCCTCGTCCGTGCCCGGCTTCACCACGACCGGAATCGTCTCCCCCGGCTCCGCCGCCACCGAACGCCCGACCGTCAGCGTCCGGCGCCCCGGACCGGAGTCCTCCGGAACGTACCGGCCCTCGCACCTCTCCTCGCCGCACGAGACCACCCTCAGCGTCCCGTGCTCACGCCCCTTGGCGAACAGCACGTGCTGGGCGGAGCCCCACGAGGACCACACGCCCGCGACGACGAGGAGCAGGGCGACCAGGGCCACGGCGGCGTTACGGACGTGCGTCATGACCCGCGATCGTACAGCCGCACCCCGTACGGGTGTTCCCTAGGAGTTGTACGCCGACTGCGCCCGCTCCAGACCCTCCGCCACCAGACACTCCACCGCGTCCGCCGCCCGGTCCACGAACCAGTCCAGATCCTTGCGCTCCGCCGACGAGAAGTCCTTCAGGACGAAGTCCGCCACCTGCATCCGGCCCGGCGGACGCCCGATCCCGCACCGCACCCGGTGGTACTCGGGACCCATCGCCTTCGTCATCGACTTCAGGCCGTTGTGCCCGTTGTCGCCGCCGCCCCGCTTCAGCCGCAGCACCCCGTAGTCCACGTCCAGCTCGTCGTGGACCGCCACCACGTGCGCCACCGGCACCTTGTAGAAGTCGCGCAGCGCCGTCACCGGACCGCCCGACAGGTTCATGTACGACATCGGCTTCGCCAGCACCACCCGGCGGCTCGAAGGACCGGGCGGGCCCATCCGGCCCTCCACGACCTGCGCCTGCGCCTTCTGCGCCCGCTTGAACGAGCCGCGCATCCGCTCCGCGAGCAGGTCCACGACCATGAAGCCGATGTTGTGGCGGTTGCCCGCGTACTCCGGCCCCGGGTTGCCGAGGCCCGCGATCAGCCAGGGCGCGTTGGCGTCGTCCGTCATGTGCGTCAGGTCTCCTCGTGTCCGTACAGGTCCGTACCCCCGCAAGGGAAAACGGGGTGACGGGCCGTCCGGCCCGTCACCCCGTCACATGGCAGAGCCCGTGGCTCAGGCCTCGGTGCCCTCGGCGGCCTCGCCCTCGGCGGCCGGCTCCTCGGCCTGCGCGGCCAGGACCTGGATCACCACGGCGTCGGCGTCGGTCACCAGGGACGAGCCCTTCGGGAGCGCGATGTCCTTGGCGAGGATGGAGTCACCGGCCTCCAGGCCCTCCACGGAGACCGTGACGGCCTCGGGGAGGTGGGTGGCCTCGGCCTCGATGGACAGGGTGCCGAGCACGTGCTCCAGCAGGTTGCCGCCGGCGGCGAGCTCACCCTCGGTCTGGACCGGGATCTCGACCGTGACCTTCTCGCCGCTGCGCACGAGCAGCAGGTCGACGTGGATCAGGAAGCCCTTGATGGCGTCGCGCTGGACGGCCTTCGGGATCGCCAGCTCGGTCTTGCCCTCGACGTCCAGGGAGAGGAGGACGTTCGGCGTGCGCAGCGCCAGGGCCAGGTCGTGGGCCGGAAGGGTCACGTGCGCCGACTCCGAGCCGTGGCCGTAGACGACCGCGGGGACCTGGCCGTCACGGCGGATCGCGCGGGCCGCGCCCTTGCCGAACTTGGTGCGGACGGAAGCGGCGAGCTTGACCTCGGACATGGTGCACTCCTCGTGGGAAGGTGACGGAAAAGAGGTCACCCGGCCACGACTGGCGATGGCCTGCTACGAAGAGCGCGTCGATAACGGACCGCCGTGACCCCTACGGGTACAGCCTCCCTCGCCGAGCAACTCCGGCAGTCTACCCGCCGCCACCGGACCGCCCAAATGGATCAGACCGGGACGGGCGGAAGGGCCGCCCCCACCCGGGGGACGGCCCTTCCGTGACGTGCTTCCGGCTCAGTGCTCCTCGAAGAGGCTCGTCACCGAACCGTCCTCGAAGACCTCGCGCACCGCGCGCGCGATCGTCGGCGCGATCGAGAGCACCGTGATCTTGTCCAGCTCCAGACCGCCCGGCACCGGCAGCGTGTCCGTGAACACGAACTCGCTCACCTTCGAGTTCTTCAGCCGGTCGGCGGCGGGACCCGACAGGATGCCGTGCGTGGCCGTCACGATGACGTCCTCGGCGCCGTGCGCGAAGAGCGCGTCGGCGGCGGCGCAGATCGTGCCGCCCGTGTCGACCATGTCGTCCACCAGGACGCACACGCGGCCCTTCACGTCACCGACGACCTCGTGCACGGTCACCTGGTTCGCGACGTCCTTGTCGCGCCGCTTGTGCACGATCGCAAGGGGCGCGTCCAGCCGGTCGCACCAGCGGTCGGCGACCCGCACGCGGCCCGCGTCCGGGGAGACGATCGTCAGCTTGGAACGGTCGACCTTGGCACCCACGTAGTCCGCCAGCACCGGCAGCGCCGACAGGTGGTCCACCGGGCCGTCGAAGAAGCCCTGGATCTGGTCCGTGTGCAGGTCCACCGTCAGGATCCGGTGCGCCCCCGCCGTCTTCAGCAGGTCCGCCACCAGACGCGCCGAGATCGGCTCGCGACCCCGGTGCTTCTTGTCCTGGCGGGCGTACCCGTACGACGGGATGATCACGGTGATGCTCCGGGCGGAGGCCCGCTTCAGAGCGTCGATCATGATCAGCTGTTCCATGATCCACTTGTTGATCGGAGCCGTGTGGCTCTGGATCAGGAAGCAGTCCGCGCCGCGCGCCGACTCCTGGAAGCGGACGTAGATCTCACCGTTGGCGAAGTCGAACGCCTTGGTGGGAACGAGGCCGACACCCAGCTGGTGCGCGACCTCCTCGGCCAGTTCGGGGTGGGCGCGGCCGGAGAAGAGCATCAGCTTCTTCTCGCCGGTCGTCTTGATCCCGGTCACAGCACTGTCTCCTCAGACGTGTTCTCTGGCCGCGGTCCCCGCGCTTCCGGGCGCGTGAGCGAACCAGCCGAATTTGTGTGCACGTATCACGGTACGCCGAGTTCGACGCACTCGTTTCCGGTCAGCTTTCGCCGGCGGACCCCTCCGAGGCGGCCTGGGCGGCCTGCGCGGCGGCGCTCCCGGGACGCTTCCGGGCCACCCAGCCCTCGATATTCCGCTGCTGGCCACGGGCCACGGCCAGGGCGCCGGACGGCACGTCCTTGGTGATCACGGACCCGGCGGCGGTGTAGGCGCCGTCCCCGATCGTGACCGGAGCCACAAACATGTTGTCCGATCCGGTCTTGCAGTGGGACCCGATCGTCGTGTGGTGCTTGGTCTCGCCGTCGTAGTTCACGAAGACACTGGCCGCACCGATGTTCGAGTACTCGCCGATCGTCGCGTCCCCCACGTACGACAGGTGGGGGACCTTCGTGCCCTCGCCGATCGTCGCGTTCTTCATCTCGACGTACGTACCCGCCTTGGCCTTCGCGCCCAGGTTCGTGCCCGGACGCAGGTACGCGTACGGACCCACCGAGGCGCCGTCCCCGACCGTGGCCGAATCCGCCACCGTGTTGTCCACCCGGGCACCCCGGCCGACCCGGGTGTCCTTCAGGCGCGTGTTCGGGCCCACCACCGCGTCCTCGCCCACGTGCGTGGCGCCCAGCAGCTGCGTACCGGGCAGCACCACCGCGTCCGGCTCGAACGTCACCGTCACGTCCACGAACACCGACGCGGGGTCCACCACCGTCACGCCCGCCAGCATGGCCCGCTCCAGGAGCCGGCGGTTCAGCAGGCCACGGGCCTCCGCGAGCTGCACCCGGTTGTTGATGCCCAGGATCTCGCGGTGGTCGGCGGCCACCGAGGCGCCGACCCGGTGCCCCGCCTCGCGCAGGATCGACAGCACGTCGGTGAGGTACTCCTCGCCCTGGCTGTTGTCGGTCCGCACCCGGCCCAGCGCCTCGGCGAGCAGCTTCCCGTCGAACGCGAAGACGCCCGAGTTGATCTCCCTGATCGCGCGCTGCGCCTCGGAGGCGTCCTTGTGCTCGACGATCTCGGTCACGGCGCCGGTCCCGGCGTCCCGCACGATCCGCCCGTAACCGGTGGAGTCCGGCACCTCGGCGCTCAGCACGGTGACGGCGTTCCCGTCGGCCGCGTGGGTGTCCACCAGGGCGCGCAGGGTCTCCCCGGACAGCAGGGGGGTGTCGCCGCAGACGACCACGACGGTCCCCCCGGGCGCCTCGCCCAGCTCCTCCAGGGCCGTCCGCACCGCGTGCCCGGTGCCCTTCTGCTCCTCCTGGACGGCGGTCCGGGTCCCGGCGTAGTGCTCCTCCAGGTGGCCCCGCACCCGCTCCCGGGCGTGCCCGACGACCACGACGAGGTGCTCGGGCTCCAACTCGCGGGCCGCGGACACGACATGCCCGACGAGCGAACGCCCGGCGATCTCGTGCAGGACCTTGGGGGTCTTCGACTTCATGCGGGTGCCCTCACCCGCTGCGAGGACGACGACGGCTGCCAAGGGGGTCTCCCCTGTTCGAGCGGAGCCGAGAACTTGGGGGAGATTGGCGCTCACGAGACTGCCCTTCGGCTTTGGGTGGTGGACGCACGAAGGATACCGGGGGGTCGGGAGGCGGACATGAGTGCGGGTCCTGACCGTGGAGGTCAGGACCCGCGTCGTGCAGCTCCCCTGCCAGGACTCGAACCCGGACATAGGGCACCAAAAGCCCCAGTGCTGCCAATTACACCACAGGGGATGGCGTATGGGGCCAAAACGGACAAAGCGTCAGTCCCGTGCCCCGGCGGCCTCTACTATGCCGTACCAGGCCCCTTCCATGCGACGGTAAAGCTCCGAGCCTCCCGTGACGTAAACGACGAGACATCCCCGGTACGCCTCCCTGGTGTTCTTCCGGACGGTCCGGGGGTTGTGGCGCTTCAGGGTGGTCCTCTGGAACGTAGAGCCGTCGGCCCCGGTCAGTTCCGACCAGAACCTCTCGGCCTCCGCGACGTCCGCGTGCTCGTGGATGCTGACCCGGAAGCGCAGCCGGTCGGGCGTGACGCCCAGGAGGTCCAGCCACCGCAGGTAGAGGGCGATGACGTTCGGATCGCTGTTGACGAACTGGAGGATCTCGCGCCGCCCGTACGGCTTGTCCTTGGTGCCCTCGGCCCAGTAGAGCGCGACCCCGGCGATGAAGAGCTCTCGGTCCGACAGGGCGCCGATGGAGGCGCGGGCCAGCCGCTTGGTCTCCCGCCGTTCCTCGTCCCGCGCCGCGTGCAGACGGGCGAGACCCGCGTTCATCCGGGCCCGGCGTTCCTCCTCGGTGTACCGGGGTTCCGGTTTCGGCAGGTCCCGTACCCACAGGGAGATCGAGCTCTTCGAGCAGCCCAGCTCCGCCTGGATGCGGTCGTACGTCCACCCCTCGAGGCGCAGTTCCCGGGCGCGGGCGCGGAGGCCGTCCTTGGCGTTCGGACGTCTGGTCCACTCCGGTGCGGGCTCGCCTTTCACCAGGCGGTGGAGGAGGTCGTTGTTGTAGATCTTCAGGCGGTCGCGGATCTGGCGGAGGCTGAGGCCCTCGCGGCGGAGGGCGACGGCCTGTTCCCGCAGGCCGTCGAAGTCGGCGTACCGGCTCGTCTCGGTGGTCATGCGAACACTCTCGTCCGGAATGCGGACGTCCGGGTCGAAAACCCTGCCGATTCAACAGTTCGAGGGACTGGCGTTCGCGGCGTTGACGTGGGGCGTGTCGGGGACGAGGCCGCCCGTAGGGTGGTGGGCATGACCGCAACGGGGGCAGAACGGGACGCCACGGGCGTCGGGAGCAGGTGGTGGGAGAGACGGCGCGGCGTCGTCCTGGACGTCGGGCTGGCCGTGGTGTCCGCACTGGAGTGCGGGCTCGAAGGGGTCGGGTTCGCGGAGAAGGCGGGGACGCCCGTGCCCCTCGGGGTGGTCTTCGGGCTGCTCGTGGGCTCCGTGCTGGTCGTGCGCCGGCGCAGGCCCGTCGCCGTCGTCCTCGTCTCGGTCGCCGTCGCGCCCGCCGAGATGGGTTTCCTGATGGGGATCGTCGGGCTGTACACGCTCGCCGCCTCCGAGGTGCCGCGCAGGGTCACCGCGCTCCTGGCCGGGATGTCCACGACGGCCGTGTTCGTCGTGACGGTGACCGGGCTGCGGCAGGACATCGCCGGGGCCGGCGCCGAGCAGGGGGAGTTCGATCCGGGCGGCTGGTACGTGCCGGTCACGGCGCTCCTGGTGACCCTCGGGCTCAACGCGCCGCCGCTCCTCCTCGGCCTCTACACAGGGGCGCGGCGCCGGCTCATGGAGAGCCTGCGGGAGCGGGCCGACAGTCTGGAGCAGGAGCTGTCGCTGCTCGCCGACCGGGCCGAGGAGCGGGCCCAGTGGGCGCGGCAGGAGGAGCGGACGCGGATCGCCCGCGAGATGCACGACGTGGTGGCGCACCGGGTGTCGCTGATGGTGGTGCACGCGGCGGCGCTCCAGGCGGTGGCGCTGAAGGACCCGCAGAAGGCGGTGAGGAACGCGGCGCTCGTCGGTGACATGGGGCGGCAGGCGCTGACGGAGTTGCGGGAGATGCTGGGCGTGCTGAGGGAGGGGGCCGTTCCGGCCGGTCCGGCGGCGGTGCCGCTGGCGGCGGTCGGGAGGGCCGCCGCGGCGGCGGCGGAGGCCGCGGCGGACGACGGGCCGCGCCTGGACGCGCTGGACGCGCTGTGCGAGCAGTCGCGGCTCGCGGGGACGGCCGTGGAGTTCGTGGTGACGGGGGAGGTGCGCGGGTATCCGCCGGAGGTGGAGCGGACGGCGTACCGGGTGGTGCAGGAGGCGTTGACCAACGTCCACAAGCACGCGGCGGGCGCCGGGGTCGTGGTGCGTCTGGCCCACCGGGAGGCGGAGGTCGCGATGCAGGTGGAGAACGGTCCGTGTCCGTCGGGCGCGGGGGCCGCCGACGTGCGGCTGCCGAGTGGGGGGAACGGGCTCGTGGGGATGCGGGAGCGGGTGTCCCGGCTGGGCGGGGTGTTCGTGTCGGGGCCGACGGACGCGGGGGGGTTCAAGGTGTCGGCGGTCCTGCCGGCCGCTTCCGGCGGCGGCCCGGCCGCCTCGTAGTCCTTGCCGGCGCGGCTCGCCCTTCCGGTGCGGCCCCGGTGCGGACGCGCTCCCCACGCGATTCCGCTCCCCGTGCGGCTCCGCTTCCTGTTTCCTGTGCGGCTCCGCTCCCCGCGCGACCCCGTCTGCCGTACAGCTCCGTACCCCGCGAGGTCACGCCCCGCGAGGCCGCGCCCGGCGGGATCACGCCCCACGAGGCCGCGCCCCGCGAGGCCGCCCCCCGTCAGCCCGCCGTCAGGCGGGTCGGCCGCGCCCCCGTGACCAGCGTCGACAGGGCCGCGTCGATGTCCTTGCCGAGGTACCAGTCGCCCGCGTGGTCGAGGCTGTAGACGCGGCCCTCCGCGTCCATCGCCAGGACGGCCTGGTGGTCGCCCTCCTCCCCGAGGGGGGCGAGTTCCGTCTCCAGGGCGCGGCCGAGGTCGGCGAGGGTGCGGGAGAGGTGGAGGCCGGCGAGCGGGTCGAAGCGCACGGCGGCGGGCGCTATCTGCCGGCCGTGGCCGGGGGCGGTGATCCGCAGGCCGCCGAACTCGGCCCACGCCTCGACGGCGGCGGGGAAGACGTGGTGGCGGTGTCCGGTGGGGGAGACGTGGGCGCGCAGGGCGTCGGCCCACTCTTCGGCGCGTCTGATGTCCCAGCGGCCGGGCTGCCAGCCGGCCTCGCGGAGTGCGGCGTCGACGTTGACCGGGAAGCGGGTGGTGCTGAGGTGGTCGGGCATGGGGGTGCGGTCAGCCGTTCTCGACAGGCGTGGTGGGGTCGACGGCGCGGACGCCGAAGTGGGCGAGCATCGCCGTGCAGGAGCGGCAGGGCGGGGCGTAGCTCCCGTGCAGGGGGTCGCCGTCCTCGCGGATGTGCCGGGCGGTGAGCTTGGCGTGGCGGAGGGAGCGGCGGGCCTCGCCGTTGGTGAGCGGTTTGCGCCGGCCGCGCTTGGAGCGTCCGCCGTCGACGGCGGTGAGGTGCCGGGAGAGCAGGATGGCCTCGGGGCAGCGTCCGGTGAACCGTTCCCGCTGGCCGGTGGCGAGGGTGTCCAGGAAGTCCTGGACGAGGGGGTGCAGTACGGGGGGCCGGTCGCCGCGGCTCGCGGTGCCGGTGAGTGTCTCCCCGCGTACGGAGAGTGCCGCTCCGACGGTGGGGAGGATTCCGTCGCGGCGGTGGAGCAGCGAGGGTGCGCGGGTGGCTTCCGCGCTGCTGCTCCAGTTGAGGCGTGGGTCACCCTGTGTGGGCGTGGTCGCTGTGCGCATGGTGCTGGTCTTCCCCTCCTGCAATCCCCCGAGTTGCGTGGACAGCCTGCCAAATAGGGAGCCATATGGGGAAGCTGGGGCGGCCGAACGTGTCGCCGGTGTGTCGGAATCATGGGGTGCCTGTCATGGGTTCGTGACGGGTGGTGACCGCCGGATCGGGCCGGTCCGGGCTCTTGTGGCACCGCATAGGCTGTGCGGCATCAGTCGGCGGTGGTCAGTGCCCCGGCTGTCGATAGCAGCAGTCAGCGACGCCATGCAGGGGGCAACCGCCATGACGACAGGTCGGCTCGGGCAGGACACCGCGCCACCGAACGCGGCCTATGCCGGGCAGGTCGTGCACTTCCCGGACCCGGTCCGTGCTTCCCGGCATCCCCGGGGGGTGCGGGTGGACGCGCGCGGGTATCCGGATTTCTCGCCGTACGCGCGCGCGGCGGCGGAGATCGCGGACCCGCCGGAGGGTTTCGGCGTCGACGAGCTGCGTCTGACGGACTACGTGTCGGCGAACGCGGCGATGGCGGCGACCGGTCATGAGCTGTGGGACACGATTCCGCCGGTGGCGACGCCGCACGGTTGGACCTGGCACCACGTGGCGGGCGGCCGGCGGATGGAGCTGGTGCCGGTCGAGGTGAAGGCGTTGCTGCGGCACCACGGCGGGATCGCGACGGCGGCCGTGGACCACGGGAAGCGGGGGACGCGTCCGCTCCAGGAGACGCGGCCGGCGCACTTCGGGCTGCCGAAGGGGCACGTGGCGGTGTCGGAGCAGCAGCTCCAGGGGGTCGAGGAGGACCTGGGCTTCCGGCTTCCGGGGGCGTACCGCTCGTTCCTGAAGGCGGCGGGCGGGTGTGCTCCGGTGGGGGTGGCGCTCGACGCGGAGCTGGGGCTCCTGGTGGACCAGCCGTTCTTCACGGTGCGGGAGGAGGCCGGGGTCAACGATCTCGTCTACGTGAACAAGTGCCTCCGTGACCACCTGACGAAGGACTACCTGGGCGTGGCGTTCGTGCAGGGCGGCCTGATCGCCCTGAAGGTGCGCGGTGACGCGGTGGGTTCGGTGTGGTTCTGCGCGTACGACGACGCGCGGGACGCCGGCGAGGTGGCGGCCGGCTGGACGGTGAACGAGCGGGTGGCGCGGTTGCTGCTGCCCTGTGGCGCGGACTTCGACGCGTTCCTCCAGCGGCTCGTGGGCAATCCGCCGGAGCTGGAGACGGTGGCGAACCTGATGGTGGACGGCGGCTTCGCGCGCGCCGTGCCCGTGGTCCCGGTGGGGGAGTGAGCTGGCTGTGGTGACGTTCGCACAGGCGCAGGAGCGCGCCGAGGAGTGGATCAACGGCGATCTGCCGGGCTATCAGCACCGTGAGGTGCGGGTGCGGGAGTTCGGGCTGGGGTTCGTGGTGTGGGCGGAGGACCGCGAGGGCGGTCCGACGTCGGACGGTGGGCGCCAGCGGCTCGTGATCGCGCGGGACAGCGGTGAGGCCACGCTGTGGCCGGGGCTGCCGGTGGGCGAGGTGATCCGGCGGTACGAGGAGGAGTACGGGTCGGCGGACGAGGTGCCGGCCCAGGCGGCGGTGCCCGCGGCCCGGATCGATCTGAACCAGACGTCGTTCCTGCTGACTCCGCCGGAGTGGCTGCAGGACGCGGCGGACAAGATCGGGCTGCCGAGGGAGGAGTCGCACGCGTCGCAGGAGAGCGCGAGCGCGTCGGGGGCGGTGGACGACGTGTCGGACGCGGTGGAGCCGGTGGCGTCCTCGGCCTCTTCGGCGTCTTCTGCTTCTTCTGCTTCTTCCGGGTCCTTCGCCTCTTCCGACGCGACGGGGGCTTCGGACGGGGCGGGGGTGCCCGGGGGTGTGCCCGCTCCCGCTTCTGGTTCCGGTTCCGCTTCCGGTTCCGGTTCTGCTTCCGGTTCGGATGAGGACGGGTACGAGCCGACCGCGATGGACGGGGTTCCGGCGGAGGCGCCCGTGCCGCCGCCGGCGTCCTCCGTCCCGCCGCTCCCGCCCGCGTCCGCCGACAGCCCGTGGGCCGACGCGAACGCGAGTTCCGGTGGCGCGGACGGGGCGGTGCCGCTGCCCGCGACCGTCTTCGCGCCGCCGCTGTCGGGGGCGGACGACGAGGACGCCCCGCCGCCGTCGGTGGGCGCGGACGCGCCGACCGCTCTGATGAAGGGGGGCAGCGCGCTGCCCCCGACCGCCATCGCGCCCCGGCTCGACCCGGCCGCGCCGCCCCTGCCGGACTACGGGGTGTCGGCTCCCTCCGCCCCCCTCGTCGCGTCGTCCCCGCCCGTTCCGGGTGTCCCTCCGCTTCCGCCTCCGCCCGCGCGCCCGTCGCCGGGTGCCGAGGACATCGCGGACGCCGTGACGGGCAAGGCCCCGCTGCCTCCGGAGAGCGGTCGCGGCCCGGGCGTCACGCCGCCCCCGCCGGGCGTCCCGGGCACGCCGGGTCCGGCGGGTCCTGCTTCGGGTGCCGGCGCGTACGTCCCGACGCGGCTGGTGCCGCAGCTCGGTCCCGACGGGCCCCAGCCGCCCGGCCCGCCGTCCGCGCCCCGGCCGCCCGGTCCGCCGCCCGCGCCCGCCCCGCCGGGGCCCGTGACGCCGCCGCAGCCCGTGCACCACGCGGCGACGATGCTGGCGCACCCGGGCCCGTCCGGCCCGGGGGCTCCGCCGCCCCCGCCCCCGCCGCCGGGCGTGCCCGGTACGCCTCCGGGCGGCATCGCGCAGGCGGCGACGATGCTGGCGCATCCCGGCCCGTCCGGTCCGGCCGGTCCGCCGCCCCCGCCCGCCCCGGCGCCGCCGGTGGGCGGGCACACGCCCCCGCCCGCGCCTCCCGCGTACGGGTATCCGCAGCAGCCGTCCGGGCAGCCGACGGTCGGCCCCGGCTACCAGGCGGTGCTGCGCTACCGGGCGCCCGACGGTTCCGAGGCGCAGATCATCCGGCGTTCGGCGCCGGGCACCCCGCACCCGGAGTGGCAGATCCTGCACGAGCTGCGCGCGATGAACGTGCCGCCGCAGCAGGTCCTGGAGCTGCACACGGAGCTGGAGTCCTGCGAGCTGCCGGGCGGCTACTGCGCGCGGATGATCCGGGAGACGTGGCCGCAGGCGCGGATCACGAGCATCGCTCCGTACGGGCGTGATCACGCGGGCCGGCAGCAGGGCATGCGGCAGCTCCTGACCCATCAGGGCGAGCTGCACCAGGTCGCGGACGGTCCGGCGCGGCCCGCTCCGGTGCGGGCGCCGCTGCCGCCGGTGCAGCCGTTGCCGCCGGTGCCGCCGGAGGCGGTCGCGCAGGAGCTGGCCGGGGCGTTCGGTCCGGGCATCCTCCGGTTCGACCAGCGGGCGGTGTCCCGGCAGGGCGTGCCGGAGCTGGTGGCGCGCACGCTGGTGTGGGCGGGGCTCCCGGCGGACTTCGGTCCGTTCTTCTGGGCGCAGCCCGCGGTGCCGGTGGTGCCGACGCTGGCCGAGCTGGCGGCGCAGCGGCAGGTGCCGGCGGCGCCGGACGCGAGTTCGTACCTGGTGCTCGGTTCGGACTTCGGGCGGGCGCTGTGCGTCCAGTACGGGACCGCGCACATCGTGGCGGTGCCGGTGGAGGCCGGTCCGGGCGGGCAGTCGGTGCCGCCGCAGTTCGTGAACACCGGGCTTCCGGAGTTCACGCGGTCGATGGCGCTGCTCGGGCGGATGTGGCGGCTGCGGTTCGGGCTCAATCCGGAGCAGGCGGGCCGCTGGACGGTCGACTTCCAGGCGCAGCTGGCGATGCTGGACCCGGCGGCGCTGGCGTCGCCGGAGAACTGGTGGTCGGTCCTGCTGGAGCAGATGTGGGACGGGCTGCTGTAGGGCCGTTCTGACGGAAATTGAACAGGATGTGATGAAAGGCGCTCGACGTGCGTGCACGTTGGGTGCCTTTTGTCCGTTCTTATGAAGCATCCTGGACGTTCGGGCCACAGGGAAGGGACATCAGGGATGAGTTTCGCTGTCGGACGGGGACGGGGGTACCGCCCCGAGCAGGTCGACCGCTTCTTCGCCGTGCTCGCCGGGGAACGCGACGCCGCCCTGGAGCGGGTGGAACGGCTCGCCGCCCTCGTGGAGGAACGGGAGGCGGAGCTCGTCCGGCTCCGCGAGACCGCCGAGGCGCTGCCGCCGCAGCGGTACGAGTCGCTGGGCGAGGCGGCGCGGAAGATCCTGGAGCTCGCGGAGCAGGAGGACGAGAGGCTCGTCCGCGCCGCCGAGGCCGACGCGCAGGCCCTCGCGGAGGCGGCCGACACGGCCGCCCGGGAGACGACGGAATCGGCGCGGACGTACGCCGAGGGCGTGCGCGAGGCGGCGGAGACGCGGGCCCGCGCGGTCCTGGAGTCGGCTCGCGAGCGGGCGGGGAAGCTGGCGGCGGAGGCGCGCCGCGAGGCCGAGGAGCTGAGGGCGGCGGCGCGGGAGGCGTTCGAGGAGACCGAGCGGCGCGCGGCGGAACTCCTGGCGGAACAGCGGGCCGGGCAGAAGAAGCTGCGGGAGCAGACCGAGCACGAGGAACAGGCGCGCGCGGCCGCGCAGGAGGCGCGCCACGAGGAGCTGTTCGCCCGCGCGGAGGGCGGGCTCGCGGAGGCGCGGAGGTTCCTGGCGAAGACCGAGGAGGAGGCCAGGCACGGCCAGGAGGACGCCGAGGCGAAGGCGGCGGAGCTGCTCACCGAGGCCCGTCTGGCGGCCGAGCGGATCGAACGCGCCACGGAACGGGTCCTGCGCGAGCACGAGGAGGCGCGGGACGAGATCCACTCCCACATGGAGCACATCCGCAACTCGCTGGCGGCGCTGACGGGGAAGCCGTCGGCCCCGGAACCGGCGGCGGAGTCCGGTCCGGAGGAGGCCCAGCAGGCGCAGCAGGCCCAGGACGGCGGTTCCCGGGCCGACGGGAAGGGCTGAGCCCTCGGGGCCTCCTCCCCGTTCCCCCGTCCTGTCTCCCCTCCCCGGAAGGGCACGAGGCGCAGGAGGCGCGGCGGCGACCGGTACGCACCGGCCGCCGCGCGTCCGATAGCCTCCCGTCACCCAGGGGAGGGAACACCTACTTGAACAACGAACGCATGCACGGCCGCCGTCTCGCGGCCGTGACCGTCGCCGTCGTCCTCGCCGCCACCGGCGGCACGCTCACCGCGCTCCCGGCCGCCGCCGCGCCGGCCGCCGCGCAGGAGGACCCGCGGCAGACCACCACCGTGCCGTTCCCGCGCGGCGCGGACGTCGTCGGCGCGGGCCCCGGCGGCTTCCTGTCGAAGAAGCGCGGCAGCACGCCCGAGGTCCGCTGGACGTGGTACGCGGACGGCTCGTCGGTCGTACTGCCCGGAGCCGTCGACGCCGAGGCGACCTCGGACCTCGTCGTCACCGGTGACCGGACCTACCTGTCGGAGAGCCGCGTGCTCAAGCTCCACGACATGTCGACGCCCGCGTCGGCGGCGGCCGCCCCGGTCGTGGTGGACCTCGACGCGCTCGGCACCGGGTCCAGCCTCGGCGGGGTCTTCGGCTCCACCCTCGCCGTCTACGTGCGGAGCGAGGAGGGAGGCTTCCGGCCGCGCCTCTTCACCTTCGAGGACGGCAGGCTGACCGGGCGTCCGCTCACCGGCCTGGCCGACGACTGCCACCTCAACCCCGACAACGAATACCCCGCCGACGCCGCGGTCTTCGACTGCTGGGACTCCGACGGTGGTTCGCTCCGCAAGGTGCTCGTCGACATCGCCGCGGCGACGGCGGAGTTCTCGTACGTCCAGGATGCGCGTGGCCCCTTCCAGTGGCAGAACGCGGTCTCCGGCACGTACGCGGTGTGGCGGGAGCACGACGGGACCACGGAGTGGTTCGGCGTGCACCGGCGCGGCACGTCCGGGCACAAGCTGATCAGGGCGAGTGGGGACGATTACGACCCGCTCCACCTCGTCGGAGGCTGGATCGTCCAGGGGCAGCGGATCCACATCGACGCCGCGTACAACCCCAACGGGGGGTCCGGGCTCCAGGTCCGGCCCCTCACCGCCGAGTCCGTCGAGACGGGGGAGAAGGTCCAGCTCCTCACCGCCCACTCGTCCGCCGTCCCCGGCCCCGGCGGGGACCTCCTGGTGCGCGGCGGCACCCCCGAGCACGGGGAGGGCCTCTACCGGATCTCGCCCCGGGCCGACGGCGGACGCCCGGACGTCGAACTGGTCGCCTCCACCGGGCAGTCGACCGTCGTGACCCTCACCGGTTCCGCCACCCCGAAGGCGCTCACCGGCGAGCAGGTCGCACGCGGGGCCGACTTCACCTGGGACCTGTCGCGGGCGGACAGCCACGTGCGGCTGACGCTGACCCACGTCCGCAGCGGGAAGACCGTGTACGAGGCGTTTCCCGTCCCGTCCGGCGTCGACGGCATGCCGCGCCGGATCACCTGGCACTGGGACGGCAAGGACCTGGAGAGCCCGGACTGGGACCGTCCCGCCCGCAACGGCGCGTACGAGTGGAGGCTCACCGCCCGCCCGGACGAGGGCATCGGCCCCGACCTGGTCGCCACCGGCCGGTTCACCGTGACCCGCCCCGCCGCCCCGCACGACTACGACGACGACGGCACGGCCGACCTCTTCGTCCGGGACACCGGCGGCGCGCTGTGGCGCCTCGGCACGCGGCCCACCACTCCGGGCGATTCCCCCGCGGAGGCCGGTGGCACACGGGCCGGCGTCGGCTGGGGCGTCTACGACCGGATCGAGGCCACCGGGAACATCGCGGGCTCGGCCGCACCCGATGCCGTCGCCCGGGACCGCGACGGCGTCCTCTGGCTCTACCAGGGCACCGGCGACCGGGACAATCCGCTCGCGGCCCGTACGAGGATCGGCGCCGGCTGGCAGGCGTACGACCGGCTGGCGGGCGGCAGCGACCTGACCGGCGACGGCCGGCCGGACCTGGTCGCCACCGACAGGGCGGGCGACCTGTACCTGTACAAGGGCACGGGCTCGTCCACCGCCCCCTTCGAGGCGCGCAGGAAGATCGGCGTCGGCTGGGGGATCTACAACGAGCTGGCCGCCACCGGCAACCTCGCCGGAGGCCCGGCCGGCGACCTCCTCGCCCGGGACAAGGCGGGTGTGCTCTGGCTCTACCTCGGCAAGGGCGACGGCACCTTCGCCGCCCGTACCAGGGTGGGCGGCGGGTGGGGCTCCTTCACCGGACTCACCGCCGTCGGCGACGCCAACGGCGACGGACGCGCCGACCTGATCGCCTCGAACGGCGCCGAGACCTTCTACGCGGGCACCGGCAGCTGGTCGGCCCCCTTCAAGAGCGGGGTGCCGGTGTCCCTGACGCAGGACGTGTCCTACAACAGCGTCTTCTGACCCGGGCCCCTCAGGGCCCGGACCGGGGGGCCGTCCGGGCGGGGACGTGTACGACCGGCGGCCCCCCGGTCAGCTGTTGCCGCAGGAATTGCACGGCCACGCGGTCTGCCGGACGCACTGGCCGTTGTCGTCGTATTCGTAGATGACGCTCTTCTGGCCCGAACAGGTCTTCGTGTTGCCGGGGTTCCCCGGCAGGGGGTCAGGGAGCTGTCGTCCGCAGGAGATGCGCTGATCCTGCTGGTGTCCCATAGGGGTATTCCTCCACTTGGGTCTGGGTGGGTCTCCAGTTCGTGCGACAGCCGGTGCAGTGCCAGCTCCAGGAGTCCGGGACGTCCGGACGCATGCAGGTGGTGTCTTTCCAGAGCATCGGCCTGTCGGGGCACTGGGGGCATGACGGAGGCTTGGGCATCGGTCGTCTCCTTCGGCTCGGAGCCAGCCTGGTGCGTCGGCCGGGGAATCACCGTGCTGGTCGGCCGTGGTCACCCGTACGAGCGACGGGCCGCCCGCACCCGTCCCGCAGCGCCTTCCTCCGGCCCGGCTCCTCAGCCGAGGGCGCACTCCGCCCACACCGTCTTCCCCGGCGCTCCGGGCCGGGGGCACCAGCCCCAGCGGTCGGCGAGTCCGTCGACGAGCAGCAGCCCCCGGCCCCCGTCCGCGAGTTCCGGACCGGGGCCGGGGAGCCGTCCGGGCCGGGGCGGCACGCGCTCGGCACGGGTGTCGCTCACCTCGATCCGCGCGACGGGCCGGGGGCGCTCCGCGACCCGTAGCAGCAGGTGGAAGTCCCGCCCCGGCACGTGCCCGTGCCGCACCGCGTTCGCCGCCAGCTCGGCGGCGACCAGGACGACGGCCTCGTGCGCCCCGGTCCCGTAGGGGAGGCCCCACTCGTCCAGCCGGACGGCGACCAGCCGACGGGCGAGCCGGGCGCCCCGGGTGGTCGAGGTGAACCTCATGGCGAAGACCCTCCTCTCCAAGTAGGGCGAGATACGGGAGGGTTGGGTGGTGCCCGTGGGGCTGCCGTTGTTGCTCGTCATGCCCACCAAGCTCCTCCTGGTGGCGTAGCGTGACCAGTGGTGACGCACCGACGCGACCCGCTTGTACGCGTCGCGTCGGCGCAGGTACGAGAGGCGGGGTGCGTTGGCGGAGGAGCAGGCGGACGCGGGCCGGACGGCGGACAGGTCCGGGCAGGGTGTCGTGGCGGCGTTCGGGCAGAGCCTGAAGACGCTGCGGACGCGGGCGGGGATGGAACGGGAGGAGTTCGGCAAACGGCTGGGCTACTCGGCCTCCACGATCGCGTCGTTCGAGCAGGGGCGGCGGATTCCACCACCGCGCGCGATCGACCGCTCGGACGAAGTGCTGGACGCGGGCGGTCTGTTGAAGGTGTGGAAGGACCAGCTGGAGAAGGCGCAGTACCCGGCGTTCTTCCAGGGGATGGCACAACTGGAGAAGCAGGCCATAGAGCTGCTGTCGTACGACACGTTGGTGGTCAACGGCCTGCTCCAGACCGAGGAGTACATGCGGGCGCTGGTGAGCAATCATTGCCCGCCGGTCGACGCGGAGACCATCGAGCAAAGGGTGACCGCCCGGCTGGCCCGGCAGGCGATCTTCGAGCGAAGTCCCGCGCCGCTGCTGAGTTTCGTCATGTGCGAGTCGGTGCTGCGGCGGAAGGTCGGAGGCGGGGACGTGTTGCGTGGTCAGCTCGAAGAGCTTCTTCTGGTCGGACAACGGAGGAATGTCGAGATTCAGGTCATGCCGCTGGCCAGTGAGGACAACGCGGGCCTGGAGGGGCCGTTCACCTTCATCACCCGTGACGACGGCAAGAGGTTCGTCTACGTTGAGGCCCAGGGCACCAGCACTCTGGAGACCGACCACAAACAGGCCGTTCTCGCCGCAGCTCGCTATGGGATCATCCGCTCACAGGCTTTCACGCCGCGAGAGTCGCTTGCGTTCATCGAGAAGTTGCTGGGAGAGCTATGAACACCACGGAATCCCTCGCCTGGTTCAAGAGCAGCCACAGCGGCGGCGACGGCGGCCAGTGCGTCGAGGTCGCCGCCGGTGCGGGAGCCGTGCACGTCCGTGACTCCAAGGACGTGGCCCGGCCGGCCCTTCGGGTCTCGCGCGAGGCGTGGGCCGGGTTCGTCGGGCTCGCCTCGGCGGAGTAGTACAGCTCCCGCCTGTACGCGCGCGTACGCGCTCACTCCTCGCGCCCCGCCGCCTCCTCCAGTACCGGGAAGCGGCGGGGCGCGAGGGTGAGCAGGACCAGGAGGGCGAGGGCCGCCGCGCCCGCCGCGCCCAGGTGGACGTAGTCCACCGCCGCGTCGACCGCGCGCCGCATCGTGTCCGCCGTCGCGGCCGGCAGGGACCCGGGGGAGTCCAGGGCGCGGGTCAGCGCGTCCAGGTCGCCGTCGCGGCCGAGGCGGGCGGCGAGGACGCCGTTGGCGACGGCGCCGAAGACGGCCGCGCCGACGCTCTGGCCGACCTGGCGGCAGAAGAGGACGGACGCGGTGGTCGTGCCCCGTTCCCCGTAGGGGACGGTCGACTGGACGCCGACGATCAGCGGCAGCTGGAAGAGGCCGAGGGCGGCGCCGAGCAGCAGCATGAGCAGCGCGGGCTGCCAGGGTTCCCCGGGGTACGGCAGCAGCGGGAAGGCGAGCAGGACGAGGAGCGCGCCGGAGATGCCGAGGATCGCGGTGCGGCGGAAGCCGATGCGGGTGTAGACCCGGTTCGAGAGCGCCGCGCTGACGGGCCAGCTCAGGGTCATCACCGACAGGACGAACCCGGCCGCGATCGGTCCCAGGCCCAGGACGGTCTGGGCGTACGTGGGCAGGAAGACGGTCGGGGCGACCATGAGCAGGCCGAGGGCGCCCAGGGCCAGGTTGACGGCGGCGATCGTGCGGCGGCGCCAGACCCAGCCGGGGATGATCGGCTCGGCGGCGCGCCGTTCCACGAGGACGGTCACGGCGCCGAGGACGGCCGCGCCGCCGAGGAGGGCGAGGGACGGTGCCGAGAGCCAGGGCCAGGCGACGCCGCCCTGGACGAGGGCGGTGAGGAGCAGGGCGCCGGTCGCGAAGACGCAGAGGGCGCCGGCCCAGTCGATCCGCACGCGCGCGCGGGGCGTGGTGCGGGCCGGTTCCACCAGGTGCCGGTGGATCAGCCACAGGGCGACCAGGCCGACGGGCAGGTTGATCAGGAAGATCCAGCGCCAGTCGGCGTAGCCCGCGAGGAGGCCGCCGGCGGCCGGGCCCGCGACCGAGGAGGCGGCCCAGACGGAGGAGAGCCTGGCCTGGATCTTCGGGCGCTCCTCCAGCGGGTACAGGTCGGCGGCGATCGTCTGGATCGTGCCCTGGAGGGCGCCGCCGCCGAGGCCCTGGACGACCCGGAAGGCGATGAGGGACGCCATGCTCCAGGCGGTCGCGCACAGCAGGGAGCCGACCAGGAAGAGGACGACGCCGGCGACGAGGACCGGTTTGCGGCCGAAGGTGTCGCTGAGCTTTCCGTACACCGGCAGGGTGACGGTGACGGCGAGCAGGTAGCCGGAGAACAGCCAGGAGAAGACGGCGAGTCCGCCGAGGTCCCCGACGATCTGGGGGACGGCGGTGGAGACGATCGTGCCGTCGACGGCGGCGAGCCCCATTCCGAGCATGAGTGCGGCGACGACGGGTCCCCGGCGTTCCGTGCGGCCGGGCGCCGCGGCCGGTCCGGCGGGCGCCGCGGGGGGCGTTCCGGCCGGTGACGTGGAGGGCTCGGACACGGCGGCTTTCCTTTCTTCGTACACCTAAATGCTCGCGGGACAGCGTGCCACTCGCCCTGCGGGTGGAGAAGCCCCTAGGGGTTCCTCCCCCATACGGGCCAGGGGCCGGTCGTACCGGTGGAGGAGGAGAAGTCCCCTCCCCGTTCCTTAAGTTGAACTTACAAACCCATCGCCTCCCCGAGGAGAGAAACGTGACCACGGCTGTGACCACCCCCCGGCACGGGGGCAAGGGAGGGAGTACGGCCGTCGCCGCGCGGGCGCGTCAGGTCGTCAAGGCGTACGGCACCGGGGAGACCCGGGTCGTCGCGCTCGACTCCGTCGACGTCGACATCGCCCGAGGGCGGTTCACCGCGATCATGGGACCCTCGGGCTCCGGCAAGTCCACCCTGATGCACTGCCTCGCCGGGCTCGACACGGTGACCAGCGGGCAGATCTTCCTGGACGAGACCGAGATCACCGGCCTCAAGGACAAGAAGCTCACCCAACTGCGCCGGGACCGGATCGGCTTCGTCTTCCAGGCGTTCAACCTGCTGCCGACCCTGAGCGCGATCGAGAACATCACGCTCCCGATGGACATCGCCGGCCGCAGACCGGACGCCGACTGGCTGCGCCGGGTCGTGGACACCGTCGGCCTGTCCGAGCGGCTGGAGCACCGGCCGAACCAGCTCTCCGGCGGTCAGCAGCAGCGCGTGGCCGTGGCCCGCGCGCTCGCCGCCCGGCCCGAGATCATCTTCGGGGACGAGCCGACCGGCAACCTCGACTCGCGGGCCGGCGCGGAGGTCCTGGGCTTCCTGCGCACCTCGGTGGACGAGCTGGGGCAGACGATCGTCATGGTCACCCACGACCCGGTCGCCGCCTCCTACGCCGACCGCGTCCTCTACCTCGCGGACGGGCGGATCGTGGACGAGATGGAGCGGCCCACCGCCGAGGCCGTCCTCGACCGCATGAAGGACTTCGACGCGCGGGGGCGGACCTCGTGACCGTCCTCAAGACCTCACTGCGCAACGTCCTCGCCCACAAGGGCCGCATGGCGCTCTCCGCCGTCGCCGTCCTCCTCTCCGTCGCCTTCGCCGCCGGGACCCTCGTGTTCACGGACACGATGAACACGACGTTCGACAAGCTCTTCGCCACCACCGCCTCCGACGTCACCGTCAGCCCCGCAGGGGCGGGGCCCGACACCGGGATGCCGGAGACCGGCCGGCCCGAGACCCTTCCCGCCTCCCTCCTCGAACGGGTCAGGAGGACCGGGGGCGTCCAGGCCGCGCAGGGCGCGGTCACCTCGCTGGGCGTCACCGTCGTGGACGCGGGGAACAAGAACGTCGGCCCGACCGGTGGCGCTCCGACGATCGCCGTCAACTGGACCCCGAACGAGCTGCGTTCGGTGGAGATGGCGTCCGGCCACGAGCCGCGCGGCCCCACCGACGTCGTCGTGGACGGCGCCACCGCCGAGAAGCACGGCCTCGAACTCGGCGACACGCTGCGGACCATCTCCGTCACCGGTGACTTCACCGCCCGGATCTCCGGCATCGTCGACTTCAAGGTCACCAACCCCGGCGCCACCGTCGTCTACTTCGACACCGCCACCGCCCAGCGCGAACTGCTCGGCCGCGAAGGGCTCTTCACCCAGATCATGGTCGACGCGAAGCCCGGGGTGAGCGACGACGCCCTCAAGGCGGACCTCGCCGCCGCCCTCGGCAAGGGCTACAAGCTCCAGACGGCCGCCGAGACCGCCGACGCGGGCCGCGAGGAGATGGCGGGCTTCCTCGACGTCATCCGGTACGCGATGCTCGGTTTCGCCGGGATCGCCTTCCTCGTCGGCGTCTTCCTCATCGTCAACACCTTCTCCATGCTGGTCGCCCAGCGCACCCGGGAGATCGGCCTCATGCGGGCCATCGGGTCGAGCCGCCGCCAGGTGAACCGTTCCGTCCTGATCGAGGCGCTGCTCCTCGGCCTGGTCGGGTCGGTCGCCGGAGTCGCCGCCGGCGTCGGTCTCGCCGTGGGCCTGATGAAGCTGATGTCCGCCGTGGGCATGGAGCTGTCCACCGGCGACCTCACCGTGAAGTGGACGACCCCGGTCGCCGGTCTCGCCCTCGGCACCGTCGTCACCGTCCTCGCCGCCTACGTCCCGGCCCGCCGCGCGGGCAGGATCTCCCCGATGGCCGCCCTCCGCGAAGCGGGCACCCCCGCCGACGGCAGGGCCGGCCGGGTGCGGGCCGTGCTCGGCCTCGTCCTCACGGCCGCCGGGGCCGCCGCCCTCGTGGCCGCCGCCCGTGCCGAGGAGGCCGCCCCCGGGTCCGCCTGGCTCGGCCTCGGCGTCGTCCTCTCCCTCCTCGGCTTCGTCGTCGTCGGCCCGCTCCTCGCGGGCGGGGTGGTCCGCGTCCTCGGCGTCGTCGTCCTGCGGGCCTTCGGACCGGTCGGCCGGATGGCCGAGCGCAACGCCCTGCGCAACCCGCGCCGCACCGGCGCCACCGGCGCCGCCCTGATGATCGGCCTCGCGCTCGTCGCCTGCCTGTCGGTGGTCGGCTCCTCCATGGTCGCCTCCGCCACGCAGGAGCTGGACCGCTCGGTCGGCGCCGACTTCATCGTCCAGTCCGGCACCGGTCAGCCGATCGTGCCGCAGGCGCAGGCCGCGCTGGAGAAGGTCCCCGGCATCGACCACGTCACCGAGTACAGGTGGCTCGACGTCACCGTCACCGACCCGCGCGGGAAGAAGGCCGAACAGGGCCTGGCCGCCGCCGACCCGACGTACGCGCGGGACCTGCGCCGGGAGACCACCGCCGGGCGCCTCGCGGACGCCTACGGCCCGGACGCCATGTCCGTCGGCAGCGACTACGCCGCCGAGCACGGCGTGAAGGTCGGCGACGTCCTGACCGTCGCCTTCAAGGGCGGGAAGCCCGCGAAGCTCAGGGTCGCGGCGATCACGGCCGACACCGGCAACGTCGACAAGGGGGTGATGTACACCAACGTCACCACCGCCGCCCGGTACCTACCCGCCGACCGGATGCCGCAGAGCCTGCTCCTCTTCGCCGGCGCGAAGGACGGCCAGGAGGCACGGGCCTACCAGGCCCTCAAGGACGCCCTCGCGCCGTATCCGCAGTACAAGGTCAGCAACCAGGCCGACTACAAGGAGGAACTCCAGGACCAGGTCGGGCAGTTGCTCAACATCGTGTACGGGCTCCTCGCCCTGGCGATCGTCGTCGCGGTCCTCGGCGTCGTGAACACCCTGGCCCTGTCGGTGGTCGAGCGCACCCGGGAGATCGGCCTCATGCGGGCCGTCGGCCTCTCCCGCCGCCAGCTCCGCCGCATGATCCGCCTGGAGTCCGTGGTCATCGCCCTCTTCGGCGCCCTCCTCGGCCTCGGCCTGGGCATGGGCTGGGGCACCGCCGCCCAGAAGCTCCTGGCCCTGGAGGGCCTGGGCGTCCTGGACATCCCCTGGCCGACCATCCTGGCCGTCTTCGCCGGCTCGGCCCTCGTGGGCCTCCTCGCGGCCCTGGTCCCGGCGTTCCGGGCGGGCCGGATGAACGTCCTGAACGCGATCGCGAGCGAGTAGCGGCGCGGAACCCGTACGGCCCCGGTGCGCGCGCACCGGGGCCGTACGGCCGCCCGGACCGCTCAGACGGTGAGGACGGGCACGTCGTAGAGGGGGATGCGCTTGTCCCGGGTCACGAGCGTGAGCCCCTCGGTCTGCGCCTGGGCGACCAGTATCCGGTCGAAGGGGTCGCGGTGGTGGGGCGGGAGCCGGCCGGCGCGGAGGCCGTGCTCCGCGACGACCGGCAGGGCCAGGAACTGGGTGTCCCCGGCCCGCTCCGCCACGTCGGCGGGGGCGTCGAGCTTGCCCGTGGCCTGCTTGACCGAGAGCTCCCAGGGCGTGACGGCGCTCATGTACACCCAGCGTTCCCGGGTCAGGAGGTCGCGGGTCTCGTCCGGGAGGTCGCCGTTGAGCCACCACAGGACGACGTGCGTGTCGAGCAGAAGCCTCACTCGTCGTCTCCGGAGGTCTCGTACCCGAACGCCTCGGCGAAGCCTTCGGGGAGGTCGTCGAAGTCGTCGGCGACGGTGATGCGTCCCCGGAGGGAGCCGTAGTCGGTGCGGCGCACCTTTCCGGCCAGTGGGATCACCTTCGCCACCGGTTCCCCGGACTTGCTGATGATCACCTCCTCGCCGGTCGCGACCGCCTCCAGGATCTTGGAGAAGTGGGTCTTCGCCTCGTGGACGTTGTACTGCCGGGCTGCTTCCATCGCGGCCTCTCACGGCTGGGCGGAGCGGGGTGGACTAAGTGCAAGACTAAGCTTAGTCGTGCGGCCGGGCCGTGAGCCAGCCGCATCACTCTCCCGGGTGGCGCCGTTCCTTCGGGCGAGTGACGGCGGCACGTCGTAGGCTGGGGGACGACCGGGCCGGACGCGCCCGGGACCACCCGGCCCGTGCGACGTGCCGGGCCGTTCGCGTTGCCCGCCCCCGTCACCCCCCGGGATGGAAAGCTTCATGAGTCTGCACGGCCTGCTCGATGTAGTCGTCAAGGACGCGGCCCTCGCGGAGGCGGTGAAGGCCGCCGCCGACGGGAACCGCCCGCACGTGGACCTGATCGGCCCGGCGGCGGCACGGCCCTTCGCCGTCGCCGCGCTCGCCAGGGACGCGGGACGGCCGGTGCTCGCGGTGACCGCGACCGGCCGGGAGGCCGAGGACCTGGCCGCCGCGCTGCGCTCGCTCCTCGACCCCGACACGGTCGCCGAGTACCCCTCCTGGGAGACCCTGCCGCACGAACGCCTCTCGCCCCGCTCCGACACCGTCGGCCGCCGCCTCGCCGTGCTGCGCCGCCTCGCGCACCCCAGGGACGACGACCCGGCCGCCGGCCCGGTCGCCGTGGTCGTCGCCCCCGTGCGCTCGGTGCTCCAGCCGCAGGTCAAGGGGCTGGGCGACCTGGAGCCCGTGGCCCTGAGGTCCGGGCAGACGGCGGACCTGAACGAGGTCGTGGAGGGCCTGGCGGCCGCCGCGTACTCCCGGGTGGAACTGGTCGAGAAGCGCGGCGAGTTCGCCGTGCGCGGCGGCATCCTGGACGTCTTCCCGCCCACCGAGGAGCACCCGCTCCGGATCGAGTTCTGGGGCGACGACGTCGAGGAGATCCGTTACTTCAAGGTGGCCGACCAGCGGTCCCTGGAGATCGCCGAGCACGGCCTGTGGGCGCCGCCCTGCCGCGAACTGCTGCTCACCGACTCCGTGCGGGAGCGGGCGGCGGCCCTCGCCGAACAGCACCCGGAGCTGGGCGAACTCCTCGACAAGATCGCGCAGGGCATCGCGGTCGAGGGCATGGAGTCCCTGGCGCCGGTCCTCGTGGACGAGATGGAGCTGCTGCTCGACGTCCTGCCGGAGGGCTCCATGACCGTGGTCTGCGACCCCGAGCGGGTGCGGACCCGGGCGGCGGACCTGGTGGCGACCAGCCAGGAGTTCCTTCAGGCGTCCTGGGCGGCCACCGCCGGCGGCGGCGAGGCCCCCATCGACGTCGGCGCGGCCTCCCTGTGGGGGATCGCGGACGTCCGGGACCGGGCGCGCGAGCTGGGCATGCCCTGGTGGACGGTGTCGCCGTTCGCGGCCGACGAGGAGCTGTCCGGCGACGTCCTCACCCTGGGGATGCGCGCCCCCGAGTCGTACCGGGGCGACACCGCCCGCGCGCTCGCGGACACCAAGGGCTGGCTGGCCGACGGCTGGCGCGCGGTGTACGTGACGGAGGCCCACGGCACGGCGTCCCGCACGGTCGAGGTCCTCGGCGGCGAGGGCATCGCCGCCCGCCTGGTCCCCGACCTCACCTCCCTCTCGCCCTCGGTCGTCCACGTGGCCCGCGGCTCCGTCGACCACGGCTTCGTCGACCCGGCGCTGAAACTGGCCGTGCTCACCGAGACCGACCTGTCCGGGCAGAAGGCGGCCGGCAAGGACGGGCAGCGGATGCCCGCCAAGCGGCGCAAGACGATCGACCCGCTGACCCTGGAGGCCGGCGACTACATCGTGCACGAGCAGCACGGCGTCGGCCGGTACCTGGAGATGGTCCAGCGGACCGTGCAGGGCGCCACCCGCGAGTACCTGCTCGTCGAGTACGCGCCCGCCAAGCGCGGCCAGCCCGGCGACCGGCTCTACATCCCGACCGACCAGCTGGAGCAGGTCACCAAGTACGTGGGCGGCGAGGCGCCGACCCTGCACCGGCTCGGCGGCGCGGACTGGACGAAGACGAAGGCGCGCGCCAAGAAGGCCGTCAAGGAGATCGCCGCCGACCTGATCAAGCTGTACTCGGCGCGGATGGCGGCCCCCGGCCACGCCTTCGGCCCCGACACCCCCTGGCAGCGGGAGCTGGAGGACGCCTTCCCGTACGTGGAGACGCCCGACCAGCTCTCCACCATCGCCGAGGTGAAGGAGGACATGGAGAAGACCGTCCCCATGGACCGCCTGATCTGCGGCGACGTCGGCTACGGCAAGACGGAGATCGCGGTCCGGGCCGCCTTCAAGGCGGTCCAGGACGGCAAGCAGGTCGCGGTCCTGGTGCCGACGACGCTGCTCGTGCAGCAGCACTTCGGGACCTTCTCCGAGCGGTACGCGCAGTTCCCGGTGAAGGTGCGGGCGCTGTCCCGCTTCCAGTCGGAGAGCGAGTCGAAGGCGACCCTGGAGGGGCTGCGGGACGGCTCGGTGGACGTCGTCATCGGCACCCACCGCCTCTTCTCCTCGGAGACGAGGTTCAAGGACCTGGGCCTGGTCATCGTGGACGAGGAGCAGCGGTTCGGCGTCGAGCACAAGGAGCAGCTGAAGAAGCTCCGGGCCAACGTGGACGTGCTCACCATGTCCGCCACCCCCATCCCCCGCACCCTGGAGATGGCGGTCACCGGCATCCGCGAGATGTCCACGATCACCACCCCGCCGGAGGAGCGCCACCCGGTCCTCACCTTCGTCGGACCGTACGAGGAGAAGCAGATCGGCGCCGCGATCCGGCGCGAACTCCTGCGCGAGGGCCAGGTCTTCTACATCCACAACCGGGTCGACTCCATCGACCGGGCGGCGGCCCGGCTGCGCGAGATCGTGCCCGAGGCGCGGATCGCGACCGCCCACGGCCAGATGTCGGAACAGGCCCTGGAGCAGGTCGTGGTCGACTTCTGGGAGAAGAGGTTCGACGTGCTCGTCTCCACGACGATCGTGGAGTCCGGCATCGACATCTCCAACGCCAACACCCTCATCGTCGAGCGCGGCGACAACTTCGGGCTGTCGCAGCTCCATCAGCTGCGCGGCCGGGTCGGGCGCGGCCGGGAACGCGGCTACGCGTACTTCCTGTACCCGCCGGAGAAGCCGCTGACGGAGACCGCGCACGAGCGGCTCGCGACGATCGCCCAGCACACCGAGATGGGCGCGGGCATGTACGTGGCCATGAAGGACCTGGAGATCCGGGGCGCGGGCAACCTGCTCGGCGGCGAGCAGTCCGGCCACATCGCGGGCGTCGGCTTCGACCTGTACGTGCGGATGGTCGGCGAGGCGGTCGCGGACTACCGGGCGCAGATGGAGGGCGGCGCGGAGGAGGAGGCCCCGCCGGAGGTCAAGATCGAGCTGCCGGTCGACGCGCACGTGCCGCACGACTACGCGCCGGGCGAGCGGCTGCGCCTCCAGGCGTACCGGGCGATCGCCTCCGCGACCTCGGAGGAGGACATCAGGGCGGTGCGGGAGGAGCTGACCGACCGCTACGGCAAGCTGCCCGAGCCGGTCGAGAACCTGCTCCTGGTGGCGGGCCTGCGGATGCTGGCCCGCGCCTGCGGGGTCGGCGAGATCGTCCTCCAGGGCCAGAACGTCCGCTTCGCCCCGGTGGAGCTGCGCGAGTCCCAGGAGCTGCGGCTCAAGCGCCTGCACCCGCGCGCGGTCCTCAAGCCGGCCGCCCACCAGGTCCTGGTCCCGCGCCCGACGGCGGGCAGGATCGGCGGGAAGCCGGTGGTGGGCCGCGAACTGCTCGCGTGGACGGGGGAGTTCCTGACGACGATCCTGGGGTCCTGACGCCCGGGGGCGGTGGCCGGTCCTCCGGGACCGGCCACCGCCCGTGCTCGGCTCAGAGCAGGTCCGGGTCCACCGCCTCCGCCATCGCGCGGTAGCCCGCGTCGTTCGGGTGGAGCCCGTCCCCGGAGTCGTAGGCCGGGAGGATGCGGTCCGGGTCGGCCGGGTCCGCCACCGCGCGGTCGAAGTCCGCGACGGCGTCGTACGCGCCCGAGGTGCGGATCCAGTGGTTGACGGCGTCCCGCACGGCCTCGTTGGCCGGGGTGCCGTAGCGGGAGCCCCCGACCGGGAGGAGGGTCGCGCCGACGACCCGGAGGCCCCGGTCACGGGCCTCGCCGATCAGGGCGCGGTACCCGTCGATCAGCCGTTCGGCGGAGACGTCCTTGCCGGCGCCGATGTCGTTGATGCCTTCGAGGACGACGACGGTCCGGACGCCCGGCTCGGTGAGGACGTCCTTCCGGAGGCGGGTGAGGCCCTTCTCGCCCGCCCAGGAGGTGTCGCTCAGGAGCTGGTTGCCGCCGATGCCGTGGTTGAGGACGGCGCGGGGGCGCCCGGCCTCGGCCAGGAGCTCGGCGAGTTCGTCGGGGTAGCGGTTGTCGGCGTCGGGGGTGGAGCCCGCGCCGTCGGTGAGGGAGTCGCCGAGGGCGACGACCCCGTCGCGGCGGCCGGCGTCCCGCCCGCCGGAGACCTCGACGCCCGAGAGGTAGTACCAGGACCGGCCGGTCTCGCCGAAGGGCGCGCCGGACTCGTCGGCGCGGTGGTCGCCGGGGGCGCGGTAGGTGGTGGCGGCGGCGAACGGGTGGAAGGTGGCGGGGCCGGTGGGGCCCGCCGGGCGGAGGGTGACGGTCAGGGACTCGAAGGGCGTGACGGGGAAGCGGACGGCGTCGCTGTGGAGGGCGCCGCCGGCCGGGACCGTCACGGACTCCTCCCCGCCGAAGCGGAGGTGCCGCGAGGAGCCCGGCACGACCGCGCCGCCGCGCGCGGCGCGGGCGAGGGTCGCGCCGGCGATCCGCAGGGGAGCGGTGCCGTAACGGTTCGACAGTTCGATCCGGACCCGGTCGCCGCCGGCGGTGACGCGGACGACCTGGCGGAGCGTGTGGTCGTCGAAGCCCCGCTGCGACCAGTTGGGGGCGTACCGGTCGGTCGGCGCCTGCGGGGAGGCGGCCCACGCGCCCCGCCACCCGGGGTCCCGGTGGCCGGGGGAGGCGGCGGCGGACGGGGACAGGGCGAGGGCGGCCGTGGTGAGCAGGGCCGCGGCGGTACGGCAGAGGGCGAGCATGGTTCCCATGGTTCCGTTGATGACCGGCGGGGGCGGGTCCCTACCGCTTCCGGACGGAAGTCACTTCGGGAGGAGCAGGGTGGAGCGGGGCGGGGGGGGTGACGCGGCCTCCGGGGAGGTGCGACGGCCTCCGGGGCGTGGCGGCCTCCGGGGCGGTGTGGCGCGGCCCGGGGAAGCGTGACGGCTCCGGGGAGGGCGGAGGCCCCCGGGGCGCGACGGCCCCCGGGAAGGTGTGGCGTTCCGGAACGGGGGAACCAGAACACCCCGGGGCCGGAGGGCCCCGGTCCGTCCGACCTAGGATTCCATGGTGCCGACGTATCGAAGGAACCTCGCCCTCCCGGCCCTCGCCGCCGCCGTCCTCCTCGCCGCGGGCTGTTCCGCCGGCTCCGGCGGCGGCACGCCGGGGCGGTCGGCCGCGCCCGGCACCGCCCTCGCCGCCGTGGACGCCCTCACCGTCAAGGGGCGGGCCCCGAAGACCGGGTACGACCGGGAGAAGTTCGGCCGCGCCTGGGTGGACGTCGACAAGAACGGCTGCGGCACCCGGGACGACATCCTCAAGCGCGACCTGACCGGGGTCCGGTTCGCGGACGGCCACTGCAAGGTCGCCTCCGGCACTCTGAAGAACGACCCGTACACCGGCACCACCGTCACCTACACCCGGGGCCGCAGCAAGATCGACATCGATCACGTCGTGGCCCTCTCCGACGCGTGGCAGAAGGGGGCGCGGCAGTGGGACGCGGAGACCCGGCGCCGCTTCGCCAACGACCCGCTCAACCTGCTCGCCGTGGACGCCGCCACCAACCGGGGCAAGTCCGACGGCGACGCGGCGACCTGGCTGCCGCCGAACGGCGCGTACCGCTGCGCGTACGTGGCCCGGCAGGTCGCGGTGAAGAAGAAGTACGGGGTGTGGGTGACGGAAGGGGAGCGGGACGCGATGAAGCGGGTCCTCGGCGGCTGCCCGGAGCAGAAGCTCCCGTAGGACGGCGCCCGGACGCGGACCCCTGCGGCGACCTGCGGCGACCTGCGGGAAAACTCGTTGGTTCCCGCCGGAACGATCTTTACGCTGCGTCCATGGACCTGAACATATCGACCCTCGCCGAGCGCCCCGCACTGGAGGGGCCGATGTGGGGCATGCGCGACCTCTGGCCCGAGTTCATGATGTACGACCCGGTGGGCTGGGCGAACATGGGACAGATCGTGCGGCGGTTCCCGGAGTACGTGCTCGTCGCCACCGACCCCGGCGGGAAGGTCGTCGCCCGGGGGTTCTCCGTCCCCTTCCGGCTCGACGTGGACGGCCGCCGCGAACTGCCCGACCGGGGCTGGGACGAGGTGCTGCTGTGGGCCTTCTCCGACCTGAGGCACGACCGGGAGGCCGACACGGTCGGCGCGATCGAGATCACGGTCGACACGGAGTTCCTCGGCCGGGGCGTCTCGCACCTGATGCTCGCCGCCCTGCGGGAGAACGCCGGCCGGCTCGGCTTCTCCGAGCTGGTCGCCCCGGTCCGCCCCAACCACAAGCACCTGGAGGCCGGGTCCTCCCTCCACGAGTACGCCTTCCGCACCCGCGCGTCCGACGGCCTGCCGCACGACCCGTGGCTCCGCGCCCACGTGCGCGCGGGCGGCGTGATCGAGGCGGTGGCCCCGGCGTCGATGACGGTCGCCGGCTCCGTCGGGCAGTGGCGGAAGTGGACCGGCCTGCCCTTCGACACGGACGGCCCGGTCGAGGTCCCGGGCGCCCTCGTCCCGGTCCACTGCGAGGCGTCGCGCGGCTACGCGGTCTACGTCGAGCCCAACGTGTGGGTCAGGCACCGGATCGGCTGAGCCCGGCGGGCCCTTTCCCGGCGCCGGGTCCCGGCGCCGGCACACGCGACACGTGCGAGGGGGCCGCTCCCCGGCGGCGGCCCCCTCGCACGTGTCGCGTCCTCGTCCGGCTCAGCCGATGTCGGCGATGTCCCCGGCCGCCGGGACCTTCGCCACGACCGGCTTCCCGTACTGCGGGAAGGCGATCGTCCCCGGCTCGTCGCCGCCCTTCGTGACGATCTTCAGGACGTACGGAGTGCCTTCCGCGGCCACGTACACGGTCCTCGTCACACCGCCGTCGTCCGGTTCCGTCACCGTCAGCGCCTTCCGGCCGTCGACGGTGGCCTCTCCGCCCTTCACGATGCCGCTCGCGCCCTGCTCGAATCCGTCGAGGAGCGACGCGAGGTCGCAGAGTTCCAGGACGTCCTTCGTGTCGGGGTCGGTCACCGGGGTCCTGACCCAGTGGCCCCTGAGCGCCTTGAACACGCCCTCCCGCACCTCGGGGCTCTCCCCCTCGGTCTGCTCGCGCAGGGAGGCGTCGTCGAAGCGCAGGTACACCTCCTTGGAGTCGGCCTTGATCAGTTCGGTCGTGGCGGCCGTGCCCGTGGACAGCGTGCCGGTGCACCTTCCCGCGTCGTCGAGGGAGAGGTGGGCCTTCACCCGCTCGCCCTCGGACGTCATGTCGACCGCCACCGTCAGGGACTTCGCCGCCCTCGTCGCCGCGAACGCCTTGTCGAGGACCTGCGATCCGGTCAGCTCCGCGAAGGGCCCCTCCGGCTTCGCGCCGTCCGGGGACGGGCCGCAGGCGGCGGCGCCGGTCGCGACGGCGGCGCACAGGAGGACGGCCGCGGCGGCACGGCGGGCACGCGGGCGGGGGCGGGCGGGAATGCGGGGGGTGCGCATGGGGTGGGTCTCCGAGGCGTGTCGTACGGGGTGCCCGGTGGGGCGGTGTCCGGTGGGGCGGTGCCCGGGGCGCCGGGCCCCGGGGAAGCGGGTCCGGCCGGTCAGCCGAGCTTCAGCTCCCACTGCGAGGCGTTGTAGTCGAAGCCGGGGTGCACCTCGACCGTCAGGTCCTTGGCGCCCTTGGGGGTGTCGAAGGCGACGGTGAGGGTGGCCTTCTTGCCGGGCAGGACGGTGCCCTGGAAGCCCGCGCCGACCTTCTCGTCGAAGATCTGCTCGGCCGCGGCGCCGTTCGCCCCGGTGCGGCCGTTCAGCGTGACGAGGGTGGCGTCGAACTTCTTCTTGCCGCCGTTCTCGATGACGACGGTGACCTGGTACGCCTTGTTGCCCGGGGTGTGGTTCGCCGCGAACTCGCCGGGCTCGTACGCCTTCGGGTCCGAGACCGTGACCTTGAGGTCGTCGTCGTAGACCGAGGTGTCGCCGTCCGCCAGGGGCTTGGCGGGCTGGCCCTTGGCCCCCTGGTCCTTGGCCTTCGGGTCCTTGGGGGCCGCGTCCTTGACGGCCTTGTCGATCTCGTCGACCGCGTCGCTGACGGCCGTGAACGTGATCACCGCGCCGACGACCGAGAGGATCAGGGCCGCGAGGCCGAGGAGCGCGCCGGTGAGGGCCACCCCCTTGTTGTTCGCCTCGCCGCGCTTCACGCGACCCTTGCCGACGAGCCCGAGGATCAGGGCGATCAGGCCCAGGATGCCGGCCAGCCAGAAGAGCAGCGGGACGAGTCCGGAGAGCGTGCCGATGATGCCGAGGATCAGGGCGGCGGTGCCGAGGCCGTTGCGCATGATCCGCTGCGGGGCGGCAGGCGGGACCTGGGTGTCGTACGACATGGGTGTGTCCTCCCGGACGACGGTGATGTCTGGAGCGATGGGTCAATCACAGCAGAGCTTGTGAACCGAGTCAACATCGTTCACGCGAGCGAGGTCGGATCACACTGTGAAGCGCCCTTCGCGCGGTTCGTCAGTAGGATGGACGTCACACAGGAGACGGCCGGGGACCTGCCAGGGGTCCCGTCGGGAATCCGGCCGGAAGGCGAGCCAGGGGAGATGGGTCAGGTGCCGGAGAACGCGGCCGGGGCGGGTACCGGAGGAACGGACGCGAGGAGCGCGGGCGAGGAGGGGACGGACACGGCCGCCGAGGTGACCGCCGCCGGGATCGCCCGGCTGGCCGGGGTCGGCCGGGCCGCCGTCAGCAACTGGCGCCGCCGCCACGCCGACTTCCCCAAACCCGTGGGCGGCACGGAGACCAGCCCGTCCTTCGCCCTCGCCGAGGTCGAACGGTGGCTCCGCGCGCAGGGCAAGCTGGCCGAGGTCCCGCTCGGGGAGCGCGTCTGGCAGCAGGTCGCCGGCCACCCGGCCGGCGCCGTCACGGCCCTCGTCCACGTGGGCTGCGTCCTCCTCCTCGTGCAGGACCGGTCCGCGGCCTGGCCCTCGCTGGCCGAGCTCCCCGACGAACGGCTGGCCCGGCTGCTCCCCGTCGCCCTCGAAGAGGTGCTGACCGAGCGGCTGGGGCCCGAGCGGGCCGTGCTCACGCCCACGTCCGGCGCGCTCGCCGCCTCCCTCCCCCTGCTGCGCGGGGCCGCCGAACTGGCGGCCGGGACCGGAGTCCGCCCGGCCTTCGAGTTCCTCCTGGGCCGGCACCTCGACGCCAACCCGCGCCAGTACACGCTCACCCCGCCCGGCCCCGCCGCCCTCATGGCGGCGCTCGCGGCCCCCGCGCACGCGCGCGACGGCGGCGCTCCACCCACCGTTCTCGATCCCGCCGCCGGCACCGGCGGCCTGCTGGGCGCGGTCGAGGGCCCCGGCGCCGTCTGCGGCCAGGACGCCGACCCCGACCTCGCCGCGCTCACCGCCCTGCGCCTGGCGCTCACCACCGACGCCGACATCCGGGTCCGGTCCGGCGACAGCCTGCGCGCCGACGCCTTCCCCGCGCTCGCCGCGGACGCCGTCCTCTGCCACCCGCCGTTCAACGACCGCAACTGGGGCCACGACGAGCTGGCCTACGACCCGCGCTGGGAGTACGGCTTCCCGGCCCGTACGGAGTCCGAACTCGCCTGGGTCCAGCACGCCCTGGCCCGTCTCCGTCCCGGCGGCACCGCCGTCCTCCTCATGCCGCCCGCCGCCGCCGCCCGCCGCGCGGGCCGCCGCGTCCGCGCCGACCTGCTCCGCCGGGGCGCCCTGCGCGCGGTCGTCGCCCTCCCGGCCGGGGCCGCGCCCCCGTACGGCATCCCGCTCCACCTCTGGGTGCTGCGCAAGCCCGTCCCCGGCGCCCGGCCCGCCTCCGAGGTCCTTCTCGTGGACACCGCGTCCGAGCACGCGGCGCCGGGCAGGGAGGGGCGCGACCGGCTCGACTGGCAGGCCGTCCACACGGCCGTACTGGACGCCTGGACGCCCTTCGACCGGGACGGCGCGGCGGGCGGGGTCCCGGGTGCGAGCCGCTCCGTGTCCGTCGTCGAACTCCTCGACGACGACGTGGACCTCACCCCCGCCCGCCACCTCCCGCCCCCGGCCGGGGCCGGGGGCCCGGCGCAGCTGGCCGGGGTGCGCGAGCGGCTGACCGAGACGCTGCGCCGCACCCGGGAACTGACTCCGCCGCCCGTCACCGACCCGGTCGGCACCGGGGCCGGCGGGCCCGTCACGACGGTCGGCGAACTGGCCCGCGCCGGGGCCCTGACCCTGCGCGCGGGCGGCACGGGCACCGCCCCCGCCTCCGCCCCGGTCGCCGTCCTGACCGACCACGACGTCCTGGCCGCCCAGCCCCCCTCCGGGACGCTGCCGGACGGGCCGCCGGAGGAGCCGGTGCTGCTCGCCGCCGGGGACGTCGTCGTCCCCGTCCTGGGCGGCGGCGCGGCCGTGCGCGTCGTGGACGCCTCCGCCGAGGGCGCCGCCCTCGGCCGCAACCTCCACCTGCTGCGCCCCGACCCGGCGGCCCTCGACCCCTGGTTCGTGGCCGGTTTCCTCCGCGCCACCGCCAACACCCGGCAGGCCAGCAGCTACGCCTCCACCGCGTCCCGGCTCGACGTCCGCCGCCTCCGGCTCCCGCGCCTCCCCCTGGCCGAACAGCGCGTGCTCGGGGAGCGGTTCCGCGCCCTGGCCGCGTTCGAGGAGGCCCTGCGGGAGACCTCCCGCCTCGGCGACCGGCTGGTCCAGGGGATGTACGACGGCCTGGCGAACGGTTCCGTGGCGCCCTGACGCCCCGGGCCCGGTCCGCCGGGCCCCCGGGCCGGGGCCCGGCGCGCCGCTCCTCATCCGTTCCACAACGGTTCCGGGTATCCCGGAGCCGTTGTCCCCGGGGGTGTATACGCTCGTGCTCCGCACCCGAACCGTCCGAGCAGGAGCAGCAGGATGTACGGCCCCCCGCAGGTCCCGCAGCCGCCGAAGAGCCCCGCCTCCGGCGGCCGGATCGCCCTGCGCGTCCTCTTCTGCGCGCTCGCGCTGCTCAGCTGCGGTTTCCTGGCCTGGGCGCCGATGCTGCGGCTGGCGGTCGTCACCCGCAGGACGGCGGACTGGGTGCTGTGCGCCCTGACGTTCCTCGCGGGGGCCGGCCTGTTCGCGTACGCGGCGGCCACCGGCGACCAGGAGGTCACCACCGCGGAGTCCTTCGTCGCGCTCGGCGTCATCACGGTCCTGGTGGCGGGCCCGGTCACGTACTACCTGGTCGGGGAGATCCGCCACGCCGAACGCCGCCGCGCGGAGGGGACGGCGTTCGGCCGCGACCCGCGGGGGTACGCGTTCGGCACCGCCGTCACCGTTCCGGGCGGAAGCGTTCCGGGCGGGGGCGTTCCGGGCGGGGGCGCGGGCCCGAACCCGTACGCCGTTCCCGTGACCCCCGCCTCCGTCACCCCCGCGCCCGTGGCCCCCGCCCCCCGGCCCCCGGCCCGCATCGAGCAGGTCCGCGCCGAACTGGACGAGCTGAGCGACCTGCTGCGCAAGGAGCCCCGGGAAGACGAAGGCGGCCGGTGAGCGGGCGGGTCGTCGGAGGACGCTACGAACTCGCCACCGTCATCGGCCAGGGCGGCATGGGCCAGGTCTGGACGGCCTACGACGGGCGCCTCGACCGCCGGGTCGCGGTGAAGCTGCTCCGGCCGGCCGCCATGACCGGCCCCGCCGCCGACGCCGACGAACTGCGCCGCCGCTTCGTGCGCGAGTGCCGGGTCACCGCGCGCGTGGCCCATCCCGGTCTGGTGACCGTGCACGACGCGGGCAGCGAGGACGACGACCTGTACCTCGTCATGCAGTACGTGGAGGGCGCGGACCTCGCCGACCACCTCGCCGAGCACGACCCGTACCCGTGGGAGTGGGCGGTGTGCGTCGCCGCGCAGCTGTGCCCGGTGCTCGCCGCCGTGCACGCGGTGCCGATCGTGCACCGCGACCTCAAGCCCCGGAACGTGATGATCCGTCCGGACGGCACGGTGACCGTCCTCGACCTCGGCGTGGCCTCCGTCCTGGACACCGACACCACCCGCCTCACCCACACCGGCTCACCCATCGGCAGCCCGGCGTACATGGCGCCGGAACAGGCCATGGGCGGCGCCGTCGGACCCTCCACCGACCTGTACGCGCTCGGGGTCCTGCTCCACGAACTCCTCAGCGGGAACGTGCCGTTCTCCGGTTCGACCGCGCTCGGCGTGCTGCACCGGCACCTGTACGAGCCGCCCGTCCCGCTCCGGCGGCTGCGCCCCGAGGTGCCCGCGGCGCTGGAGGCGCTGGTGCTGCGGCTGCTCGCCAAGGACCCCGGCGACCGCCCGTCCGGCGCGCACGAGGTGTACGAGCACCTGCTGCCGCTGCTGCCCGCACGCGGGGCGCCGACGGGGCCGATGGACCCGACCCGGCCGTTCCTGCGCCCGCACGCGCCGTGGCCGGACCGGGCGCGGACCCCGTCCGGGCCGGTGACCGCCGTCCCGGCCCCTCCTCCGCCGGCGCACGCCCCGGCCCCGGCCCCGGCATCCGGTCCCCGCGCCGATCCCCGGGTGTACGCCTCGTCCGCGGCGCCGCCCGCGCGGCCGGACGTGGCCGCCGCCGTGGACGAGGCGAAGCGGCTGCTCGCGGAGGGGTCGCTGACCCGGGCCGTGGACGTGCTCGGCGGCATCCTGCCCGCCGCCGAGGCCGAGCACGGGACCCGGTCGCCGGTCGTCCGCATCCTGCGCAAGCAGTACGCGTCCACCCTGATGGACGACGGACAGTACCGGCGCGCGCTGCCGGAGCTGCGCCGGCTCGCGGCGGACCGCGACGCGGAGGCGGGCCCGGCGGACCCGCAGGCCCTCCAGTTCCGCTACGACACGGCGCTGTGCCTGGAGCAGCTGGGGGAGACGGCCGCCGCGCTCGCGGAGTTCCGGGCGGTCCTGCCGTACTACGAGCGGGAACCCGCCCGCGCCTTCGACATCCGCCGGCGGATCGGCCTGCTGCTCCTGGCGGCGGGCGACCACGTCGCGGGGCAGGACCAGCTCCGGCGGCTCCTCTTCGACGCGGAACGCGCCTACGGTCCGTACCACCCGCTGCCGGCGGATCTGCGCAGGGCGCTCGACCACCAGCGGCAACTGGGCCCGCGTCCCTGACGGGGCGGCAGCATCACGACTCCGCATCTGATCGGTCAACGATTCCCTGTGATCCCTTTTGTCGTTTTTGATAAATGTAGCGTTCGCGTCTGATCATGTTCATATCCCTGAGGAACCCTTCATGACGACGCCGTCCGCGCCCTTCAGCCCCGAGCAGCAGCCCGCCACCCCGGAGCAGCAGCCCGCCCCCGCCAAGAAGGGTTCCGCGATCCTCAAGAAGGTCGGCGGGGTCGTCGTGGCGATCGTCCTCGCCGTCGCCGTGAAGCTCGGCCTCCCGCACCTCACCGGGGACGCCCCGGTGCACGCCAAGCCCGGCGAGTGCGTCACGGTCACCGGCCCGGACAACGACCCCGAGGTCGACACCGTGGACTGCTCCTCCGGGAAGGCCGACCTCTTCAAGGTCGTCAAGGTCATCGACGACAGCTTCGACGTGAACAAGTGCGGCGAGCAGCTGTCGGCGCTCGCCCAGCAGCTGGAGTCGGACAAGTTCGTGCTCTGCCTGGACGAGGTCACCGCGAAGTAGGCGCGTCACCCGTCGGCAGGGGCCGGGACCCGCGGGTCCCGGCCCCTGCCGCGTCCCCTACGGGGCGTCGGCCGGTTTCGGGGTCGTCACCGTCGGGGTGGCCGGGCCGGATGTCGGGGTCGGCACGGGTGCCGGGGCAGGGCCGGGGGGCGCGGTGGTGGCGGTACGGGCCGGGAGCACCGGGTCCGGGACCGGTGAAGCGCCGGGCAGCAGGGCCGGGACGCACGCGGCGGCCACGGCGGCGGCCGCGCCGAACGCGACGAGGGCCACCCGGCGGACGCGGCGCGTTCCCCAGGAGCGCCCTTGCGGCGGCGCGCCGCGGCGCAGGTCGCGGTGGGTCACGAGAGCGGCCCGCGCGGCGAACGCGGCCCGCAGCCGCTCCTCGGTCGCGGCCCGCGACCGCCCGGCCGCCGGGGCCCGGCCGGTCTCCGGCGCGGGCCCGTGTTCTTCGGCGCCCGGTGTCATCGGACCGCCTCCAGTCTCTTCTCCAGGGCGTCGAGCGCGCGGCTCGCGGTGGACTTCACGGTGCCGCGCGCGAGCCCGAGGGTCTGCGCTATCTGCTCCTCGGTCAGCTCCGACCAGTACCGCAGGACCAGCACCTCGCGCTGGCGCCGGGTCAGCCCCGCGAGCGCGTCGAGCACGTGCCGGTGCTCCTCGGCGAGCAGCAGCCCCTCGTCCACGGGCGCCCCGGCGCCCGGGTGGGGCGGCACGTAGGCGCGGGCGGTGCGGCGTCTGCGCAGGACGGAGCGGGCCGCGTTGACCACGGCGGTGTGCAGGTACGCGCCGGGGTCCCGGAGCCCGTCCAGCGAGGTCCCGTAGGTGCGGCACAGCGCCGCGAACGCGTCCTGGACGACGTCCTCGGCCGTGTGCAGGTCGTCCACCAGGAAGAGCGCGAGCCGCACCATGTCGAGCCGCCGGGCGTGGTACAGCTCGGTGAGCGTGGGCGCCGGCCCGTCCCCGTACGGGGACGGCGCGACCGCCCGGAGGTGGCGTCCTCGCACGGGCGCGGTCCCGGTCCCGCCGCGCGGGGCGCGGGCGAGCAGGCGGGACCACCAGGGCGGCGCCGCCGGGGCGGCGGGCAGGGCGTACTGCATGGGCCTCGATCCGTTGCGCGGGGGCCGGGCGGGCCGGGGCGCGGTTCCCGCACCCCGGCCCGCCCGGCCGTGGTGCTACTTGCCGGTGCCCGGCCGGGTCACGCGGGGCGCGACCGGAGCGGGAGCGGCGGGCGCGGGCCGGGAGACGTCGCCGGTCGCCGGAACGGGCCGGGGGGCGTCGCCGGTCGCCGGAGCGGGCCGGGAGACGTTGCCGGTCGCCGGAGCGGGCCGGGAGACGTCGCCGGTCGCCGGAGCGGGGGCGGGCGCGCCGGGCGCGACCACGGTCGGCTTCGCGGCGGGCTTCGGAGCGGCGGGCACGGTGACCGGCGCCGGGGCGGCCGGAGCCGTGTCGGGGGCCGTGACGACCTTCGGCGCGGCCGGGGCCGGGGCCGGGACCGTGCCCGAGTCGGCGACGGCCTGGACGGCGAAACCGCCGCCGAGGAGGAGCGCGGCACCGGTGAGGACGGTACCCAGGACCCGGGGGCGGGGGCGGTAGTTCCGCTTGGCGTGGCTGGACATGGGGTTCTCCCGAGGAAGCGAGGAAGTCCGGACGCGTGGCCCGGTGGTCTGTCGAAGGGCGCCTTCAACCCACCAGACGTGCGGCGCTCCCCGGGGTTGCGGCCCGCTCCGGAAAACTTTCCGGAGCGGGCCGGGACCCGGTCCCCGCCGAGGCCCCACTCCTCACCGTCGGTGCGACTGCCCGGGCCTCACGCCCCGAGCGGACCGCCCGCGACGCCACCCACGAAGGAGGCCCAGGCCCCGGTCCCGAAGACGAGAACGGGCCCGGCCGGGACCTTGCTGTCACGGACGGGGACGTGGGGGAGGCCGTCGGCGACTTCGAGGCAGTTGCCGCCGTCCTGGTTGCTGTAGGAGCTCTTGCGCCATGTGACGTGGCTCAGGTCGAGGGTGCGCATGAAGCTGCCTCCAGCATGTCCTTGATGAACTTCCGTGACTTGACAGGGGAAAGCGCCAGATCACGGACCAGATCGTAGCGGAGCTGAAGCTTCTCGACTGTGGCCGCATCTTCCACAAGGTCGCCCGAGTATCCGGTCTCCACCCAGGCCACTGAGCGCCCGTCCGTCAGCCGTAGAAAGATCACATCGGTATTGGTCAGCGCATGCGGACCGACCGAGTTGAGGACGACCTGGAGTGTGATGTTCCGTCGCTCGCCCATCATGATCAGATGCTCCAACTGGTCGCGCCATTCGACGGCGTCGGGCAGCGGGGTGCGAAGCACGGTCTCCGAAAGGATCGCTCGGAACGGGGGAGCGGTAGTGCCGGACAGCAGTTCGCGGCGTCCCGTGCGTGCGTCGACCTGCCGGGTCAGTTCCTTGCCGTCCATGCCGCCCGCGGACAGAGTGGTGCGAGCGTACGCGGGGGTTTGCAGAAGCCCCGGGACCGCGCTCACCGCGTAGTACCAAAGGCTCACCGCTTCCGACTCAAGCCGCATGTAGCGCTGGTACCGCTCTTTGAATTGCGCTGGATCCCCGACCGCCAACTCCCACAGCGTCAGCAACAGCCCCGGTGTCCCGTAGTACTGGTCCAACGCTTTGACCACCTCCGGGCCGCCCAGCGTCTCCCCGTTCTCCATCTTCGAGAACAGGGACCAGTCCCAGCCGACGACCTCGCCCAGCTTCCTCAGGGGAAGCTCCCGTTCGGCCCGCAGCGACCGCAGCTCCTCCGCGAACCGCTTCCTCGGCTCCTGACTCCGGCCCGTGACCGCCCGTCTCGCCGGCATGGCGCGCCCTCCCTCTGTGGAAGATGTGGAACTACCCGCGCCACCTGCAGAAGTACCGCCCGACCGCGCTCTTCGTTCCCTGGAACCGGGCCATCCTCGCCATGGACCCGGAACACGCACGGTAGTCCACCCCTGGCGCTCCGCGCAGGCGGTGGAGGAGAAGGAGACAGGGCGCATGGAGTCGCAAGGACCGGAGCGCGGGGCGCTCGTGTACGACCAAGTGGCGCACGTGGTGGGGGAGTTCCGGGGGAGGGCCGGGCCGTACGCGATGCTGCGGCCCGTGGGCGGTGGCCGGGAGTGGCAGGCGGACCCCGCCGACCTGCGCCCGGCCACCCCCGCCGAGCGGCTGAGCGCGGGCGTGCGGGCGGCCAACGACCGGACGCGGGCGGGCAACGGCGCGGGCGGCCCGGTGCCCGACCTGAGCCGCCCGCCCCGCCCCGTACCGCACTGCACCGCCTGTGCGCTGCTCGTGCGGGAGCGGCGCGAGGCCCGGGAGCGGTGCGACCGCAGCGCGGAGACGGACGTGAACGTCCTGCTGCGCCGTCACCTGTCCCGGGACCACCCCTGAGTCACGGGGTCTGCGGCTCCCGGCGCATCGCCCACAGGACCGGGCCGCCGCCGGGCAGCCGGAACTCGTCGCGCACGACGAAGCCGAAGTGCTCGTAGACGGGGAGGTTGTCCGGCTTGGAGGACTCCAGGTACACCGGCAGGCCCGCCGCGTCCGCCTTGGCCAGGCCCGAGCGCAGCAGGGCGGAGCCGTGGCCCCGTCCCCGGGCGGCGGGGTCGGCGCCGACGACGGCGAGGTACCAGTGGGGTTCGGCCGGGCCGTGCTCGGCGGCGGCCGTGACCGCGTCGCGGAAGACCCCGGCCCGGTCGCCCAGGATCTCCTGGAGCAGCCCGATCGTCTCCGCGTCGGGGACGGCCTTCTCGGCACCCTCGGGCGCCACCCAGAACGCCGCCGCCGCGTCGGTGCGTTCGCACACGCCGTGGAGGCCGTACTGCCGGGTGAAGAGGGTGGTGAAGTACCGGCGGAGCCCCGCCTCGCGGCCGGCGTCGTCGGGGAAGAACCAGCGCATCATCGGGTCGTCGCCGAAGGCGGAGGCCAGGATGCGGCCGATCTCCGGAGCGTCGTCGATCACGGCCGGCTTCGGTGTGTTCGTCATCGGTGTGTTCGTCAGGGGCATGCGGGTCATTCTGCAACCGCGACGATCTTGGTCGGCCGGGGGGTCCCGTACGCCCGGAGGGACGGCCGGGAGCAACGGGGAGACGTGCGACGATCCCCCGGTGACCGAACCGGACGGCCGGGCCGCGCCCGGAACCCCGCGCACCGAACGCCTCGACCTCGTACCGCTCGCCGTCGCCCACGCCGGGGAGATGGCGGAGGTCCTGGCCGACCCCGCCCTGTACGCCTTCACCGGGGGCGAGCCCCCGGACCCGGCCGCGCTGCGGGCGCGCTACGAGCGGCTGACCGCCGGATCGCCGGACCCGGCCGTGACCTGGCACAACTGGGTGGTGCGGCTCCGTACCGAGGACCGCCTCGCCGGGACCGTGCAGGCGACCGTCACCGGGGGCGGCCGGGTCGCGGAGGTCGCCTGGGTCGTCGGGACCGCCTGGCAGGGGCGCGGGATCGCCCGCGAGGCGGCCCGCGCCCTGGTCGGGCTGCTCACGGACCGGGGCGTGCGGACCGTCGTCGCCCACGTCCACCCCGGCCACACCGCCTCCGCCGCCGTCGCCCGCGCGGCCGGCCTCGCCCCGACCGGCCGGATCGTGGACGGCGAGGTCCGCTGGGAGCTGCGGACGGACACCCCCGCGGACCCGACCGGCCCGCCGGACCGGAACGCCGGCGGGGCGGGACCGGGAGCGGAGGACGGGCGGTAACCGCGGTGGGGTGATCTCCACGACCGGCCGCACCCTGGACGACGACCTCCGCCGGATCACCGAGGGCCCCGACGTCGGTCCGGCCGTCCGGCCGTGGGCCGCGCGTCAGATGCGGTGCACGGTGTGGAGCTTCGTGGCGTACGTGCCCGTGCCGTCCAGGGTGGAGGAGCCCGCCAGGTCGGACATGGTCGGGCCGTTTCCGGTCTTGCGGCTGGAGAGGAAGCGGCGCTTGCCGTTCGTGTCCTCGCCCAGGTAGATGCCGACGTGGTCGACCGTGACGGTCAGGTTGTCGTCGCCGGAGTCGGCGTTGAAGAGGACCAGGTCACCGGGCTGCAGCAGGGTCGCGGCGGGCGGGGTGCCGCCGGTCGTCCGGTCGATGCGGGTCCCCGGAGCGTAGTCCGCCATGTCGCGGGACTTGCGCGGCAGACGCGTCCTGGAGGTGTCGGCCCCGGCCGCCATCGGGACCCGGTGGTGGTAGCCGAACACCATGCGGGTGTAGCCGGAACAGTCCAGGTTGCCGACCTGCTTGCTGGACGGGCCGGTGTAGGTGCCGTCCGGGAAGGTCCAGCCGACGTTCATGTACTCGTGGAAGTCGGCGCCCTCGTAGCGGTTGCCCCGCGCGTCGAGGTAGCCGTAGCCGGCCCGGCCGAGGACCTGCTTGCCCGCCGCGGCACCCGTACCCGCGGTCACGGCGGGCGCGTCCGGGAGGAACATCGCCGCGCAGGCGAGCACGTCGGGCGCGGTCGAGCCGGCCCAGGAGCGGATCTGCGCCTCCAGCGCCGGAGTCCAGGTGCCGTCGAACGGCTGCTCCAGAACGCGCACCCAGTCGGTGTGGGTGACGGTCGGCGGGGTCTCCCACGTGGCGGCGGTGACCTCGAAGCGGCTGACGGTGAGCTTGATCGGCAGGTTGGTGCAGCCGTCGTTGGCGAGGGCTCGAAGGCCCACCCGGCCCTTGCCGAAGGTGGTGTCGTCGGCCTCTGCGGTCCAGGCGGCCGGCTCGCTCGTGTTCGTGCGCCAGGCCTTGACCTGGATCCTGGCCCCTTCACGGCGGACTCGTATGGTCCAGTTGGTGCCGGCGGCGACGCCGGTGGCCAGGGAGACCGCCGGTACCAGCTGCGTGACGGCGTCGGCGACCTCCTTCTCGACACGGAGCTCGACGGCACCCGTGGTCGTGAAGGACAGCCGGGCCCGGTAGTTGTTGTGCGAGTCCTGATAGCCGAAGGACAGGGCGTACGAGCACGCCTGACCGGTCGGCACCTTGTCGAAGTTGGCCACCGACCGCACGTCGACGTCGGTGATCTCCCCGTCGCGGACGCTGGCGTGGCGGCTCGCGTAGTCCGTGGTCAGGTTGATGACGCCGGCGCCGGGGGTCACCGAGTAGTCGGAGGCGGCGCCGCCGAGGGTGGTCCACCCACCGCCGCCGGGAGCGGTGCCCCAGTACACGCGGTCGGCCTCGGGGAGGGACAGGTCCGGCAGGGTCCGCTGGAAGTCGTCCACGAAGGGCCGCTTGTTCTCGGTGAAGGTGCGCTCGGGGCCGGGAAGCAGCACCGTACGGGCTCCGAGCGTCAGCAGCGCGACGCGCTTGCCACCGGAAGTGACCTCGGTACGGGCAGGAGTGCCGGACAGCACGCTGGTGCTGAGTGCGCCGAGAGCGACGGGGGTGAACCAGTCGGCGCCGAGGGGGGCGATGGTCACCGCGGAGCGGGGGGCGCTCAGGCCGGGCGCGGGACCGGCGAGCGGGGCCGGGGCGGGAACCGCGGCCGTGGTGACCGCCTGAGCGGCCCGGGCCGGGCCGGCGGTCAGGGACGCGAGGGGAACCGCGGCGGCGGTGGCGGACAGCGCGGTGAGCAGACCGCGGCGGGAGGTAGGGGTCATGGCAACATCATCCGGTTGCCCGTCAACCGCGTTCGGGCGGGGCTGATTTCGGCGCCGGGCCTCCGGAACGGATGCCGATGCGGCGGGTCCGGGGCAGAGGGCACCGCCCGGAGGGTTGGGTCACCGACGGGGGCGGTGGCCGGGGGCGAGCGGCCCGGACGCGCTGTCCGGGGCTGTCCGGGCAGGGCGATGACCCGGTCCGGGCTTTGCCCCGTTCCGTGGACACTCGCCTTTCGTGCGACCGGTTCCAGGTGAGCGGCGCTCACCGCGTGGTGCCGTTCGTCGGAAGACACAGGAAGGCGACGGCGAAGGCCGCGCCCGTCCGCGGGAGGGGTCTCCTCCTCCATCGCCTCCTGCCCCGCCGGGACCACGCTGGACGAGCTGAACCACTCTCACCGAAACCGGCGGACCGCTCCGAGCCGTCTTCCGTCTTCGTGGCCCTGCCCATCCCACCGGGGTGCCCCGCCGATCAGGCCGGGATCGCCCGGCACCGCGCCGCGGGCTCCGTCAGTCGGGGAAGGAGAAGTAGAGCGCCTCGCTGTAGAAGGACGCGAAGTGCCTCTGCCAGTCGGCTCGTACCGAAGCCAGCCAGTCGTCGTTCCGGCCGACGATCGCCGCCTCGGCCCTGGCGACGGCGTCGGGGATGTCCTCGGACACCAGACGCCGCACGCTCTCTGCCGGATCGTCGTCCGCCATCGAGACGATCTCCCCCGTCTCGAGGAGGAAGTACTTCGCCTGCTGCTTCTCGAGGTGGGCCGTGGTCCTGGCAACGCATTCGGCGAACTCGGCGTCGTCCTCCAGGCCCTTGCCGACCGCGCGCAGGAGGTCGAGGAGAAGGGCCGCCCCGTCGGCGTAGTCCGCGGCGATGCCGATCGGAGGGTTCCAGATCATGGACGGGACGATCGTCGTTCCGCGCCCCACCATGAGCTTGTGCGCGAGCGGGATGTCCCAGTTGTGCTCGGATATGCATCGGACCCGTTGGGGGATCCCCGCCTCGTTCGGCATCGAGTCTGCGGAGTAGAGATAGGAACGGTTTGCCATGGCGGGGACGCTAGCACCGGGGGCCGACAACGTCGGCGCCGTCGGGTTCCTTCCGCGCGGACACACCGCACGCGCAGGCAAACCACCCGCCGGCCGCGTCCCCCACCTCACAGGGCGACACACGCCCTAGGCGCCGGGCGGCGACGGGGCACGGGCCCGCCTCCGCGCGGTCACCGCCGTCGCCGCCAGCAGCAGCGCCGCCGCCGCGCCCGCCGCCAGGCCCGCCCGCAGGCCCGGGGGCCGGAACGCGCAGGAGATCTCCGTGCGGCCGTCCCCGAGGGGAACGGCCAGGAAGCCGCCGTACGAGACCGGTCGGGCGCCCTCGCAGTGCCAGCCCGCGATGCGGGGGACCGCCACGACCGCCGTGCCCCCGCCCGGCGGGAGGACCGCCCGTATCCCCGACGGGGTGACCTCCACCGAGGTCGCCGCCCGGGTGCGGAGGGCCGTCACCGCCGCGCGCAGGCGGCCGTGGTCCAGGCAGCCGAGTTCGCCGGGGCCAGGAAGGGACGGCCGCAGGCCGGGGACCCGCTGGAACCCGAGGGACACCATCGCCTCCTGCCGCTTCGGCCGGCCGCCCCGGAGCCGGACCTCGCGGTCGCCCAGGCGGGCCCGGCCCGTGGCGTCCGGGGCCCAGAGGAAGACCTCCGTGCCGACGGGGCACGCGCCCGCGCGCGGGGTCCCGTAGACCCGGGAGCCGAGCAGGAGTTCCTGGTTGCGGAAGGGCGACGGGCCGTAGACCGGGGGCGGTCCCGGCGGCCGTACCGTCACCAGGGGGAGACGGACGTCCGTGCGGACCACCGCGCCGTTCCGCCACCGCGCGCCCACACCGGACAGCGCGTCCGTCACCGGGTTGTCCAGGCCCATCAGGTTCCGGCCCCGCGAGGTCCAGCCGCCGCCCAGCGCGTCCAGGGTGGAGGTGAGGACCGCCGGGGTGTGGCTGCTGTAGTACGCGGCGCCCTGGCCGCCCAGGAGCAGCGGGTCGTTGCCCGCGACCCGGGGGTGCCCGGAGTCCGTGCGGTACGCGGGCCAGCCGTCCGCCGCCGCCAGGGCCGCCGCCCGCCGCTCCGCCGCCGCGCCCAGCGCGGGGTAGTCGTCGAGCCGTCCGAGCCGTTCCCGGTCCGCGTACGCCGTCGTCGCCGCCGACTGGCCGACCAGCGTCCCCGTCACCAGGAGCGCGGCGAGCAGTCCGTACCGGCCCCGGCGGGGGAGGAGCAGCGCGCCCGCGACGGCCGCGAGGCCCGCGCCCGCGAGCGGGAGCGACCAGGGGGTGAGGAGGGGGCTCGGCAGCGCGGCGAGCGCGAGGACGAGGACGACCGCCGCGCCGCCCGCGACCGCCCGGCGGCCCGGACCGCCGGGGAGGGGTCCCGCCCCCGTCCGGCCTCCGCCGCTCTCCGCCCCCGGCCGCTCTCCGCCGCTCTCCGCTCCCGGCCGGCCTCCCTCCGGGACCGCCGGGGCCCGTTCCCCGCCCCGGGCCGTCCCCGTCCCGCCTCCGGTCAGGCACGTCCAGGCCGTCAGGACCAGCACGCCGGAGAGGACGAACGTCTGCCGGTACGGGCTGCCGTTCGGCGTCGCGAAGGCGTGCCAGAGCAGATGCGTCGGCCCCCACTGCATCGACGCCGCCACCGCCGCGCACAGCCCCGGCCACAGCCACCGCTCCCGGCCCGGCACGTCGCGGCGGAAGAGCAGTGCCCCCGCGAGCAGCGTCACCGCCGTGCAGACGTAGGCCGCCGGGGTGGAGAAGCTGTAGGTCAGCGGGAGCAGCCGGGCCAGGACGTCCGTGCCGGCCGCCGGGGCGAACTCCCGGACCAGGCCCGGGTGGGCGTACCGCGAACCGAGGAGGACCGGGACCAGGACGGGGGCCGCGAGGCCCACCCCGGCGACCGCCGTCACCGCCGCCCGCAGCAGCGTCCGCGCCCGGAAGGAGTCCGTCACCGCCAGCCGGACCAGGAGGACGAGGAGGGCGCCCAGGGTCGCCATGTACGCGGTGTAGAAGTTCGCCACCCAGCAGACCGCCACCACCAGGGGCCCCAGGAGCGGCCGGCGGCCCTCCCGCACCCACTCGCCCACCAGGCAGAGCAGGGGGAGGGCGATCAGGCCGTCCAGCCACATCGGGTTGTAGGTGGCCTCCACGACCGACCAGCCGCACAACGCGTACGAGGCGCCCAGGACCGCCGCCCACCACCACGCGCCCGGCCCCAGCCGGCGCAGCAGGTGCGTCATGGCCGCCGCCGCGACCGCCGTCTTCAGGACGGTGATCGCGTACACCGCGTACTCGATGTCCCCGCGCGGGAAGAGCGCCACCAGCGGGGCGAAGGGGCTCGACAGGTAGGTGCCGTAGTCGGGCAGGAAGGCCGTGCCCCAGCCCGCCCGCCAGTCGAAGAGGAGACCGCCGTCCGCCCGGCCCCTGAGCAGGTCCCACAGGTGCGCGTGGAACGGCACGAACTGGTTGGCGAGGTCGTTGACGGACCGGCGGTCCGGCCCGAAGGGGAAGACCCGGGCGGCGGCGTCCCCGCCGCAGACGGCGACGACGGAGAGCGCGGCGGCGAACAGCGCGGGAAGCGTGGCGGCGAGCGGCGCGGGGAGTGCGGCGGCGAGCGGGCGCGGGCCCTTGGAGTTCGGCATGACGGGTCGAATATGTCAGCGTTTCCCAGGCCGGGAACCGGTCCGGAGGGACAGTTCACGCGATGGCTGCCGAGGGGTCATGCGCGCGTCAGATCGGGGGGTCGGGCCCCGCTATCATGACCGCGTGCTGCTCTCGATAGTCGTCCCGTGCTTCAACGAGGAAGACGTTCTCGCCCGTTTCCACGACCACGTCACCGCCGAGCTCGAACGCTTCGACGGCGAGTTCGAGATCGTCTACGTGGACGACGGGAGCCGGGACAAGACCCTGCTGATCCTCCGGGAGCTCGCGGAGCGCGACCCGGGGCGGGTCCGCTACCTCTCCTTCAGCCGCAACTTCGGCAAGGAGGCCGGCATGCTCGCCGGGCTCCGGCACGCGTCCGGCGACGCCGTCGTGATCATGGACGCCGACCTCCAACACCCGCCGGAGCTGGTGCACCGCATGGTCGCGCTGCACGCCGAGGGGTACGACCAGGTCGTCGCCCGCCGCACCCGCGAGGGCGACCGCGTCACCCGCACCCTCACCGCCCGCCTCTACTACTGGGCGATCAACCGGCTCGTGGACGTCGAACTGGTCGACGGCGTCGGGGACTTCCGGCTCCTGTCCCGCCGGGCCGTCGACGCGGTCCTCGACCTCGGCGAGTACAACCGCTTCTCCAAGGGCCTCTTCTCCTGGGTCGGCTTCCCCACCACGACGTTCTCCTACGAGAACGCCGTCCGTGAGGAGGGCCGCTCCAAGTGGTCCTTCGGCCAGCTCCTCAACTACGGCCTCGACGGCCTGCTCTCCTTCAACAACAAGCCGCTGCGCGCCGCCGTCCACCTCGGCCTCCTCCTTCTCCTCGTCGCCCTCGGCTACGCGGCCTGGATCGTCGGGTCCGCCCTGGTCAACGGCGTCGACGCCCCCGGCTACGTCACCCTCCTCGTCGCCATCACCGCCCTCGCCGGCGTCCAGATGATGATGATCGGCCTCATCGGCGAGTACGTCGGCCGCATCTACTACGAGGTGAAGCGGCGGCCCCACTACCTCCTGAAGGAGACGCACGAGGACCGGGGACGGACCGCGGGCGGGGAAAACGCGGGACGGGCCGGTACCCGGGCGGCGGACGAGCCGTTGTGGGAAGCAGTCGCCCCGAAGTAGTGGCTCCGGCCCGGGCGACTCCCTACCATCGATCACCGCAGGGTCGTTCCACCGACGCACGACCGCCCGGGAGGCTCCTTTGCACCGCCGCACCGCGCTCACCGTCTCCGCCGCGCTCCTCGCCGCGGCCCCGCTGCTCACCGCCTGCGGAAGTGACGCCCATCCGGGGGCGGCGGCCGTCGTCGGCGGCGAACGCATCGACGTCTCCAGCCTCCAGGCACAGGTGAAGGACGTGCGGGCCGCGCAGGAGGCGTCCCCGCAGGCCGACCGGCTGGTCGGGAGCGACGGCGACCTCGGCCGCCGCAAGCTCAACGTCATGATCTTCGACCGGATCGTCGAGAAGGTCGCCCGGGACAACGGCGTCACCGCCACCCGCGCCGAACTCCAGCGGACCCGGACGGCCTTCGTCCGCCAGAGCGGCGGCGAGGACCGGCTCGCCGGCGTCCTCCTCCAGGAGCAGGGCGTGGCCCCCGGCCAGATCGACGGCGTCGTCCGCCGCAACGTCCTCATGAACAAGATCGCCGAGAAGCTGGGCGTGGACGCCGGCCCCGAGGGCCAGAAGAAGCTCACGCAGGTCTTCTCCGCCGCCTCCCGGGACCTCGGCATCGACGTGAACCCGCGCTTCGGCGCCTGGGACGACGCCGAGGTCCGGCTCACCTCCACCACCGCGCCCTGGCTGCGCCGGACCACCGAGGACCCGGTCGCCGTCGAGGCCGGTGCCTGAGTCCGGGTAGGTTCGGGGGGTGACTTCCGAGAGCCCCGGCCGCATCGTCCTGCTCACCGCCAGCCACCGCGTCGCGCCCGGACTGCTGTCCTGGCCCGCCTGGCAGGCGCTGCACGGTGCGGACCGGGTGCTCTGCCCCGACGAGCACCACCCCCAGCTGCCGTACCTGCGCGAGGCCGGGATCACCGTCGAGCACGCCCGCCCCACCGCCGGGGAGCTGGTCGAGGCGTGCGCCGGGGGCCGTACGGTCCTGGTCCTGCCCTCCGGCGAGGGCGACCGGGACCTCACCGACGGCCTCGCCCGGCTCGCCGGCTCCGGCCGGGCCGTCATGCCCGACCTGGAGCTGCTGCCCGGCTCGTACGACCTGCCCGGCGCCCGCCTCCTGGACCTCGTGCAGATCATGGACCGCATCCGGCGGGTCTGCCCCTGGACCTCCGCCCAGACCCACGAGGGGCTCGTCCCGTACGCCGTCGAGGAGGCGTACGAACTCGTGGAGGCGATCGAGGACGGCGACCGGGCCGCGCTGCGCGAGGAGTTGGGGGACGTCCTGCTCCAGGTCGTCTTCCACGCGCGGATCGCCGAGGAGGACCCGGAGGAGCCGTTCTCCGTGGACGACGTGGCCGGAACGCTGGTCGAGAAGCTGGTCCACCGTCATCCGCACGTCTTCGGGGACGCGACCGCCGAGACCCCCGAAGAGGTCCACGCGCACTGGCAGCGGACCAAGGCGATCGAGAAGCGGCGGGAGTCCGTCACCGACGGCGTGCCCCTCGGACAGCCCGGCCTCGCGCTCGCCGCGAAGCTGGCGGGCCGGGCGCGGGCGGCCGGACTCGGCGTGCCGCTCCCGGCGGACGAGGGCTTCGGGTACGACCTGCTCGCCCTCGCCGCCCGCGCCGAGGCGGCCGGCGTGGACCCGGAGGCGGCGCTGCGGGCCGCCGCCCGTACGTACCGCGACGCGATCCGCGCTGCGGAGGGACTGGAGGAGAAGGCGTGAACGAGGGCGACGAGAACAGGACCTCCCCGGAGGTCTCCCGGAAGGCGTCCCGGGGGGACCTGGCGGCGGGGGCGGGCGGGACCGTGCTGTTCCTGCTGCTCCTCGCGTGGGGTGCGACGAACGACGACTCCCCGGGGTGGCCCCTCATGGTCGCGGCGCTGGGCGCGGTCCTGAGCGTGGCCCTGCTCGTCCAGTGGGTGGCGCAGGGGCGGCGCGCGGAGTGAGCGACGGCCCCTCTCGCGGGCGCCTCCCGCCGGGGAGGGGCGCGCGAGAGGGGCGCTGTACGGTCGGGGGGTGAGTGACAGCACCGCCCCGGCCCCCGGCTCCGGGGAGACCCCCGCCCCCGAGCTCTTCACCTGGGAGTTCGCCACCGACCCGTACCCGGCCTACGCCTGGCTGAGGGAGCACGCGCCCGTGCACCGGACGACGCTGCCGAGCGGGGTCGAGGCATGGCTCGTGACGCGGTACGCGGACGCCCGGCAGGCCCTCGCGGACCAGCGGCTCTCCAAGAACCCCGCGCACCACGACGAGTCCCCGCACGCCCGGGGCAAGACGGGCATCCCGGGCGAGCGCAAGGCCGAGCTGATGACCCATCTGCTCAACATCGACCCGCCGGACCACACCCGGCTGCGGCGGCTCGTGTCGAAGGCGTTCACCCCGCGCCGGGTCGCCGCGTTCGCCCCGCGCGTCCAGGAGCTGACCGACCGGCTCATCGACGGCTTCGTGGAGAAGGGGAGCGCGGACCTCATCCACGAGTTCGCCTTCCCGCTCCCCATCTACGCCATCTGCGACCTGCTCGGCGTGCCCCGCGAGGACCAGGACGACTTCCGCGACTGGGCCGGGATGATGATCCGGCACGGCGGAGGCCCGCGCGGCGGGGTCGCCCGGTCGGTGAAGAAGATGCGCGGCTATCTCGCGGAGCTGATCCACCGCAAGCGCGAGGGCCTGGGGCGGGAAGAGGGGGACGACCTGATCTCGGGGCTCATCCGCGCCTCCGACCACGGCGAGCACCTCACCGAGAACGAGGTCGCCGCCATGGCCTTCATCCTTCTCTTCGCGGGCTTCGAGACCACCGTGAACCTGATCGGGAACGGGCTCTACGCGCTGCTGCGCCACCCCGGGCAGCGGGAACGGCTGCAGGCGTCCCTCGCCGCCGGGGAGACCGGCCTCCTGGAGACCGGGATCGAGGAGCTGCTGCGGTACGACGGGCCCGTGGAGATGGCGACCTGGCGGTACGCGACGCGGGCGCTGACCATCGGCGGGCGGGAGATCCCGGCGGGGGACCCGGTGCTCGTGGTGCTCGCCGCCGCCGACCGGGACCCGGAGCGGTTCGACGGGCCCGACACGCTCGACCTCGCCCGGCGCGACAACCAGCACCTCGGGTACGGCCACGGCATCCACTACTGCCTGGGCGCGCCGCTCGCCCGCCTCGAAGGGCAGACGGCCCTGGCGACCCTGCTGACCCGTCTGCCGGACCTGGCGCTCGCCGTCGATCCGGCCGGACTGCGGTGGCGCGGGGGGCTCATCATGCGTGGTTTGCGCACCCTTCCGGTGGAGTTCTCCCCCTCCGTACCGGTCCTTCCGGCTGACGGCGTGTCAGAAATGTGATCTTCACGTGATCGGGGAGCCATCGACTTGTGACGGACGTTCGAATGCGGCTACGTTTCGCGGCAGTCTCAGCCGTCACGCGAAAGGCGCTTCTATGCGTTCCGGGAACGGACGACACCGTCGCCCCCGTCAGGCCCCCGCCCTTGTCGTCGCCGCCGGGGTGACCGGATCGGCCATGGCGCTGCCGCTGCTCGCCACCGGGTCCGCCTCCGCCGCCGACGCCGCCACCTGGGACCGGGTCGCGGAGTGCGAGTCCGGGGGGCAATGGAGCGCCAACACCGGCAACGGGATGTACGGCGGACTCCAGTTCACCCAGGAGAGCTGGGAGCGCCACGGCGGTCTGGTGTACGCGCCCAGCCCCGACCTCGCCAGCCGGGCCCAGCAGATCGCGGTGGCCGAGAAGGCCCTCGCCAAGGGCAGTGCCGAGTGGGCCACCTGCGCCCCGATCGCGGGCCTGGCGAACGACGGGAAGGCCACCGGGGTGGACCCGGGCCCGGTCACCGTTCCCGTCTCCCCCGTGAAGCCCGTCCCCGAGTCGGGCTGGAACGCGGGCGGATCGGGCGCCCCCGCCGCTCCGGAGACCGTGGCGCCCGAAGCGGCCGAGAGGTCCGCGCCCCCCGCCGCCACCGTCACGCCCGCGACGCCCGCCTCCCCGACCGCGCCGGCCGCCCCGGTCACTCCGGTGCCTCCCGCCACGCCGGGCGCGCCGACCGGAACGACCTCCCCGACCGTGCCGGTCACTCCGGCCGTGCCCGACACATCCGTTACGCCCGTTACGCCCGGTACGCCGGAGGGTGGTGAGGTGTCGGTCACGCCCGGCACCGGCAAGCACCGGGGCGGGGCGGACCCGCAGGAAAGCATCAAGTCGGGCACTTCCGTCGAATCCGGCAGACATGCCTCGGGCGAGGATAAGCTCGCCGAAAACCCTGCGGGCACTCCGGTGACCGGGGGGGTGAAGAATTCGGGCGTAACGGACAGTCAGGGCTCTTCGGGTGAATACGTCGTGCGTCCGGGTGACAGCCTGTCGGACATCGCGCGGGCGAACGAACTCCCCGGCGGGTGGACGGCCCTCTATGACGCCAACAAGCGGACCGTGGGGACCGATCCGGACCTCATCCTGCCTGGTCAGAACCTCGAACTGACGCCGGCTCCGAACCCGGCGGCGGGGTAGTTCGGGAGCTTCTGTCCGGATCCATGCGAGTGAGACATGGGTCTCTTTGTCCCAACTGGCGTGTCGTGCCCGGAAGCTCTGCTTCCGTCACCTCCCACCTGCGCAAACGGGCCCCACTGGAGGGCAAGGAGAGGCGAAATTAGTCATATGAGCCTCTTTGAACTTCGGGGGGGTCTGTGCGTACGGTCGTCATCGCTCGCCACCGCGGGCCCCTTCGACCGAAACGCCGAATCCTGCCGTCGGTCGTGGGGAACAGTCGTCGCGCAAGCGCCGAAGGCAGGAGCGGGGGACCCAAGGTAAGCGCCGGCCCCGGCCGTTGAGACAGACGGCCGACGATCGGCTTGGGGTGAAGCCGCGTGCTAGGACACGCGGCCGGGCAACTCATTGGCCCGAACCCGACAGCTCACCTCGCAGGCGTCGGTGAGGAGAAACTCCATGCTGTTTTCCGCCAAGGGCAAACACCGCCGTCCCTCCAAGGCCACCCAGGTCGCCGCGCTCGTCGGCGTCACCGGTGTCGCCGTCGCCGCCCCGCTGATGACCGCGGGCGCCGCCTCGGCCGCCACGGCCTCCGAGTGGGACCGCGTCGCCCAGTGCGAGTCCGGTGGCAACTGGTCCATCAACACCGGCAACGGCTTCTACGGCGGCCTCCAGTTCACGTCCTCCACCTGGGCCGCGTACGGCGGCACCGCCTACGCCCCGCGCGCCGACCAGGCGTCGAAGTCCCAGCAGATCGCCGTCGCCGAGAAGGTCCTCGCGGGCCAGGGCAAGGGCGCCTGGCCGCACTGCGGCGTCGGCCTCTCGGGCGCCTCGTACGGCGGCTCCGCCGAGAGCGCGACGGAGCAGGAGAAGCCCGCGAAGAAGCAGCGGACGCAGAAGCGCTCGACCGAGCAGCCGACCACCCGCAGCGAGCAGCGCCAGGCCCCGAAGAAGGCCGAGAAGCGCCACGACGCTCCGGAGTCCGCCCGGAAGACCGTCACCACCCCGACCGGCGAGACGGTCAAGAAGGGCGACGGCGAGTACAAGGTCGTCGCCGGCGACACCCTCAGCAAGATCGCCGAGGCGCAGGGCGTCGAGGGCGGCTGGGCCCGGCTCTTCGAGCTGAACGACGACGTCGTCGAGAACGCCGACCTGATCTACCCGGGTCAGCAGCTCCACCTGAAGTGAGTCCGGCGGGTCGCGTGAGTCCGGCGGCTCACGCGGCCCCGACGGCCCTCCCGCGGTGACCACCCCGGTCCGGCGCGCCCTCCCCCGTGCGCGCCGGACCGGGGTTCCCCCTTTTCCCGGGCCGGGTCCGCTCGTACGGGAGTACGGGTCCCATGACGGTTACCAACCAGTAGATACGGGGTGATTCGCCCCCATGCGCGTGCCCTTGGGTCCTTTTTCGTCCCAGGGTGCGGGCGCCCGGCCGACCGGAGCCCCCGGGACGGTTAGGCTCTTGCCGCAAGGCCGAGCGACCCCGCACCGACCTTGCGTCACATCCAGCGTCACATCCCAGAAGGAGATGCTCGTGCCGTCCATCGACGTCGTCGTAGCCCGGGAAATCCTGGACTCCCGAGGCAACCCCACGGTCGAGGTCGAGGTCGGCCTCGACGACGGCAGCACCGGCCGTGCTGCCGTCCCGTCCGGCGCCTCCACCGGTGCGTTCGAGGCCCTGGAGCTCCGCGACGGCGACCCCGGCCGCTACCAGGGCAAGGGCGTCGAGAAGGCCGTCCTCGCCGTCATCGAGCAGATCGGCCCGGAGCTGGTCGGCTACGACGCCACCGAGCAGCGCCTGATCGACCAGGCCATGTTCGACCTGGACGCCACCCCGGACAAGTCCTCGCTCGGCGCCAACGCCATCCTCGGCGTCTCCCTCGCCGTCGCGCACGCCGCCTCCGAGGCCAGCGACCTCCCGCTCTTCCGCTACCTGGGCGGCCCGAACGCGCACCTGCTGCCCGTTCCGATGATGAACATCCTGAACGGCGGGTCGCACGCCGACTCCAACGTGGACATCCAGGAGTTCATGATCGCCCCGATCGGCGCGGAGTCCTTCTCCGAGGCCCTGCGCTGGGGCACCGAGGTCTACCACACCCTCAAGGCCGTCCTGAAGCGCAAGGGCCTCTCCACCGGCCTCGGCGACGAGGGCGGCTTCGCCCCGAACCTGGAGTCCAACCGCGCCGCCCTCGACCTCATCCTCGAGGCGATCAAGGAAGCCGGCTACGCCCCGGGCAAGGACATCGCGCTCGCCCTCGACTGCGCCGCCTCCGAGTTCTACAAGGACGGCGCGTACGAGTTCGAGGGCAAGTCCCGCTCGGCCGCCGAGATGACCGAGTACTACGAGGAGCTGGTCTCCGCGTACCCGCTGGTCTCCATCGAGGACCCGCTGTTCGAGGACGACTGGGAGGGCTGGAAGGCCATCACCGACAAGCTCGGCACCAAGGTGCAGCTCGTCGGCGACGACCTGTTCGTCACCAACCCGGAGCGCCTGGCCCGCGGCATCGAGGAGGGCAGCGCCAACGCCCTGCTCGTCAAGGTCAACCAGATCGGTTCGCTGACCGAGACCCTGGACGCCGTCGAGCTGGCCCAGCGCAGCGGCTTCAAGTGCATGATGTCCCACCGCTCCGGCGAGACCGAGGACGTCACCATCGCGGACCTGGCCGTCGCCACCAACTGCGGCCAGATCAAGACCGGCGCCCCGGCCCGCTCCGAGCGCGTCGCCAAGTACAACCAGCTCCTGCGCATCGAGGAGATCCTGGACGACGCCGCGGTCTACGCCGGCCGCAGCGCGTTCCCGCGCTTCAAGGGCTGACGCACACGCCGGGCCCCCGGGCAGGGCGGCCTCCGTACGTCCCCGTACCCGGTCCCGTACCGTGTGCGGGGACGTCCGCGTGAACAGGGGAGGCGACACGACATGGCCGTGAAGGACCGGGACCGGTTCTCGACCGCGACCCGGATCAGACTGCTCGGCGAGCAGACCGCCGCCCGTGTCTACCGCTCCCAGACCCGCCGTCAGGCCCGCCGCTCCCGGCTCACCGGCCGCGCGGCCTTCCTCGCCCTCGTCGTCTGCTCCCTGGTCGTGGCGCTCGCCTACCCGATGCGCAGCTACGTCTCCCAGCAGGGCGAGATCGCCGAGCAGGAGCGCCGGGCCGCCGAGGCCGCCCGGCGGGTCCAGGACCTGAGGGACGAGAAGGCCCGCCTGCAGGACCCGGCCTACGTCCGCCGCCTCGCCCGCGAACACCTCCACTACGTGCTTCCCGGCGAGACCGGCTTCACCGTGGACGACCCCGGCGCGGAGCAGCGGCCCCGCGCCGACCGGGGAGCGGCGGACCGCCCCTGGTACGACAACCTCTGGGCCGGCGTGGACGACGCCGACCGCCGCTGACCCACCCGTACGACCCGACGACCAAGGCAGACATGGAAACGCCCCCTCCGCAGACCGAACGCACCGAGCCCACCGGGGCGGACATCGCCGCCTTCGAGCTCCAGCTCGGCCGGCCGCCCCGCGGCCTGCGCGCCATCGCGCACCGCTGCCCCTGCGGGCAGCCGGACGTCGTCGAGACCGCGCCCCGGCTCCCCGACGGCACGCCGTTCCCCACCACGTACTACCTGACCTGCCCCCGGGCGGCCTCGGCCATCGGCACCCTGGAGGCCAACGGGGTCATGAAGGAGATGCAGGCCCGGCTCGCCACCGACCCGGAGCTGGCCGCCGCCTACCGGGCCGCGCACGAGGACTACCTCGCCCGCCGCGACGCCATCGAGGTCCTGGAGGGCTTCCCGAGCGCCGGCGGCATGCCGGACCGCGTCAAGTGCCTGCACGTCCTCGTCGGCCACGCGCTGGTGGCCGGTCCCGGCGTCAACCCGTTCGGCGACGAGGCGATCGCCATGCTGCCGGAGTGGTGGGCGAAGGGCCCCTGCGTCACTCCGTGCGTGACGCCGAAGGAGGAGGACGGCTGGACGGTCGAGGGCGACGGGAACGGCCACTTCGCCTTCAGGCCGGCCGACGGCGAGGAGGAGAAGTGACCCGGGTCGCCGGAATCGACTGCGGCACGAACTCCATCCGCCTCCTCGTCGCCGACGTCGACCCGGAGACGGGCGGGCTGACCGAGCTGGACCGGCGGATGCGGATCGTCCGGCTCGGCCAGGACGTCGACCGGACCGGCCGGCTCGCCCCCGAGGCCCTGGAGCGGACCTTCGCCGCCTGCCGCGAGTACGCGGAGGTCATCCGGGAGCTGGGCGCCGAGAAGGTCCGCTTCGTCGCCACCTCCGCCTCCCGCGACGCCGAGAACCGCGACGACTTCGTGAACGGCGTCGTGGAGATCCTGGGCGTCGAGCCCGAGGTCGTCACCGGTGACCAGGAGGCAGGGCTGTCCTTCACCGGCGCCACCGCCGACCTGCCCGGCACGGAGACGTACCTCGTCGTGGACATCGGCGGCGGCTCCACCGAGTTCGTCACCGGCAGCAGCCGGGTCGAGGCCGCCCGCTCGGTCGACATCGGCTGCGTCCGGCTCACCGAGCGGCACGTCCGCCACGACCCGCCGACCGCCGAGGAGGCCGAGGCGATCCGCGCCGACGTGCGGGCCGCGCTCGACCTGGCCGCCGAGACCGTGCCGATCGGCACCGCCGGCACCCTCGTCGGGCTCGCGGGCTCGGTGACCACCGTCGCCGCCCTCGCCCTCGGGCTCCCGGAGTACGACTCCGAGCAGGTCCACCACTCCCGGATCTCCGCCGCGCAGGTCGCCGAGGTCGCCGACCGGCTCCTCGCCTCCACCCACGCCGAACGGGCCGCGCTGCCCGTGATCCACCCCGGGCGGATCGACGTGATCATCGCCGGGGCGCTCGTCCTGCGGGAGGTCGTGGAGCGCGTCGGAGCCGCCGAAGTGGTCGTCAGCGAGCACGACATCCTCGATGGGATCGCGCTATCCGCGGCATAGAGGGGCGCTATCGAGCCTCCTGACGGCGCTCCGCCGGGAAAGTTCGTGAAGTTCTTCACAAGGAAAAGGGCCCTGAGGGTGCCCGAGGAGGGCCTTCGGGCCCTCCGAGGGGCGCCCCAGGCCCCTTTCGCAGGCGCGGAGGCCGATCGGCCCGATGTTTCCATCGCGTGAACCGGGCCTCCGGTTCAGCGTCGACGGAGGCTCTCCTGTCCAGTTCACGAGGGGTGAACAACGTTCGCCACCGCACCTCGGTTCCTTTGCGGGACCATGACGTGGATCACGTGGGCGGCGGAGTGTAGCAGAGGTGCCCGCAGACCTTGTGAAGGGGCGCACGAGATCACCCCCCGAACGGGGTGGATACTCGATCTCATGAGCACCACGGAGCGTCCCAGGATCCTCGTAGTAGGCGGCGGGTACGTAGGCCTGTACGCAGCTCGGCGCATCCTCAAGAAGATGCGCTACGCGGAGGCGACCGTCACGGTCGTCGACCCGCGGTCGTACATGACCTACCAGCCCTTCCTGCCCGAAGCCGCCGCCGGCAGCATCTCGCCGAGGCACGTCGTCGTCCCGCTGCGACGCGTCCTTCCCAAGGCCGAGGTGCTCACCGGTCGGGTCACCACCATCGACCAGGACCGCAAGGTCGCCACGATCGCGCCGCTCGTCGGCGAGGCGTACGACCTGCCGTTCGACTACCTGGTCATCGCGATGGGCGCGGTCTCCCGCACCTTCCCGATCCCCGGCCTCGCCGAGCAGGGCATCGGCATGAAGGGCATCGAGGAGGCCATCGGCCTGCGCAACCACGTCCTCGAGCAGCTCGACAAGGCCGACTCGACCACCGACGAGGAGGTCCGCCGCCGGGCGCTGACCTTCGTCTTCGTGGGCGGCGGCTTCGCCGGCGCGGAGACCATCGGCGAGGTCGAGGACCTGGCCCGCGACGCCGCGAAGTACTACCAGAACGTGTCCCGCGAGGACATGCGCTTCATCCTGGTCGACGCGGCCGACAAGATCCTCCCCGAGGTGGGCCCCAAGCTCGGCCAGTACGGCAAGGAGCACCTGGAGGGCCGGGGCGTCGAGATCTACCTGGAGACCTCCATGGACTCCTGCGTCGACGGCCACGTGGTGCTGAAGAACGGCCTGGAGGTCGACTCCAACACCATCGTGTGGACCGCCGGCGTGAAGCCGAACCCGGCGCTCTCCCGCTTCGGTCTGCCGCTCGGCCCCCGCGGCCACGTGGACTGCAACGAGAAGCTCCAGATCAACGGCCTCGACTACGCGTGGGCCGCGGGCGACAACGCCCAGGTCCCCGACATGGTGGGCCGCCGCGCGGGCAACCCGAACGCCTGGTGCCCGCCGAACGCCCAGCACGCGCTGCGCCAGGCCAAGGTCCTCGGCGACAACGTGGTGGCCGGCATGCGCGGCTTCCCGCAGAAGGAGTACAGCCACGCCAACAAGGGCGCCGTGGCCGGACTCGGTCTGCACAAGGGCGTCGCCATGATCGTCATGGGCAAGATGAAGATCAAGCTCAAGGGCCGCCTCGCCTGGTACATGCACCGCGGCTACCACGGCATGGCGATGCCGACCTGGAACCGCAAGATCCGCGTCTTCGCCGACTGGACCCTCGCGATGTTCCTCAAGCGCGAGGTCGTCTCCCTCGGCGCCATCGAGTCGCCGCGCGAGGAGTTCTACGAGGCGGCCAAGCCCGCCCCGGCGCCGGCCGCCCCGGTGCAGGAGAAGGCCAAGGCGTCCTGACGCCCCGGCAGGGCTGACCAGGACACGGCAGTACAGAGGGGCCCGGGGCAGTACAGAACAGCACAGAGCGGTACGGCGGCGGCGCCGGGCAGTACCGCAGTGACCCGAAAGGGCCGTCCGCCATCCGTGGTGCGGGCGGCCCTTCGCGTGTTTTGCCGACTCGTTGCGCTGCGGCGGGAGTGAGAACGCGCACGCACGGTGTTCCCTTGGTGACGAACACGCCTGACGAACGTTTCCGGGGCACGAGATCACGGAGGTGCGCACCATGGCCGACGCCGCGCCGAGGCTGACGGCTCTCGCCGAGGAGCTGCTGGGAGGACCGCTCCCGGTCCGGTTGCGGACCTGGGACGGCAGCGAGGCCGGTCCCCCGGACGCCCCCGTCCTGGTCGTCCGCGACCGCCGCGCCCTGCGCAGGATGATCTGGAAGCCCGGCGAACTGGGCCTGGTCCGCGCCTGGGTGGCCGGGGAGATCGACGTCGAGGGGGACCTGTACGAGGCCCTGGACCGCCTCTCCGGCCTGCTCTGGGAGCGCGGGGACACGGGCGGGGGCCTGCTCGCCGCGGCCCGCGACGCTCGGCTGCGGGCCGCCGCCGCCTCCCTGCTGCGGCTCGCCGGACCCCTGCCGCCGCCGAAGCCGCCGGCCGAGGAGATCCGCCGCCGCCGGGGCGGCCGGCACACCAGGCGCCGCGACCGGCGGGCGATCAGCCACCACTACGACGTGGGCAACGACTTCTACGCGCTGGTCCTCGGCCCCTCGATGGTCTACTCGTGCGCCTACTGGCCCGCCGGGGGCTCCGCCGGCTCCCTGGAGGAGGCCCAGCGCGACAAGCTCGACCTCGTCGCCCGCAAGCTGGACCTGAAGGAGGGCGACCGGCTCCTCGACGTCGGCTGCGGCTGGGGTTCCATGGCCCTGCACGCCGCCCGCGCGTACGGCGCCCGGGTCGTCGGCATCACCCTCTCCCGCGAACAGGCCGCCCACGCCCGCAAGCGGATCGCCGAGGAGGGCCTGACGGACCGGATCGAGATCCGCGTCCAGGACTACCGGGACGTCGCCGACGGCCCGTACGACGCGATCTCCTCGATCGGGATGGCCGAGCACGTCGGCGCCGTGAAGTACCGGGAGTACGCCGACGTCCTGTACGGGCTCCTCAAGCCCGGCGGACGGCTCCTCAACCACCAGATCTCCCGGCGCCCCGAACCCGACGAGGACGCCTACGAGGTCGATCCCTTCATCGACGCGTACGTCTTCCCCGACGGCGAACTCGCCCCCGTGGGACGCACTTTGACGACCCTGGAGGACGCCGGTTTCGAGGTCCGGGACGTCGAGGCCCTGCGCGAGCACTACGTGCTGACCCTGCGCCACTGGGTGGCCAACCTGGAACGGGAGTGGGACCGGGCCGTCCGGCTCGTCTCGCCGGGCCGGGCCCGGATCTGGCGGCTCTACATGGCGGCCTCCGCCGTCTCCTTCGAACGCAACCGGATCGGCGTGAACCAGGTCCTCGCCGTCAGGACGCCGGAGTCGGGGACGAGCGGAATGGGCCTGCGCACGCGGGTCTGGACCGAGGGCGCGGACTGACGCGCGGACGGCGGAGGGCCGTCCCCCGCGCGGGGGACGGCCCTCCTTTCCGTACGGGTGCCGCTACTCGGCCTTGATGGCGGCGAGCACGTTCAGCCGGGCCGCGCTGCGGGCCGGCCACAGGGAGGCGAGGACGCCGACCAGGGCGGCCAGGGCCAGGAAGATCCCGATCCGGTCCCAGGGCAGGACCAGCGCGTAGCCCGGCAGGCTGTTCCTGAAGGTCTCGCCGATGGCCCAGCCGAGGAACGAGCCGAGCCCGATGCCGACGACCGCGCCGAAGACCGAGATGACCACGGCCTCCAGACGGACCATCCGCTTCACCCGGCGCCGGTCGAGACCGATCGCCCGCAGCATGCCGATCTCCTGCTTGCGCTCGAAGACGGACATCGCGAGGGTGTTGACGACGCCGAGGACGGCGATCACCAGGGCCATGCCGAGCAGGCCGTACATGATGTTCAGCATCATGTTGATCGGGCCGCCGAAGGCGTCGCGGACGTCCTTGTGGTCCATCACCGTGATCGCCGGGTTGTCGCCCATGGCCTTCGCCAGGGCCCGCTCGTTGGCGGCGCTCGCGCCGCCGGAGGCGGAGACGAAGATCTCGCGGATCCGCGCCTCCTCGTCGTGCGCGGCGAGCAGCGCGTGGTCGGCCAGGACCGGCGAGAGGAACTGGTTCTCCTCGTAGATCGCGCCGACGGTCAGCCGGCCCTTGCGCTTGTCGAGGAAGTCGACCGGGACGGTGTCACCGACCTTCAGGTGCCGCTTCGCGGCGGTCTCCTCCTCGACGGCGATCGTGTCGCCGCCGAGGGAGGACAGCGACCCCTTCACGACGTCCAGCCTGAGGAGCTTCCCGATCGCGTCCGGGGTGACGCCGGAGACCGGGACGTACTCGCCCTTCAGCTCGAAGGCGCCCGCCTCCTGCGGGGAGACCGCGAGGGCGCCGGGAGCCTTCTCCAGGGCGGTCAGCGCCTCCTCGCTCAGGGGGTCGCCGCCGGCCATGACGACCAGGTAGTCGGCCTTGAGGTCGTCCGTGGTCATCTTGTCGAGGGCCGCGCCGACGGTGGCGCCGAGCACGGACAGGCCGGTGACGAGGGTCAGGCCGATGGCGAGCGCGGAGGCGGTGGCGCCGGTGCGGCGCGGGTTGCGGACCGCGTTCAGGCCCGCGAGCTTGCCGGAGACCGCGAAGAGCTTCACGAAGACCGGGCGGATCACGGCGATCACCGGCCGGGACAGGAACGGGATCAGCACGATGACGCCGATGAGGGTGAGGAACGCGCCGCCCGCGATGAGCATGCGGCCGTCGTCGCCGCCCTGGTTCGCGCCGAACACGATGAGCGCCGCGCCGAGGGCGGTGATCGCCGCGCCGAGGGAGTTCCGCACGACGAGCGACTTGGTGCCGGCGGCGGCGTGGACGCTGCTCATGGCCGCGACCGGCGGGATCTTCGAGGCGCGGCGGCCGGGCAGCCAGGCGGCGAGCATCGTGATGAGGACGCCGACGCCGAAGGCGCTGAGGGCCGGGGTGGCGGTGAGGACCAGTTCGCCGTCCGGGACCTTCATCTCGAAGGAGGCCATGGCCGAGCGGAGCCCGACGGCGAGACCGATGCCGAGGACGTAGCCGACGACCGAGGCGACCAGGCCGACCAGACCGGCCTCGGCGAGGACGGAGCGGGTGATCTGCTTCCGGGAGGCGCCGATCGCCCGCATCAGGGCCAGTTCCCTGGTGCGCTGGGCGACCAGCATGGTGAAGGTGTTGGAGATCAGGAAGACCCCGACGAAGAGCGCGATGCCCGCGAAGCCCAGGAGGACCTGGTTGAGCGCGCCGAGACCGTCCTCGATCTCCTTGGCCTGCTTGGCGGCGAGCGCCTTGCCGGTCTGCGTGGTGGCCGTCTTCGGGAGGACCTCGCGGACCTCGGCGAGCAGCTTGCCGTCGTCGGTGCCGGGAGCGGCGGTGACGGTCATGTCGCGGTAGAAGCCGGGCTTCAGGTAGAGCTTCTGGGCGACGGCGGTGTCGAACAGGACCAGGCTGCCGCCCGCGTTGACGGCGCCGTCCTCGGTGGTGAAGACGCCCGAGAGGACGTACTCCTTCACGGGGCCGTTGGTGGCGACGCGGACGGTGTCGCCGACCTTGTAGCCGCCCTTGTCGGCGGTGTCCCTGTCGAGCGCGACCTGACCCGCCTCGACCGGCCCGGTGCCCGTGGTGAAGTCGTACGCGCGGTCCTTGCCGTCCTTGCCGGGGGCGAAGTTGGTGCCCTTGTTGGACCAGCCGACGCCGATGAGCTTCCCGTCCTTGTCGGGCACGCCGGCGAAGCCGTCGACGCGGGCGGCGACGGAGACGACCCCGCCGAGCCCGGCGACCGCGTCGACGTCGCGCTGGGAGAGGCCGGGGGTCTTCCGGGGGTCTTCGGGGTCCCCGTACATCGTGACGGCCACGGCGACGTCGTCGTAGCTCTTGGCCGACTGGTTGCGGAACGCCTGGGAGAGGGTGTCGGTGAAGACGAGGGTGCCGGAGACGAAGGCCACGCCGAGCATCACGGCGAGCACGGTCATCAGCAGTCTCGCCTTGTGCGCGAGCACGTTGCGCAGGGCGGTACGGAACATGGGTGTGTCCTGAACGAAGGGTGGGACGGACGGAGGTCGGGGCGGAGCGGGCGGGGCGGGGCGGGCCGTACCGGTTCGAGTCCGGTTCCGGCGCCCCCGCGTCAGCTCGTGCGGCCCTTGGCGTCGAACGCCTTCATGCGGTCGAGCACGCCGTCCGCCGTGGGGCTGAGCATCTCGTCCACGATCCGGCCGTCCGCGAGGAAGATCACGCGGTCCGCGTAGGAGGCGGCCACCGGGTCGTGGGTGACCATGACCACGGTCTGTCCCAGCTCCCGCACCGAGTTGCGCAGGAAGCCGAGGACCTCGGCGCCCGAGCGGGAGTCGAGGTTTCCGGTCGGCTCGTCCCCGAAGATGATCTCGGGGCGGGAGGCGAGGGCGCGGGCCACGGCCACGCGCTGCTGCTGGCCGCCGGAGAGCTCGGTCGGGCGGTGGCCGAGGCGGCCGGAGAGGCCGAGCATGTCGATGACCTGCTGGACCCACTGCTTGTCGGCCTTGCGGCCCGCGATGTCCATGGGGAGCGTGATGTTCTCCATGGCCGTCAGGGTGGGCAGGAGGTTGAACGCCTGGAAGATGAAGCCGATCTTGTCCCGGCGCAGCTGGGTGAGGTGCTTGTCCTTCAGGGTGGACAGCTCCGTGTCACCGATCCGCACCGAGCCGGAGGAGAAGGAGTCGAGTCCGGCGACGCAGTGCATGAGCGTCGACTTGCCGGAACCGGAGGGGCCCATGATCGCGGTGAACTCGCCCTGCCGGAAGTCCACGGTGACGTGGTCCAGCGCGACCACCTGGGTCTCGCCCTGGCCGTAGACCTTCGAGAGGTCCGTGGCGCGGGCCGCCACCGCGGTGGCGCGGGGCACGGTGGGGGTGGTGGTCACGAGGAGGACTCCTGTCGTCGCGGGGGTGCTGCGGGAACTCCCTCATCGTGTCGGGCGTTCCGCCTCCGTACGTCCGCCCACGTGCCCGTTCCCGGGGCAGCCTGGAGTCGGACCGGGGGCCGGGAACCTCCTCCTGAGGTATGACCGGCGTCCCTGAGGCCGGCCTCCGCGCGGAGGTGACAGAAAGGCGACGACTTTTCGTCATTCCGTGAGGTGCGGCTTTGCGCCCGCGGCGCTCGTCACGGTTCGGGAAGAACGCCCCCACCTGCACTGACGCACCCTCAGGCGTCAATAAAATAAGACAACATCGGTCTGGCTCTTCCACTGAACGAGGGAAGTGTCCCGATAGGCTCCTGTGCCAACGCGGAGCTTCGCGACGCCCGGATGGTGGAACGCAGACACGGCGAGCTTAAACCTCGCTGGCCTTCGGGCCGTACCGGTTCGAGTCCGGTTCCGGGCACCACCGTGTCCAGGCGGACGCCTGCGGCCCGGCGGGGCTCCTCCGGCCCGGCGGGACCTCCCCGGCCCGCCCGGGAGCCGGGAGGCCGGGGGCGGGCCCCGGCCGCGCCGTCCCGGCGGGCGCTCCCCGCCGGCTCCTCCGCACGGAGCGGGAAGCTCCGGGTGGAACGGGACGTTCCAGGGGTAGGGGACCCCCGTATCGCGGGAAAAAGATCCTCCCCGAGCACTAGAGAGTTTCTTTTGCCTACGCATTACCCTTGACGCATGGCCGCGCCGTGCGGTCTGCCATGGAGGAGTGAGATGAGGAGCAGCAACCCGGTCTTCTCGCGACGGGGGTTCAGCCGCGACAACGGCTACGCGGGCTTCAACGCGCAGCAGCCGCAGGCCGGGGGCCCCGCCGTCGGAACCGACCCGTACGCCACCGGCAACCCGTACGCCGGGGGCGCGGCGAACCCGTACGCGACCAACCCGTACGCCCCGCAGGACACGCAGCTCGGCGCCCCGCAGCAGGCCCGCGGCAACGTGATGACGATCGACGACGTCGTGAGCCGCACGGCCATGACGCTCGGCACGGTCGTGGTCACCGCCGTCCTGTCCTGGCTGCTGCTTCCGGTCGACCCGGCGAACCTGACCAAGTCGTACGGCATCGCCATCGGCGCCGCCCTGGTCGCCCTCGTGCTGTCGCTCGTGCAGTCCTTCAAGCGCAAGCCGTCACCCGCGCTCATCCTGAGCTACGCCGCCTTCGAGGGCGTCTTCCTCGGCGTGATCTCGGCCGCCGTCTCGACGTACATCGCCGACGGCGTCGTCACCCAGGCGGTCCTGGGCACCATGGCGGTCTTCGCCGGCGTGCTCGTGGCCTACAAGATGGGCTGGATCCGCGTCAACCGGCGCTTCTACGGCTTCGTGATGGCCGCCGCGATGGGCTTCATGCTCCTCATGGCCGTCAACCTGCTGTTCTCCGTCTTCGGCGGCGGCGACGGCCTCGGCTTCCGCAGCGGCGGCCTCGGCATCCTCTTCGGCGTCATCGGCATCATCCTGGGCGCCTGCTTCCTCGCCCTCGACTTCAAGCAGGTCGAGGACGGCGTGACCTACGGCGCGCCGCGCGAGGAGGCGTGGCTGGCCGCCTTCGGCCTCACCATGACGCTGGTGTGGATCTACCTGGAGATGCTGCGTCTGCTGTCGATCCTCCAGGGCGACGACTGACGCTCCCCGTCCCCGGCGCCCTCGGCGCCTTCGGGGTGAGGGCCCGTCCGGCTTCGTGCCGGGCGGGCCCTTCCGCGTTCCTGGCGTCCGTTGGCGGGGGCCCCGGCGCGGCGCGTAGGGTCGCGGGGTGCGTGATACGAGTGATCTGACCACCGCCGTGGCGCGGTTCGCCGACCGGCTGCGGGCCGCCCCGCACAGCCGCCTCCAGCGGGGCGCGGCGGCCGAGGGGCTGGCCCTCGCCCGGGAGCTCGCGGTGCGCGCGCAGCGCGCCGAGGACCCGGACCGGGAGCCGAGGACCATGCCGGACGCCGGGGTCTTCGCGGTGGCCGACCAACTGGTGGTGGCCGGCAACGACCTGGCCGAAGCACTGCGAACGGCCCCGGCCGGCTCCCGCGAGGGGGAACTGGACGAGGCCGTGGGGCTCGTACGGGAGGCGGCCGGGCGCTCGGGACTCTGAGCCGCCCGCTCCGGGGCTCCGGCGGCTCCCCGGGTAGGGGGCTGCCGGTAGCCCGGGTGGCTACAGCGAGGCGATCACGCGGTCCGCGAGGATGTAGACGTTCTCCTCGTCCATGTCGCCGTACGAGAAGGTCAGGGCGAAGGCGCCGGACACGCCCGAACCGCCCAGCAGGACGGGGGTGCGGCCCGCGCGCAGGGCCTCGGCCAGGCGCTCCGCCGTCTCCCGGTGCCCCGGGGTCATGCAGAGCGTGGTGCCGTCCGCGAAGACGTACACGTCCAGGGTGCCGAGGGGACCCGGACGCACGTCGGTCAGCGCCGTGCGGGTGTCGGCCAGCTCCTCCAGGCGGGACACCGTCCGCTCGTGATCGGTGACGACCGGGGTCTGCACCGGTACGAAGTCCGGGTGCGAGGGGTGCCGGCGACGGGCCGCGGCCAGCTCCGGAGAGTCCTCCGGGAACTCCTCCAGCGGGTCCGGCACGCCGTCGAGCGCCTCCGCCTCCGCCTCCATCGCCTCCAGGGCCATCGCCTCCAGGCCCACGAAGTCGGTCTGGCGCGGCACGTAGAAGGCGCCGTCCTCGACCGGGCCGCCGAGCAGGGACGGGGCGTCGGCCGCGTCCCGGGCCTCCTGCGCGGCCCAGAAGGCCCGCGCCTCGGCCAGCTCGCGCTCGCGCTCCTCGGCCAGGGCCTCGGTGACCGCGGCCCGTATCTCGGCGGCGGGCGTGGCCCGTGCCGCGGGCACCGTGGCGCCGCGCCCGGCCGCCAGCTCGCTCCGCAGGGCGGTGATCTGCTTGCGGAGACCGTGGACGGCGTGCAGGGCGGCAGCGCCCACGGCCGTGGCGGCGGCCGTGGTCAGCAGCAGGGCAAGAGGCATGGCGCTCACTGACGTACTCCCGTTTCCGAGTCGATCCCCCGACTTCCTACCTCAGCTTGTCGCGGGGTGGCGCACGCTGTCAGTGCATTACGTCACGAATTGGACAGGTATTTCTCCCTGGCTTTTGGTCCCGAAACCGCCCTGACCTGGGAAAACGAACTCCCCCGGGATGTAGGTCACATCCTGGGGGAGATTCGGTCACGACCGGGACGCGGGCGGGGGCCCGGCGGGAGGACTCGGCTCGGCCGCGCGTTCCCGTTCCTCGGACGACCCCCACCCTCCGCTCCGGCTCAGCTCAGCCGCTCGATCACCATCGCCATGCCCTGGCCGCCGCCGACGCACATGGTCTCCAGGCCGAACTGCTTGTCGTGGAACTGGAGGCTGTTGATCAGCGTGCCGGTGATCCGGGCGCCGGTCATGCCGAAGGGGTGGCCGACGGCGATCGCGCCGCCGTTGACGTTCACCTTGTCCAGGTCCAGGCCCAGCTCCTGGTAGGACGGGATCACCTGGGCGGCGAACGCCTCGTTGATCTCGGCCAGGTCGATGTCGTCGATGGTGAGACCGGCGCGCCTCAGGGCCTGCTTCGACGCCTCGACCGGGCCGAGGCCCATGATCTCGGGGGAGAGGCCGGAGACGCCGGTGGAGACGATCCGGGCCAGCGGGGTCAGACCCAGCTCGCGGGCCTTGGTGTCGGACATGATCACCAGGGCGGCGGCGCCGTCGTTGAGCGGGCAGCAGTTGCCGGCCGTGACCAGGCCGTCGGGGCGGAAGACCGGCTTGAGGCCCTCCACGCCCTCCAGGGTGACGCCCGCGCGCGGGCCGTCGTCCGCCGAGACGACCGTGCCGTCCGGCAGCGTCACCGGAGTGATCTCGCGCTCCCAGAAGCCGTTCTTGATGGCCTGCTCGGCGAGGTTCTGCGACCGTACGCCGAACTCGTCCATCTCCCGGCGGCCGATGCCCTTGAGGCGGGCCAGGTTCTCGGCGGTCTGGCCCATCGCGATGTAGGCGTCCGGGACCAGGCCGTCCTCGCGCGGGTCGTGCCAGGTGGAGCCCTCGGAGGCGGCGACCTCGGCGGTGCGGGCCTCGGCCTCGGCGAAGAACGGGTTGTGCGTGTCGGGCAGGGAGTCCGAGTTGCCCTTCGCGAAGCGGGACACCATCTCGACGCCGGCCGAGACGAAGACGTCGCCCTCGCCCGCCTTGATCGCGTGCAGCGCCATCCGGGAGGTCTGGAGCGAGGAGGAGCAGTACCGGGTGATCGTGCAGCCCGGCAGGTGGTCCATGCCCATCTGCACGGCCACGATCCGGCCCAGGTTGTTGCCCTGCTCGCCGCCGGGCAGACCGCAGCCCAGCATCAGGTCGTCGATGTCGCGCGGGTCCAGCTCGGGCACCTTCGCCAGGGCCGCCCGGACGATGGTCGCGGTGAGGTCGTCCGGCCGCAGGTCCTTCAGGGAGCCCTTGAAGGCCCGGCCGATGGGGGAACGGGCGGTCGAGACGATCACGGCTTCGGGCATCACGGCTCCATGGGGTGCGGAGTGGGCGGACTCAAAGGGAAGTTACCCGTACGTACCGCACGGGGTCACCGGCACGGGCGTGTGATGCGGGCCTCTTTTCTAAGCGGTCGCTCAGTCGGTGGGGGTGTCGGGCGAGGGGGAGGCGTCCACGGACGTCTGCGCGTCCCCCGTGACCTTCCCGGTCCCTCCCGCTTCTCCCGCCTCTCCCGCCTCTCCCGTCGCGAGCGGCAGCCGCCGCCTGCGCCGGTGCTTGAGCAGGGCCCAGGGCGCCCGCGCGGCCGTGACCTCGGTGCCGGCCTCCTTCGCCGCCTCGGCCGCCGCCTTCGCCACCGGCAGCACGTTCTCCCGCCGCGCGGGCTCCAGCAGGTCGGCCTCCGGCCACATGCCCAGCACCGCGCAGACCGTGGGCAGGACGGCCATCGCCGCCGTCGCGTATCCCTCGGCCGAGGGGTGGAAGCTGTCCACCGCGAACATCTCGCGCGGGTTCGCCTCGAACTCCGGCCCCAGGAGGTCGCCGAGCGACACCGTCCGCCCGCCCTGCTCCACCACCACGATCGTCTGCGCCGCCGCGAGCTGCCGCGACGCCCGCCGCGCCAGCCAGCGCAGCGGCTGGTAGACCGGCTCGATCGTGCCCAGGTCGGGGCAGGTCCCGACGACCACCTCCGCGCCCGCCGTCCGCAGCCTCCGCACCGCCTCCGCCAGGTACCGCACCGACTCGGTCGGCGGCATCCGGTGCGTCACGTCGTTCGCCCCGATCATGATCACGCACACGTCCGGCGCCCCCAGGGGCTGCGAGAGCAGCAGCGACACCTGCCGCTCCAGGTCGTCCGAGCGCGCTCCCGGCAGGGCCACGTTCCGCAGCACCACCGGCCGCTCCGCCACCGCCGCGAGCCCCGAGGCGAGCAGCGCGCCCGGCGTCTGGCCGGTGCGGCGCACCCCCTGACCCGCCGCCGTGGAATCACCCAGAAGGGCGAGCCGCAACGGCTCCTCCCCGCCGAAGGCCCGGCCGTACAGGCCGTCCGCCGCCGGGGGCAGCGGGGCCGCCCCGCCCCCCACCGTCCGCTTCGCGAGCTGCGCCTCGGCGAGGAGGAGTCCCACCGCCGCGACCCCGAGGAGCCCGATGCCCCCGCCGCCGTACGCCGCACCCGTCGCGATCCGCCGCGCCACCCTCGCCCTCGACATGGGGCCGTCACCTCCTTCGAGCCGTTCGGGCCTCCTGCCCGCCGGGCCTCGGACCGTTCAGGGTCTAACTGCCCCGTAACCCGCTCCGACTACGCATACGCTGGCCACACCATTACGGAGACCCCGGAGATTACGGTGCAATTCCACGACTCGATGATCAGCCTCGTCGGCAACACGCCGCTGGTGAAGCTCAACAACGTCACAGCGGGCATCCAGGCGACCGTCCTGGCCAAGGTCGAGTACTTCAACCCCGGAGGATCGGTCAAGGACCGGATCGCCCTGCGGATGATCGAGGCGGCCGAGCGCAGCGGCGAGCTGAAGCCCGGCGGCACCATCGTCGAGCCCACGTCGGGCAACACCGGCGTCGGCCTGGCGATCGTGGCCCAGCAGAAGGGCTACAAGTGCGTCTTCGTCTGCCCCGACAAGGTGTCCCTCGACAAGATCAACGTGCTGCGGGCGTACGGCGCCGAGGTCGTGGTCTGCCCCACGGCCGTCGACCCGGAGCACCCGGACTCGTACTACAACGTCTCCGACCGGCTCGTCCGGGAGACGCCGGGCGCCTGGAAGCCCGACCAGTACTCCAACCCGAACAACCCGCGCTCGCACTACGAGACCACCGGTCCCGAGCTGTGGGAGCAGACGGAGGGGAAGATCACCCACTTCGTCGCGGGCGTCGGCACCGGCGGCACCATCTCCGGCACCGGCAACTACCTCAAGGAGGTCAGCGGCGGCTCCGTCAAGGTCATCGGCGCCGACCCGGAGGGCTCCGTCTACTCGGGCGGCTCGGGCCGTCCGTACCTGGTCGAGGGCGTCGGCGAGGACTTCTGGCCCACCGCGTACGACCGGAAGGTCACCGACCGGATCGTGGCCGTGTCCGACAAGGACTCGTTCCAGATGACCCGCCGCCTCGCCAAGGAGGAGGGCCTGCTCGTCGGCGGCTCCTGCGGCATGGCCGTGGTCGCGGCCCTGGAGGTCGCCCGCGAGCTGGGCCCCGACGACGTCGTGGTCGTCCTCCTCCCGGACTCCGGGCGCGGCTACATGTCCAAGATCTTCAGCGACGAGTGGATGGCCGACTACGGCTTCCTGGAGGACACCTCCTCCGCGAACGTCGCCGACGTCCTGCGCCACAAGGAGGGCGGCCTGCCCTCCCTCGTCCACATGCACCCGGACGAGACCGTCGGGCAGGCCATCGAGGTGCTGCGCGAGTACGGCGTCTCCCAGATGCCGATCGTGAAGCCCGGCGCCGGCCACCCCGACGTCATGGCCGCCGAGGTCGTCGGCTCGGTCGTCGAGCGCGAACTGCTCGACGCCCTCTTCACGCAGCGCGCCTCCCTGGAGGACCCGCTGGAGCGGCACATGAGCGCGCCGCTGCCGCAGGTCGGCTCCGGCGAGCCCGTCGCGGACCTCATGGCCGTCCTGGGCGAGTCCGCCGACGCGGCGATCGTCCTGGTCGAGGGCAAGCCGACCGGCGTCGTCAGCCGCCAGGACCTGCTGGCCTTCCTGGCGGGCGGCGGCGCGAAGTAGTCCGCGGCGGGGGCGCGGCGCACCGGTCGTGGCGCCGTTCGCGCGATCGGTACGCGCACGACACGTGCGCGCAGCACCCGCTTAACATGCCTCTGGCACGTTGTTCCTTGTCGGCGTCACGGACTTCCGGAGCGGCTCCCGGGCCTCCGAAGACGCCGCCGGACGCGGAGACCGGCCCGACCCGGGCCCGTGTCCCCGCGGGGACCGCCGTCGTCCCGCCCCCCGGTCACGGGGGTGCGGCGGTCCCCGCGTCAGGCTCCTCGGAAGGGCCCCCGCTCTCGCGGGGGCCCTTTCCCGTGCGGCGGCGCGGCCGTACGGTGGGCGCCGGCCGGTCCCGGGCGCGCGGTCCGGGTACGGAGACCCGCGGGGCCGCCGGGGCGTCCTCCCGGGTTCGTGCATATCCTTATGCAGAGTGGTGTGCGCGTGAATAGGTGAAAGGGGAGGGCGGCGTGAGCGACAGCCCGGCCGGTCGGCTCCAGGCCCTCTTCGAGGGGCACCGGCTGACGCCGACCCAGCGGCGGATCGCGCACTGCATGGTGCGGCGCGCCGGTGACGTGGCGTTCCTGTCCAGCGTGGAGCTGGCCGAACTCGCCGGGGTCAGCCAGCCCTCCGTCACCCGCTTCGCCGTCGCCCTCGGCTTCGACGGGTACCCGGCGCTCCGCCGCCACCTGCGCGAGGTGACGCCCTCCGGTGCCGGCGAGGACGGGGGCGAGGTGTTCAACGAGTACCAGCAGGCCGTCCTCGCCGAGATCGAGAACCTCAGGCACCTCGCCGGGCTGCTCGCGGACCCCGGGCCGGCCGAGCGGGCCGGCCGGCTCCTCGCCCGCTCCCGCCCGCTGCCCGTGCTCGGGCTGCGGGCCGCCTCCTCGCAGGCGCGGGGCTTCGCCTACTTCGCCGCCAAGGTGCACCCCGACGTACGGCTCCTCGACGAGGGCGGCTCGATGCTCACGGACCGCGTGGACGCGGCCGTACGGGCCGGGGCCACGGCCCTGCTCTGCTTCGCCCTGCCCCGGCACCCCCGCGAGACCGTCGAGGCCCTGGCGTACGCGCGGACGGCCGGGCTCACGGTCGTGACCGTCGCCGACTCGGCGTTCGCGCCCGTCGCCGCCCACAGCGACCTGCTGATCCCGGCCGCCGTGGGCACCGGGCTCGCCTTCGACACCGCCTGTGCGCCCATGATGCTCGGCCGGGTCCTCCTGGAGGCCATGGCCGACGAACTCCCCGACGCGCAGGCGCGCCTGGAGGAGTTCGACGCGAAGGCGGCGGCGCGGGGCCTGTTCGTCGAGTAGGCCGGGGCCGGCGTGCCGGGCGGCGCGGCCCGGCTCCGTCAGACCTCCAGTTCGGCCTCGATCTTCTTCAGCTGGTGGCGGGCCATCGCCAGGTTGGCCCGGCTCTTGTCCAGGGCCAGGTAGAGGAAGAGGCCGTTGGCGTTGCGCCCCTTGAGCAGCCGGATCAGGTGGTAGTGGGTGCCGAGCGTGATCAGGATGTCCTCGATCTCGTCGTTGAGCCCCAGCATCTCCATCGCCCGGACCTTGGCGCGGACGACGTCGGTGTTGCCGGCCGCGGCCACGTTCAGGTCGAGTTCCTTGCCGCCGCCGATCGTGCCGAGCGCCATGCCGCTGGTGTAGTCGACGAGGGCCGCGCCGATCGCGCCGTCGATGGAGGCCGCTTCCTTGAGGGAGGTCTCGGTGTTCGCCATGGTGTCGTACTTCTTTCTTACTCGGGTTGCGGCCTTCTCGGGTGAGGGCCTTCTCGGGTCACGGACTTCTGGGTCGCGGGCTTCTCGGTCGCCGGCTTCCGGGGGACGGGCTTCCGGAGCCGTGGAGCAGGGGCTTCCGGGTTCACGGGCTCCCGGGGCCGCGGACGTCCCGGGTCGGGAGCCCCCCGGAGTACGGGGCCCTCTCCGGGTACGGGGGCGGGAGCTGTCCGAGGCGGGGCGGCTCCCTGCGCTCCAGCGCGCCGTCGACCAGCTCCCCTATCCGGACGCTGGACCGGCGGGCCTCCAGGTGGAGCCGCCCCACGTTGATCCGGGGCCCCGCGAGCAGCGTCAGGACGACCGAGTCGCCCGCCGCGTACGTCGCCACGTAGCCGTTCTCGCCGCGTACGAGCAGTTCGCGGAAGCGGCCCTGTCCCGTGGCGTCGGTCAGCCGCCGGCCGACGCCGAGCGCCGCCGCCGTCAGCGCGGCCACGCTCCCCGCCTCGCCGTCCACGGTGTCGTGGGCCAGGACGAGGCCGTCGGCGCTGGCGGCCAGGGCTCCGGTGAGCTGGGGCAGCCGCGCCCGGAGCCGTCTCAGCTCGCCCAGGACCTCGGCTTCTGCCGTCATGAGCTGTCTCCTCTCGGCGCGCATGCGCAGGGCACGCCTCATCACAGGTGTGCCTCCAGGGCGTCACGGAGCCGGCGCAGCAGGGCGATGTCGGGGTGGGACACCGGCGGGACCGGCGGGAAGGACGGCGACCGTGGTGCGGGGACGGATTCCGGATCGGGGGCGAGCGGGGTCTCGACCAGCCCGGCGGCGGCGAGCCGCCGCACGTCGAGAAGGGTGTGGAAGGCGGGGCGGCCGAGCAGCCGGGCCAGCTCCGCCGGGGTCCGCTCCCCGTCGGCCAGCGCGAGCAGCGCGCGCTGGCGCGCTCCCACGGTCTGGCCCGGGGCGGCGGGGCGGGGGACGACCGGGGCGGTGTCCACGGCGGCGTACGGCCAGACGGCGTCGAGGAGTTCGCGGCGGCGCACCGTCTCGCGCTCCACCGCCTCGGCCGAGACCGGCCGCACCGTCCCGAACCAGTGGCCCACCCCGTACCGGAAGCGGGTCGGCCCGCCGGTGGGGGAGAGGGCGAAGAAGGCCGCGTCGAAGACGGCGCCGAGGTGGCATATCTCCAGCTCGCCGTCCTGGAGCCGGCCGCTGTCCACGAGGAAGCGGCCCACCGCGCGGTGGGCGCCGGCCCGGTCGACGGCCTCGTCCCAGTTCTCCCGGGGCAGCCGGCCGCCGGTGGTGAGGAGGACGTCGACGCCGGGGGCGGCGGGACTCTCGGCGTGCACCACCCGGCCGTCGACCAGGTAGAGCGTGCCGTGGTCGCGGAGCAGGGCGCCGGTGGCCTTCTCGGCGGCGAGCCGGACCAGCATCGGGGAGACGGGGGTGGCGACGGCGCTCATCCGAGGACCAGCCTCTCGGCGATGTCGCGGAGCCGCATGCGGGCGAGGGCGAGGTTGCCGGTGTCGCGGTCGAGCCAGAGGTGGAGGAAGACGCTGCTGTCGAAGGAGGTCTCCACGAAGCGGAGGACGTGGTAGCCGGCCCGGGTGGTGACGATCAGGTCCTCGACGGGCGGGCCCCCGGCGCCGGGACCGTCGTCCGCCGTCGTGAACGTGTCGAACTCCGCTGCCGAGCGGGCGAGTTCGGCGGTCTCGGCGGCCGTCGTCTCGTGGTCCCCGACCGGCGAGTCCCCCGCCGTCCCCAGAGCGAGCCCGCTGGTCCAGTCGACCAGGGAGGCGCCCCGAGCGCCCGGCAGGGTCATGGCCTCCGTCAGGCACTCGTCGATTCCGGGCACGCGGATTCCCCTCCCGATGCGGTGTGCGAACGTACGGCAGTGACGGTGACGCTACTGAACGTTCCCGTCCGGAGGGGGAGTTCTGGCATTTTCCATCGGAACATGCCATGGAGTGGCGAGAATTCGTCTGCCGTCCTCCGTCCCGTTCGGCCCGCCGCCCGCCGCCCGTCCCGTTCCGTCGGCGGGCCGGTCCCGCGTCCGCCGCCCGGCCGGCGGCGTGCCCGTACCCGCCCGGTCACCCCACCAGCGCGTCCGCCAGGTCCCCGCCCGATTCGGCCACGATCCCGTCGGTGGTCTGGGCCCTCCGTACGGTCGCGAACGCCACCGTCCCGTCACCGGCCACCGTGAAGCCGTGGACCGCGGGCCGGGGCAGGCTGTTGTACGCGTAGTGGTGGGCGAAGCAGTACGCGCCGGTGTCCGGAACCGCCACCACGTCCCCGGGACGGAGCGGCGGCAGCGCGCGGCCGGTGGCGATCAGGTCCCCGGCGAAGCAGGCGGGGCCCGCCACGTCCTGGACGGTGGTCTCCCCGGTGCGCGGCCGGCCCCCGGAGTCGTACGCGAGGACGCGCAGCGGCCAGGAGGCGGGGGCGTAGACCGTCCGGGTGACGAGCTGTACGCCCGCGTGGGTGACGGCGATCGGGCGGCCCCCGGAGGTCTTGGTGTACTCCACCTGGGTCAGGACCGTGCCGTGCTTGGCGAGCAGCGAACGGCCGAACTCGGTGACCAGGCGGTAGCGGCCGTCGAAGAGGCCGGGGACGGTGGCGGCGAGCAGCCGGGCGTACTCCGCGTACGTCGGCGTCTCCTCGTCGGAGGCGAAGTTCACCGGCAGGCCGCCGCCGATGTCGAGGGTGTCGATCCGCCGCCCGCCCGCCGCCCGGTTGATCTCCTCGGCGAGCGCGTACGCCTCCCCGACGCCCCGTGCCATCAGGGCGAGCGGGACGCCCTGGGAGCCGGTGTGGACGTGCAGGCGGGTCAGCCAGGGGCGGTCGAGGAAGGCCCGCACGACGGCCTCGCGGGCGCCCTCGTCGCGGAGCGCCACGCCGAACTTGGAGGTGGCGGTCGCGGTGGAGAGCGCGTCGATGGAACCGGCGCCGACCTGCGGGTTCACCCGGAGTCCGAGGGGCGGGAGCGGCGCGGTGGCGGCGGCGGCGAGCGCGTCGAGCCGGGCCAGCTCCTGGAAGTTGTCGGCGTTGACCGCGATCCCGAGCGCGAGGGCCCCGCGCAGCTCCTCCGGCGTCTTGGCGGGGGAGTCGAGCACGGTCCTGCCGGGCGGGACCCCGGCGGCGCGGGCGAGGGCCAGCTCGCCGGGGCTCGCCGCCTCGGCGCCGATCCCGGCCTCGTGCAGCAGGCGCAGGACGGGGACGAGCGGGGCGGCCTTCACGGCGAAGGCGTGCAGCACGGGGGCGTCGGTGACGGCGGCGAAAGCGCTGGTCAGGGCGGCGGCGGAGGCGCGGATGCCGGCCGTGTCGAGGAGGGCGACGACCGGTTCGGCGGGGGAGAGGAGACCCTGTTCGACGGCGGCGCGGACGGCGGGATCGCGACGGGAGGAGGCCATGCGTTCCATCGTCGCCCCTCCGGTGCGGGAGCGGGAGGGGGCAGGAGCGGAAGGGGCGGCGTGCCCCCGTCCGCCGCCCCACCCTGTTGACTACAACTATTCATGACGCCAGGATGTGAATATCTGAACGACATTCGAGGAGGCACCGCCATGTCAGGACCCCGCCCCGTACGGGCCCCGCGCGGTACGGAACTGAGCGCCCTGGGATGGCAGCAGGAGGCCGCCCTCCGGATGCTCCAGAACAACCTCGACCCCGAGGTCGCCGAGCACCCCGACAAGCTCGTCGTCTACGGCGGCACCGGCAAGGCCGCCCGCGACTGGCGCTCCTTCGACGCCATGGTCCGCACCCTGCGCACCCTCAAGCAGGACGAGACGATGCTCGTCCAGTCCGGCCGCCCGGTCGGCGTCATGCAGACCCACGAGTGGGCCCCGCGCGTCCTCATCGCCAACTCCAACCTGGTCGGCGACTGGGCGAACTGGGAGGAGTTCCGGCGCCTGGAGCAGCTCGGCCTCACCATGTACGGCCAGATGACCGCCGGTTCCTGGATCTACATCGGCACCCAGGGCATCCTCCAGGGCACGTACGAGACCTTCGCCGCCGTCGCCGCCAAGAAGTTCGGCGGCACCCTCGCCGGGACCATCACCCTGACCGCCGGGCTCGGCGGCATGGGCGGCGCCCAGCCGCTCGCCGTGACGATGAACGACGGCGTCGCGATCTGCGTCGACGTCGACCCGCGCGCCATCGAGCGCCGCATCGAGCACCGCTACCTGGACGTCAGGGCCGACGACCCGGCCCACGCCCTCCGGCTCGCCACCGAGGCCCGCGACGCCCGCCGCCCGCTGTCCATCGGCCTCCTCGGCAACGCCGCCGAGCTGCTCCCGCAGCTGCTCGCCGAGGGCGCGCCCATCGACATCGTGACGGACCAGACCTCCGCCCACGACCCGCTCTCCTACCTGCCCGTGGGCATCGCCTTCGAGGACATGGCCGACGCGGCGGCGAAGGACCCGGCCGGGTTCACCACCCGCGCCCGCGAGTCGATGGCCCGGCACGTCGAGGCCATGGTCGGCTTCATGGACGCGGGCGCCGAGGTCTTCGACTACGGCAACTCGATCCGGGGCGAGGCCCGGCTGGCCGGCTACGACCGCGCCTTCGCCTTCCCGGGCTTCGTCCCGGCGTACATCCGCCCGCTGTTCTGCGAGGGCAAGGGCCCGTTCCGCTGGGCCGCGCTGTCCGGCGAGGCGTCGGACATCCACAAGACGGACAAGGCGATCCTCGACCTCTTCCCCGAGAACGAGTCCCTGCACCGCTGGATCAGGATGGCCGGCGAGCGGGTCCACTTCCAGGGCCTGCCCGCCCGCATCTGCTGGCTCGGCCAGGGCGAGCGCGACAAGGCGGGCGACATGTTCAACGACATGGTCGCCGACGGCACCCTCGCCGCGCCCCTCGCGATCGGCCGCGACCACCTGGACTGCGGCTCGGTGGCCTCCCCGTACCGCGAGACCGAGGCCATGCTCGACGGCTCCGACGCCATCGCGGACTGGCCGCTGCTCAACGCCATGGTCAACGTCGCCTCCGGCGCCTCCTGGGTCTCCCTCCACCACGGCGGCGGCGTCGGCATGGGCCGTTCGATCCACGCGGGCCAGGTCACGGTCGCCGACGGCACCCCGCTGGCGGGCGAGAAGATCCGCCGCGTGCTCACCAACGACCCGGGCATGGGCGTCATCCGCCACGTCGACGCGGGCTACGACGTCGCGGAGCGGGTCGCGGACGAGAAGGGCGTCCGCGTCCCCATGCGCGAGGGTTCCGACGCGTCCGGCTCCGGGGAAGGCTCCGCGTGAGCGACAGCTTCCACGCCATGTGGCGGTCGCTGCGGCCCCTCGGCCGCAGCGCCGCCTCCGGCGGCTACCGCCGCTACGCCTGGACGGACGCCGACGCCGACTGCCGCCTCTGGTTCCGGATGCAGGCCGAGGCCCGCCGCCTGGACGTCGAGACCGACCGCAACGGCAACCAGTGGGCCTGGCTCGGCGACCCGACGGCAGGCGACGCCGTCGTCACCGGCTCCCACCTGGACTCCGTCCCCGACGGCGGCGCCTTCGACGGCCCCCTCGGCGTCGTCTCCTCCTTCGCCGCCCTCGACGAACTGCGCTCCCGCGGCGTCTCGTTCAAGCGCCCCCTCGCCATCGTCAACTTCGGCGACGAGGAGGGCGCCCGCTTCGGCCTCGCCTGCGTCGGCTCCCGCCTCACCGCAGGACGGCTGACGAAGGAGCAGGCGCACGCACTGCGCGACGCCGACGGGATCAGCCTCCCGCGGGCCATGGAGGCCGCCGGGTACGACCCCGACGCCATCGGCCCCGACCCGGAGCGGCTCGCCCGCGTGGGCGCCTTCGTGGAACTGCACGTCGAGCAGGGCCGGGCCCTGGACCTGTCCGGCGACGCCGTCGGCATCGCCTCCGCCATCTGGCCGCACGGCCGCTGGCGGTACGACTTCGCCGGCGAGGCCAACCACGCCGGCACCACCCGGCTCGTGGACCGCCGCGACCCGATGCTCACCTACGCCGAGACCGTCCTCGCCGCCCGCCGCGAGGCCGAACTCGCGGGCGCCGTCGCCACCTTCGGCAAGGTCGCGGTCGAGCCGAACGGCGTCAACGCCATCCCCTCCCTGGTCCGGGGCTGGCTCGACGCGCGCGCCGCCGACCAGGACTCCCTGGACGCGGTGGTCAGGGGCGTCGAGACGGCGGCCCGCGACCACGCCGACCGGCACGGCATCGACCTCACGGTCGTCCGCGAGTCCTTCACCCCCGTCGTGGACTTCTCGCACGCCCTGCGCGACGAACTGTCCCGCATCCTGGGCGACCCGGCCTCCGGCACCACGGGCACCTCGGGCAAGGTGCCGGTCCTCGGCACCGGAGCGGGCCACGACGCGGGTATTTTGTCCGAATCGATCCCGACCGCCATGCTGTTCGTACGGAATCCCACCGGCGTCTCCCACTCCCCGGCCGAGTTCGCGGCCGAGGACGACTGCCTGGCCGGGGTCCGCGCACTCGCCGACGTACTGGAGGAGCTGGCGTGCCGCTGACGACGACGTACTGGCTGGAACACGCCTGGCTCGACCCGTACGTCGAGCCGGGCGTGGCCCTGGACGTGGCGGACGGCCGGATCACGGCGGTCCGGACGGACGCGGCGACGCCCCCGCCGGGCGCCGAGGTCCTGCGCGGCCTGACGGTCCCGGGCCTGGCCAACGCCCACTCGCACGCCTTCCACCGCGCCCTGCGCGGCACCGTCCAGGTCGGCTCCGGGACCTTCTGGACCTGGCGCGAGACCATGTACAAGATCGCCCAGCGCCTCACCCCCGACAGCTACTTCGCGCTCGCCCGCGCGGTGTACGCGGAGATGGCGCTCGCCGGCATCACCTCCGTCGGCGAGTTCCACTACCTCCACCACGCCCCCGGCGGCACCCCGTACGCCGACCCCAACGCCATGGGCGAGGCCCTGATCGCCGCCGCCGCGGAGGCGGGCGTCCGCATCACCCTCCTCGACACCGCGTACCTCTCCTCCGGCTTCGGCGCCGCCCCCGAGCACCACCAGCTCCGCTTCACCGACGGCACCGCCGACGCCTGGGCCGAGCGGGCGTCGGCGCTCAGGGAACGGGACGGCGTCCGGATCGGGGCGGCGATCCACTCCGTCCGGGCCGTCCCGGCGGACCAGCTCGCCACCGTGGCCGACTGGGCCCGGCGGCGGGAGGCCCCCCTCCACGTCCACCTCTCGGAGCAGACCGCCGAGAACGACGCCTGCCTCGCGGCCCACGGCCTCACCCCCACCGGACTCCTGGCCGAACACGGCGTGCTGGGCCCCCGGACCACCGGCGTCCACAACACCCACCTCACGGACGGGGACATCGGCCTCATCGGCTCCTCGTCCACCGGCACCTGCATGTGCCCGACGACCGAACGCGACCTCGCGGACGGCATCGGCCCGGCCACCGCCCTCCAGAAGGCCGGCTCCCCCCTCTCCCTGGGCAGCGACAGCCACGCGGTCGTCGACCTCCTCGAAGAGGCACGGGCCATGGAGCTGAACGAGCGCCTGCGCACCCACGTCCGGGGCCACTGGACCGCCGCCGCGCTCCTGCGCGCCGCCACCGCCGGCGGTCACGCGGCCCTGGGCTGGGACGAGGCGGGCGCTCTGGAGACGGGCGCCCTCGCCGACTTCACGACGATCGCCCTGGACTCCGTCAGGACAGCGGGACCGGTGCCGCGTCTGGCAGCCGAGACGGCGGTATTCGCAGCGTCGGCAGCGGACGTGCGCCACACGGTCGTGGGCGGCCGCCACGTCGTACGGGACGGGGCCCACCGGTCCGTGCCGGACGTGCCGCGGGCCCTCGCCGACTCGATCGCCGTCCTGCGCGGCTGAAGGAGACACCCCCCACCATGAACACCGGCCCCGAGACGAGGAACAGTGCGGCGGCGACCTCCGCCCCCACGAGCGCGAACAGCGCGGTGGCGACGCCCGCCACCGCCATCGTCAACATCGCCAGCCTGGTCACGAACGATCCCTCCCTCGGGTGGGGGTCCCCCCGCTCGAGCAAGTTCGAGAGCGGGGGAGGAAGTCCTCTGGGCCTGATCCGGGACGCGGCCGTCGTCATCGAGGGCGACCGCGTCGTCTGGACCGGTGAGACCAGCAAAGCACCCGCCACTGACAACCGGGTCGACGCCGGCGGCCGGGCCGTGATCCCCGGCTTCGTCGACTCCCACTCACACCTCGTCTTCGCGGGCGACCGCACGGCCGAGTTCAACGCCCGCATGTCGGGGCAGCCGTACGGGGCGGGCGGCATCCGCACGACGGTCGCGGCGACGCGCGCGGCGTCCGACGCCGACCTGGAGCGCAACCTGACGCGCCACCTCCACGAGGCCCTGCGCCAGGGCACGACCACCTTCGAGACCAAGTCCGGCTACGGCCTGACGGTCGGGGACGAGGCCCGGGCGCTGCGCATCGCCGCCGCGCACACCGACGAGGTCACCTACCTCGGCGCGCACGTCGTCCCCCCGGAACACGCCGACGACCCGGCGGCGTACGTGGACCTCGTGACGGGCGAGATGCTGGACGCCTGCGCCCCGTACGCCCGCTGGATCGACGTCTTCTGCGAGGAGGGCGCCTTCGACGGCGACCAGGCCCGCGCGATCCTCACCGCCGGGAGGGCGAAGGGCCTCCACCCCCGCGTCCACGCCAACCAGCTCACGTACGGCCCCGGGGTCCGGCTTGCGGTGGAGCTGGACGCGGCGAGCGCGGACCACTGCACCCACCTGACGGACGCGGACGTGGACGCCCTGGCGTCGGGCAACACGGTCGCCACCCTCCTCCCGGGGGCGGAATTCTCCACCCGCGCCGCGTGGCCGGACGCCCGCCGCCTCCTGGACGCGGGCGTCACGGTGGCCCTCTCCACGGACTGCAACCCGGGCTCCTCCTACACCTCCTCCGTCCCCTTCTGCGTCGCCCTGGCGGTGCGGGACATGGGCATGACCCCCGACGAGGCGGTGTGGTCGGCCACCGCGGGCGGCGCGGCGGCCCTCCGCCGCACGGACGTCGGCCGCCTGGCCCCCGGCGCCCGCGCGGACCTGACGCTCCTGGACGCCCCGTCCCACGTCCACCTGGCCTACCGGCCGGGGGTGCCGCTGGTGGCGGGGGTGTGGCGGAGGGGCGAGCGGGTGGTCTGAGGGAAGGAGTCCCGCCGGCCGGCGGCGGCTCCTCTCAGGCGCGGTGGCCGAGCACGTTGACGACCCGGCCGTCGGGGTCCCGCACGAAGAAGCGCCGGACGCCCCACTCCTCGTCCGTCAGCGGGTGCACGACCTCCGCGCCCGCCGCCCGCACCGCCGCGTACACCGCGTCCACGTCCTCCACCTCCACGCTCAGGTCGGGGGAGACGGGAGCGGTCGGGTCCTCGCCCATCAGGCCGACCTGGGCGGCGGGGACGGCCGGCGAGGCGAGGGTCGCGATCCAGCCGTGGTCCATGACCTGCTCGAAGCCGAGGAGTCCGTAGAACTCCCGGTTCTCGCCGGGGGACCCGGTCCGCAGGTTGGGGACGACGCGACGCACGCTCATCGGGGGCTCCTCGGCACGGGAACGTTCGGCGGAACTCGTGGACCACCTGGATCTCCCCCACGATATGCGCGGGGAACCCCTCCGGCTCCTCGGCCGGGCCCCACGGTTCGGGGACCGTCCGCCCGTCCCTCCCGGGGCCGGTCACGGAAAGACCGGGTATCCCTGTCTCCGGGCGTTGCGGACCGGTACCGTCCTGTCCTGGCAGTACTCAGGGGGTTGGACCGGGGGGTCGGCAGGGTGAGTGCCTTTCGTGTGCGAATCGCGCGGCCGGGGGAGCTGGGCGCGCGCGAGATCGAGGCGTGGCGGGCGTTACGGGCCGGGTCCGGCGCGCCCGGGAACCCCTTCATGGAACCGGAGTTCGCCCTCGCCGTCGCCCGGGTGCGGCCCCGTTCCCGCGTCGCCGTCTGGTGGGAGGGGGACGAACCGGTCGGCTTCTTCCCCTACGAGAAGGGCCCGTTGGGGAGGGGGCGCGCCCTCGGGTACGGCGTCTCCGACAGCCAGGGGGCCGTCCTCCGGCCCGGCCTGCGACCCGACGCCCGCGCCCTGCTGCGCCACTGCGGCCTCGCCTCCTGGGAGTTCGACAACCTGGAGGCCGGCCAGCCGGTCTTCGGGCCCGCCGCCGCCGAGTCCTTCGCCTCCCCCGTGATCGACGTCCGCGAGGGGTACGCCGCCTACGAGGCGCTGTTGCGCGTCCGGTCGCCCACGTTCCTCCGGACCACCCTCGCCAAGGAGCGGCGGCTCGCCCGCCGGACCGACGGCGGGACGCGGTTCGTGTTCGACGAACGCGACCCGGCGGCCCTGCGCACCCTCATGGAGTGGAAGTCCGCCCAGTACCGCAGGACCGGCCGCCGCGACCGCTTCGCCCAGGAGTGGATCACCACCCTCGTCCGCCGCCTCCACGAGCGGCGCACGCCCGGCTGCTCCGGCGTCCTCTCCGTCCTGTACGCGGGGGAACGGCCGGTCGCCGCGCACTTCGGGCTGCGGTCCGCGACCGTGCTGTCCTGCTGGTTCCCGTCGTACGACCCCGAGTTCGCGAAGTACTCGCCCGGCCTCGTCCTGCACCTGCGGATGGCCGAGGCGGCGGCGGAGGCCGGGATCGGGACGCTCGACCTGGGGCGCGGCGACGCCGAGTACAAGGACGCCCTGAAGACGGGGGAGCTGACGGTGTACGAGGGGGCCGTCCTCGTCCCCGGCGCGCGGGCCGCCCTGCACTGGCTGGGGCGCGAACCCGCCCGGCGCGTCCACGGCTTCGTCCGCGACCGGCCCGCCCTCGCGGCCCGCGCACGCGCCGCGCTCAACGGGGCCGCCCGGCTGCGGGGCGGACGGTGACCGCGCCCGGAGGACCCGCCTCCCCGCAGCCGGACGGCCCCGCTCCGCACGCCCCCGGTCCGGCGCGCTCCCGCCCCCGCGTCCCCGGGGGACCGCCCCCCCGCCCGTACGCTTCCGCCCCGTCCCGCCCCCGTCCGTCCGGCCCTCGCCCGCGCGTCCTCCGGGAGCCTCCCCGTTGAACCGTTCCGTCCCCCGTCCCCTCTCCGTCGCCGAGATCGACCTCGCCGCACCCGAAGGGCCCGTCCTGTCGTTCCGGCCCGCGCCCGGCGGGCCGCCGGTCGTGCCCGGGAACGTCTACGCGCTCGTACGGCTCCGGGGGCGGCCCGCCGCCACCGTCGTCGGGACCGTCGCGGACGGCGAGGACCCCGCCGGCGTGCTGGCCGCCCTCGCCCGCGAACGGCTCGCCCGGCGGGTCCCTCTCTCCGACGCCGAACGGCTCGCCGGGACGGGGCCGGGGACGGAGGCCGGGAGGGGGCCGGAGGCCGGAGCGGGGCCGGGGGCCGGAGCGGGGCCGGGGGCCGGAGCGGAGCCGGGGGCCGGTACGGGCGAAGGGCCCGTCCCGCCCCGCGCCTCCGTCGTCGTCGCCACCCGCGAGCGCCCCGCGCGGCTCGCCCGCGCCCTCGACTCGCTCCTCGCCCAGGACCACCCCGGCTTCGAACTGGTCGTCGTCGACAACGCGCCCCGGACCACGGCCACGTACGACCTCGTGACCCGGGAGTACGCCGGCCGCGTCCGGTACGTCCGCGAGGACGCCCCCGGGCTCGCCGCCGCCCACAACACCGGCCTCGCCGCCTCCCGGAGCGGGATCGTCGCCTTCACCGACGACGACGTGATCGCCGACCCGCGCTGGCTGACCGCGCTCACCGGCCCCTTCGCCGCCGACCCCGGCCTCGGCTGCGTCACCGGCCTGATCCTGCCCGCCCGGCTCGCCACCCCCGCCCAGGTCCTCCTCGAATCGCACGGCGGGTTCGCCAAGGGCTTCGCCCCGCGCCTGTACGACCCGGCCCGGCCGCCCGCCGACGAGCCGCTGTTCCCGTTCACCGCCGGCGGCTTCGGATCCGGCGCCAACATGGCCTTCCGCGCCGAGGCCCTGCGCCGCGCCGGGGGCTTCGACCCCGCCACCGGCACCGGGACCGCCGCGAGGGGCGGCGACGACCTGTACGCCTTCGTCGCCGTCCTCTCCGCCGGCTTCCGCCTCCGCTACACCGCCGAGGCCCTCGTCTGGCACCACCACCGCGACACCTGGCAGGACCTGCGGAACCAGGCGTACGGCTACGGCGCGGGCCTCACCGCGTACCTCACCGCGACCCTGGTCCACCGGCCCCGCCTGCTGCCCGCGCTCCTCGCCCGCCTCCCGCGCGGCCTCGCGCACGCCCGCGCCGTGACCGCCCGGCGGGGAGGGGCCGGGGGCGGCGTCCCCGGCGAGCACGGCACCCACCACCCCTGGCCCCGAAGCCTCTCCCGACTGGAGCGACGCGGCATGCTCTACGGCCCGATCGGATACGCCACGGCCCGGCTGCGGAAGGCGGGTCCGCGATGACGCGCGCCACCGGCGGCCTCCGTGCCCTCCTGCCCGGCGGTCCCCCCGTCCCCGTCCACGCCCGGATACCCGTCCTCCTGTACCACGCCGTCATGGAGGACCCGCCGGACTGGATCGCCGAATTCACCGTCTCCCCGGCGGAGTTCGCCTCCCAGCTCGACGCGGTCGTCGCCTGCGGCCGTACCGCCGTCACCGCCGGCGCCCTCGCCCGCCACCTCGCCCACGGCACCCCGCTGCCGCCCCGGCCCGTCGTCCTCACCTTCGACGACGGCTTCGCCGACCTCGCCGGGCCCACGGCCGAGGCGCTCGCCGCGCGGGGCCTGCCCGCCACCGCCTACCTGACCACGGGCGCCCTCGTCCCGGGCCGCCCCTGCCTGCTGCCGCCCGCGCCGATGATGACCCTCGACCGGGCGCCGCGCCTGGAGGAGTACGGGATGGAGGTCGGCGGCCACACCGTCACCCACCCGCAGCTCGACACCCTCGCGCCGGGCGCCCTGCGGCGCGAACTGCGCGACTCGAAGGCGGAGCTGGAGGACGTCCTCGGGCACGAGGTGGCGCACCTCGCCTATCCGCACGGCTACAACAGCCCGGCCGTCCGGCGGGCCGCCGCGGCGGCCGGGTACGCCTCGGCGGTCGCCGTGCGGCACGCGCTGAGCTCCGGGAGCGACGAGGTCTACCGCGTCGCCCGGCTCATCGTGCGCCGCACCCACACCGCCGCCGACGTGGAGCGGTGGATGGAGGGGCGGGGCGCGAGGACCGCTCCGTACCCGGACTCGCCGGCCACGTTCGGCTGGCGCGTGTACCGCCGGGGCCGGGCCCTGGTGAAGGGACCCGAGTTCGCCGGCTGAGCCACGGAGCCGGCGGGGACCAGCGATTCCCTTGCCGATCAAGGGTGTCGCATGCGTGTACGTAACCGAAGTGGGTTCCTCTGCTTCACCGAGGGGACCGTGAGGAGAGAGCCGCCGTGCAGCACCACGTGCCATCAACACCGGTGACCGGGAGCGACGGTATGCCGTCGCGGCCTTCCGCGCGGGGCCGGGAGGCCATGGAGCGCGGAACCGGGGAACAGGGCGGCGGAGCCCCCCCGGACCACCGCCGCCGGACCGGCGCCCTCACCGCGCTCCGTTCCCCCGCCGCCCTCAACCCGGCGCTCCTCGTCCTCGCCGCCGCGCTCTGGTGGTGGGCGCTGCCCCGCATCGACTTCCGGAACATCGAGGAGTTCGGCCTCCTCGACCGCTTCCCTCTCGCCTTCTACGCCGCCCTCGCCGTCCTGACCTGCGGATTCGTCATCACTCTGCGGCGTGCCGGCACCGCGCCCCTGTGGCCCGCCACCTACGGCGCGGCGATGCTCGTCGCCCTCAAGGCGCCGCCCGCGATCCTCTACGACACCGTCCGCTACGCCTGGGCGTCCAAGCACGACGCGATCATCAGCAGGCTCCTCGCCGAGGGCACCGTCCCTTCCGGGCGTGAGCCCTCCGGCGGCATGGCGGCCTACGACCAGTGGCCCGGCTTCTTCTCCCTCGACGCGGCCCTCGTCCGTGCCTTCGGCGTCGATGCCGCCGCCTCGTTCATCAACTGGGCCCCGGTCGTGCTCGGTCTGCTCACCATGCCCGTCCTCATCCTTGTCTACCGCACGTTCAGCGACGACTGGCGGCTCGTGTGGACCGGCGTGTGGATCTTCCAGTTGGCGAACTGGGTCGGCCAGGACTACCTCTCACCGCAGGGCTTCTCCTACCTGCTGTACCTCGCCGTCCTCGCCGTCGTCGTCCGGCACTTCGTCCTGCCCGGTTCCGCCGGCGTGCTCCGCGACCGCTCCGCCCTGGACCCGGCCGCCGGGTCCGTGCCGCCGCCCACGACCACCCGGCAGCGGGCGGTCGCCGTCCTCTTCCTCGTCCCGATCGTCGCCGCCATCAACGTCTCGCATCAGCTCACCCCCGTGATGCTGTGCGCGAGCCTCTTCGCCCTCTGCCTCACCCGCCGCTACCGCAACCTCGGGCTCCTCGCCACCACCGGCCTGATCATGCTGGTCTGGGACCTGACCATGGGCCGGGAACTCTTCCTCGACACCCTCGGCACCCTGCGGGAGAAGGCCGGCGACCTCCTCGGCAACTCCCGCCCCGGATTCGCCGGCGACCCCACGGGCCCCGGCTCGGAGCTGGTCGGCAGCGCCAACGTCCTGATGGTCCTCGTCCTCGCCGGGCTCGCCGGCACGGCCGTACTGCTCCGCCGCGCACTGGTCCGCAGCGCCCTGCCGCTGCTGCTCGTCACCGCGGCGCCCCTCCCGATGTTCGCCGTCAACGACTACGGCGGCGAGATGGTCTTCCGCGTCTACCTCTTCGGCCTGCCCGGCGCGGCCTTCTTCGCCGCCGCCGCGCTCGTCCCCGCCGCCGGTGCCGCGAGCCGCGCCGCCGTGCTCGCCCGCCGCACGGCCGCCGTCGCGCTGCCCGTCACCCTCGTCGCCATGCTCGCCGGCTTCCTTCCCTCGTACTACGGCAAGGAAGGCATGCACTACGCGCCGCCCGGCGAGGTCGCGCTCACCCGCCGTGCCTTCGACCGGGCGCCCGAGGGAGCGCTGATCCTCGCCGCGACCGGCGCCTTCACCGACTCGTACTACCGGTACGACCGCTACGAACGCTGGTTCTTCACCGAGCAGGAGGTCGACGAGAACCTCCGCATGCTGAAGGACCCGGCCGGTTACCTCGCCGGCGGCATCCCCGGGGGCCGCCCGGCCTACGTGATCCTCACCCCCACCCAGGGGAGGGCCGTCCTCGGCGAGGGCTACCTCCCGGAGGGCGGTTACGACACCCTCCGGAAGGCGCTCAAGAGCTCCCCGCTGTTCGGGGTCGTGGAGGAGAGCCGGTACGGGCTCGTCCTCCGCTACCGCCCCACGACCGGCGGCTGAACACCCCTCCGGACACGACCCGTCGCAGACCACACGCACGAGGAGCGGATACGCCATGAGCCACCCACGTCCGACCCCGGGCGTCCAGCGCAGAGCCGCCCTCGCGGCTTCCGGCTGGATCGCCCTCGCCGCGACCGCGTTCCCCGGCGGCTCCCCGCTGCGCTGGATACCCGTCCTCGCCTTCGTCGTCCTCGCGCCGGGCCTCGCGCTGATGCTCCCGCAACCCCTCGGGCTGCGGCCCGGCGCCCGTCTGGAGGCACTGGCCCTCGCCGCGCCCGTCAGCCTCTCCGTGGCCACCCTCACCGCGACCACCCTGTTCCTGACGAAGTCCTTCTCCCCGACGCTCTTCCTCGTCGTCCTCGCCCTCTTCGTGAGCGTCACCGCCGCTCTGCCCGGCGTTCCGCTGCCGGCCGCCACGCGCGGCGCCGTCGAACGGGACGGGGCCGGGGCCGGCGGCGCGCGGGGGTTTCCCCGGCCCCGTCGGCGAAGGGCCGGCGGGGGACGGTGAACGGGCGTCTTTCCGGGGCGGCCCGCGCCGCCGTCAGCGCCGTCAGTGCCGTCGGCCGGCTGCCCCCCGGAAGGCGCACGCCGCCATCGTGCACCCGGCCAGGCCGAGGAAGAGCGGGAGCGGGACGGCGGCGAAGGCGTGCTGTCCCGCCCAGCCCGCCCAGACCAGCACCCACACCGCCCCGGCCGTGACCCGCGCGCCCGCCCCGGAGACCCGCAGCAGCACGGCCGCGAGCAGCAGGCACAGCGCCTGGAGCGCGACCGGGGCGACGGCCCGCGCCGTTCCCTCGCCCAGGAGCACCGCGCCGGGACCCCGCGCGTCGGCCGGACGCAGGCCGAGCAGGGGCGGGGCGGTGTGCAGGGCGAGGAAGGTGGCGAGCAGGACCGCCGAGGCGAAGGCCGGCCGGAAGGCGCGCAGGCCCACGGCGACGCCCTGGAGGACGACGAACAGCAGCCCGGCGGCGAGCGTGACGGGCGGCAGCGCGGCGAGCAGCCCGGTGCCAGAGAGTTCCTCGACCTCCAGCTCGCGGGAGCGGGCGAGCGGGTACCAGAAGAGCCCGGCCGCCAGGCCGAGCAGCGGCCACGGCCAGGCCGTCCACCACTCCGGGCCCTCCGCCCTCGCCCTCGCCCTCGCCCCCGCCCCCGTTCCCGCGGCCGGGGCCGACCGTGGCGTCCGTGTCTCCGCCGCACGGCCCGGGGGCCCGGGAACGGGGACGGGAATGCCGAACGCGGGCGTCACCGCGTCGTGCGCCCCGCGCAGATAGGCGCTCTCGCGCGCCCAGCGCGTGCCGTACCCGTCTCCGTACCCGTCTCCGTGCCCGCCCCCGTACCCGTCCCCGGCCTTCGTCCGGGCCGCCGTCCGGGGCCGCGGGGCCGGCGCGCGGTCCTTCAGGACGGCCCGCAGCCCCGGCACGCACACCGCCGCCATCACCGTCATCGAGCCGAGCACGGCGTATCCGGCGCCGTCGATGCCGTACGGGCCGAGGAGGAGGGTCGCGCTGCCGAGGACCAGGACGCACATCGAGCCCTGGATCACGGCGAGCATGCCCGTGCGTCCCTGGACGCGCAGCACGCCGATGTACAGCTCGACGGCGACCCGGGGCAGCGCCCCCGCGGCGAGCAGCCGCAGCACCGTGGAGCCGTTGTCGGCGTAGCCCCGGCCGAAGGGGGTGAGGATCAGGGGGGCGAGGAGGACGAGGACGAGGACGACCGGGACGAGCAGCAGCGTCATGCGGCGCAGGGCGCCCCCGACCCCTTCGGCGAGGGAGTCCGGGCTGTGCGAGGCGTGCGCGGTGAGCGAGGAGGCCATGTTGATGGCCATGAACTCCATCGTGCCGCCGACCGTGTAGGCCGTGTAGAAGAAGGCGTTGTGGGCGGCGTCGAAACGGACGGCGACCATCATCGGCAGCAGGCTGATCATGACGAGGCTGAAGAACGCCCCCACGGCGTCCCCGGCCACGAAGCGGCCGATCTCGCGCGGGCTCGGCGGTTCGCGGTCCCGGTCGGCGCGGGCCTGCCGGGGGATGAGCCGGCGGAAGATGAGCCAGCCGAGCGGCACCACCGAGAGCGCGATCGCCGCCGCCCAGGAGACGAAGACGCCGAGCACCGGCACGGCGGAGGCCAGGAGGACGAGCAGGACCAGCTTGCCGAGCGAGAAGGCCGCGTTGCCGACGGGCACCCAGATCGCGCGCCTGAGCCCGGTGAGCACGCCGTCCTGGAGGGAGAGCAGCGCCCAGCCGATGGAGGAGGCGGTGAAGAAGATCCCGGCGGAGACGGTGCCGAGCGGGGCGTACGAGGGGCCCCACCAGTCCAGGGTGAGCAGGAAGAGCGCGCAGGCGAGGCCGACGACGACGGTGCTGGTCAGGTAGAGGCGCAGCACCAGCGGCCCGGTGGCCCGGCCGGCCCGGGGGACGTACCGGACGACCGCGCCGGCCAGGGTGGTCGCCGCGATCGAGGCGAGCATCCGCTGCGCGGCGATGGCGGCTGAGCCCTGGCCGACGGCCTCCTCGGAGTAGTGGCGGGCCGCGACCAGCCAGAAGCCGAGGCCGAGGGCGGCGGAGACGCCGGTGGAGAGCATCAGGGCGTACGCGTTGCGGAACAGGGAGCTCTCGCCGGAGCCGGGGTCCCCGTCGTCCTTCGTCGCGCGGGCGTCCGCCGGGGCCCCGCCGTCCGCTTTCCGCTCCGCCCCGCGCAGCCGTACGGATCCGGTCACCGGGCGCCGCCGAGGGCGGCCGACGGGTGGACGGGCCGCAGGCCGGCGGCCCGCAGGGCGGCGAGGACGTCGTCGGCGCGGCGCGGGTCCACCGGCAGGGCGTGCCGGGCGAACCACGCGGCCCGCTCGGGCGCGGGGGAGGGGTCGGTGAACGGTTCGCCCGCGTAGGCGTCGAGCGGCGGGTCGTAGAGGTAGCCGGTGGTGATCCGGCGCCGGGCGAGGGCGGCGGCGGCCGCGTCCCGGTCCTCGACGAGCAGGGGCACCCGGAAGAGGGGCTGGGCCTCCGCGTCGGCGGCGCAGCCGTACTCGCTGGCCAGGAGGCGGGCGGTGCCCGCCCGGTGGGCGTCGAGGACGGCGTCGAGCCCGGCGAGCCTGCGGGCGGTGCGGCGGAGCCTGCCGGAGCCCGGCCGGAGCCGGTAGTCGTGCAGGTCGACGCGGACCCAGGAGTGGAAGGGGTCGAGCGCGGGCGCGGCGGGAAGGGCCCGCGCGAGCGCGTCGGCGCGGAGCGGCATCCGGATCTCCTCCCGCTCCTCCAGGCCGCACGCCCGCAGCGCCGCGCGCGCGGCCCCGGTCAGGCGCAGTCCGCGCACGGCGGCCTCCGCGTACGGCCGCACCAGGTGGGCGAGTTCGGCGGTGGTACGGGTCGGGTGCAGCAACGCGTCGCGGGCGGCGGCCAGTTCGTCGCGCAGGTCCGGGTCGGCGAGGGACAGGAAGCCGCCCGTCCCGGCGCGGGCGTGCTTGGAGAGACTGAAGACGGACGCCTCGCCGTACGTGCCGACCGGGCGCCCGCCGACGGTGGAGCCGATCGCGTGGGCCGCGTCCTCGATCAGCGGGACGCCGAGCAGGTCGCACCGCTCGCGCAGCTCCGGCGCCGGGTCGGGGTTCCCGTACAGGTTGGTCGTGAGGACGGCGGACAGGCCGCGCCAGACGGACTCGGGCACGGCCGGGACGTCGAGGGAGCCGTTCCCCGGGTCGAGCGGGGCCTGGACCGGGCGGAGGCCGGCGGCGAGGACGACGAAGAAGATCACGTCGTCGTTGACCGGCGACATCAGCACCCGTCCGCCGGGCTCGCACCAGTGGCGCAGCGCCAGGTAGAGACCGAAGCGGCACGACGGCACGTAGAGGCACTCCCTGCCGCCGAGTCTGCCGCGCATGCGTTCTTCCAGGTCCGCGTACGCAGAAACCATGTGATTCCCCCCTGAGACCCCGGCTCAATGTGGCCCAGCCCGGACGGCGCGTCAACAAGGCCCCGGTCACGGGCCGGATCGCGCGCGCCGGTCACGCGGAAGGGCCCGCCCAGGGTCGTCAGACCGTGAACGGGCCCTTCCGGAAGCCATCTTGGCGCCCCGGGCGGGGGAGTGGGGCTCATTCCTCCAGAGTGAGGCCCTGGCGCAGCCGGGCGAGGGTGCGGGTGAGCAGCCGGGAGACGTGCATCTGCGAGATGCCCAGCTCCTCGCCGATCTCCGACTGGGTCATGCCCGAGACGAAGCGGAGGGAGAGGATGCGCCGCTCGCGGGCGGGCAGCGAGGCGATCATCGGCTTGAGGGAGGCGATGTACTCGATGCCGGCCAGGCCGTTGTCCTCGTAGCCGAGCCGGTCCGCGAGCGCGGCCTCGCCGCCGCCGCCGTCCTCCTCGGACGGCTGGGCGTCGAGCGAGCTGGCGGTGTACGCGTTGCTCGCGGTCATGCCCTCGACGACCTCCTCCGGCGGGATGCCCAGCTCCTCGGCGAGCTCGGCGACCGTGGGGGAGCGGTCGAGGCGCTGGGACAGCGCGTCCGTGGCCCGCGCCAGGTCGAGGCGGAGCTCCTGGAGCCTGCGCGGGACGTGCACGGACCAGGAGGTGTCCCGGAAGAAGCGCTTGATCTCGCCGATGATCGTCGGCATCGCGAAGGTGGGGAACTCGACGCCCCGGGAGAGCTCGAAGCGGTCGATCGCCTTGATGAGCCCGATGGTGCCGACCTGGACGATGTCCTCCATCGGCTCGCTGCGGGTGCCGAACCGGGCGGCGGCGAAGCGGACCAGGGCGAGGTTCAGCTCGACGAGGGTGTTGCGGACGTACGCGTGGGCGTGGGTGCCCTCCTCGAGCTCCGCGAGCCGGGCGAAGAGCTCCTTCGACAGGGCGCGCGCGTCGACCGCCCCGATGCGGTCGAGGGGCCGGTCGAGCAGGTGCTCGGCGAGGCCGTCGGGAAGAAGGGCGGTGTGGTCGGGGGGCAGTGCGGTCGACGGCGCGCCGGGGGTGCGCGGTGCGCCGAGGCGGGGTGACATGGGTCTCCTTCGGGTACTTCTCGCAGCGGTTTGCGGCGCCTCCAAGCCGGCCGTGTCGGGTGTCTTCTCCACACCTACCTGCTCGACGGGGGAGGTTGCAAGTGTCAATAATCCCGTTTGTCCCCCTATGAGATGGGCCGCATGTGCATCGGAGGCCACCCCGCTTGTAGTGTTCGACGGACGTCAGTCGGCATCCGCGAGAGCGAGAAGAGGCACGGCCATGGACCGCGAAAACATCGGCGGCGCACTGCCCGCGCGGTTGCGGGTCGAAGTGCGGGCCGTGGGAGAGAGTGAACTCCTCACCCCGGTGGGCGAACTCGACCACCACACCGCCGAACTCCTGCGCGCCCCCCTGGACGGGGCGCTGGACGAGGGCCGCTCACGGCTCGTCGTCGACTGCTCGGGCCTGGAGTTCTGCGACTCCACCGGACTCAACGTGCTGCTCGGCGCCCGGCTGCGGGCGGACGCCGTCGGCGGCGAGGTCCACCTGGTGGGGATGCGGCCCGCGGTGGCCCGGGTGTTCCACATCACGGGCGCGGACACCGTCTTCACGGTGCACGACACCCTGGAGACGGCGCTCCCGGAATGAGGTCCGGCCGTGCGCCGTACCGCCCCGCGGAGCCCGGTCCGGCGCACCCCTCCACCCCCGGCTCCGCCCGCGCCCCCGTACTTCCTGCCCCTGCCCCGTCGATCGGTGAGGTGAAGCGCTGATGGACCCAGCTTCCGACGTCCGTACGCTCGCCCTCGGCGGGACCAGCGGAACGGTGCCGCTCGCCCGTGACTTCACGCGCACGGCGCTCCAGGAGTGGGGCTGGCTGCCCGCCGCCACCGCGGACCGGAGGGCCGCCGCCGAGGACGTCCTCCTGGTCGTCTCGGAGCTCGTCACCAACGCCTGCCTGCACGCCGAGGGGCCCGAGCAGCTGCGCGTCCTGCGCCTGCCCGAGGTGCTGCGCCTCGAAGTCACCGACCTGGGCGCCGGACAGCCCGCCCCGCGCACCCCGCACCGGGCCGGCCGGCCGGGCGGACACGGCATGTTCATCGTGCAGCGGCTCTGCCGGGACTGGGGCATCGACCGCACGCCGGGCACCCCCGGCAAGACGGTCTGGGCCGAACTGACGGCCCCGGCCCAGGACGCCTGAGGAACCCCCCGGGTCCCCGGCCGGTCGGCCGGACACGACCACACGACGGAGGCCGCCGCACCTGATCGGTGCGGCGGCCTCCGTCGTGTGCGGCGGGTGACGTCAGTGGACGTCGCCCATGAGGGTCTGGACCTTCCTGCGGTACATCCAGATCGCGAATCCGGCGACGACGGCCATCGCCGCCTCCATCGCGATGATCCCGGTGCCGTTGAGGTCGGCGCCCGCGATCGACAGCAGTCCGGTGGTGCAGTCGCCGGCGGTGACGGCGAGGAACCACACGCCCATCATCTGGGAGGCGTACTTCTGCGGCGCCATCTTCGTGGTGACGGAGAGGCCGACCGGGGAGAGGCACAGCTCACCGATGGTCTGGATCATGTAGATCGAGACGAGCCACATCGGGGAGACCTTGGTGCCGTCGCCCGCCATGTTCATCGGGACGATGAAGACGAAGAAGGACGCGCCGACCAGGACGAGGCCCATCGCGAACTTCACGATGGTGTTCGGCTCCTGGTTCTTGCGGGCCAGCCACAGCCACAGCCAGGCGAAGACCGGGGCCAGCGCCATGACGAACAGCGGGTTCAGCGACTGGTACCAGGTGGCGGGGAAACCGAGGCCGAAGATGGTGTCGGCGGTCTTGTCGTCGGCGAACAGGGACAGCGTCGAGCCGCCCTGGTCGTAGATCATCCAGAAGATGGCCGCGGCGACGAAGAACCAGATGTAGCCGGTCACCCGGGACTGCTCGCCGGCGCTCAGGTCCTTGTCGCGCTTGATGCGCGCCAGGACGGCGACCGGGATGATCAGGCCCGCGAGGGTGATCGGGACCATCGCCCAGTTCAGGGTGTACATGCCGAGGGCGACCACGGCGCCGTAGAACACGGCGGCCACGGCGACGACGACGGCGGCCTTGGTGAGGACGGCCTTGCGCTCCTCGGCGGACAGCGGGTTCGGGACCTCGCTGCTCTTCGGGTTCAGCGTCTTGCCGAAGCAGAGGAAGACGGCCAGGCCGAGACCCATGCCGACGGCGGCGAGGGCGAAGCCCAGGTGCCAGTTGACCTTCTCGCCGACGGTGCCGATGACCAGCGGGGCGAAGAACGCGCCCAGGTTGATGCCGACGTAGAAGAGCGTGAAGCCGCCGTCGCGGCGCGGGTCGTCCGCGCCCTTGTAGAGGTGGCCGACCATCGTCGAGATGTTGGCCTTCAGCAGGCCGGAGCCGACCGCGACGAGCGCGAGGCCGACGAAGAACATCGCCTGGCCGGGCAGGGCCAGCGAGAGGTGGCCGAGCATGATCACGGAGGCCGCGATCGTGACCGTCTTCCGGGCACCCCAGACGCGGTCGCCGAACCAGCCGCCGGGCATGGCCATGAGGTAGACCATCGAGACGTAGACGGAGTAGATGGCCGTCGCCGTCGCCGCGGTCATCGCGAGGCCGCCGCCCTGGCTGCCCGTGGCGGCGTCCACGCCGCCGGAGACCAGGTACAGGACCAGGAGGGCCCTCATGCCGTAGTAGGAGAAGCGCTCCCACATCTCGGTCATGAAGAGGGTGGCCAGGCCCCGGGGGTGGCCGAGGAACGTCTTCTCGTAGCCGGGAGCACCGGTGGAAGACGTCGTCAGGCTGGACGCCATGTCGATCCTTGCTCTGTCGGGACGCTCGCCTTGTGAGCGGGGTGCGCCCGGTGGGGGAGGCCGGCACCGGCGGAGTCGTGGGACCCCGCCGGGATCCACGCCCCGGGGGGCGCGTCGTCGCGCCCCGGGACCCGGCCCACAGGTCGTTCGCCGTCGTCGAGACCGGCGGGCCGGCCTCACGCAGAAAGAGGACCCGGCCCGCCAACCCGGCCAAAGGTCCCCGTATACCGCTACAGACGTCTCGCCACCATACGACACGACAGTGCCGGATATGGAAGGACTTGAGAGATGGATCACAGGCAGAAGTGCAACCGTACGTGGTCTTTCGAAGGTCTCGCGCGAGATGCCCACAAGATCCCCAGGGCCCCTCCGGGCCGTACGGATCGCCCCCCGGCCCGGCCCCGGCGCGGACTACCATCACCCCATGACCCGTGTACTGCTCGCCGAGGACGACGCATCCATCTCGGAGCCGCTGGCCCGCGCCCTGCGGAGAGAGGGGTACGAGGTCGAGGTCCGCGAGGACGGCCCGGCCGCCCTCGGGGCCGGACTCCAGGGCGGTGTGGACCTGGTCGTGCTCGACCTCGGGCTGCCGGGCATGGACGGCCTGGAGGTCGCCCGGAGGCTGCGCGCCGAGGGGCACACGGTCCCCATCCTGGTCCTCACCGCGCGCGCCGACGAGGTGGACACCGTCGTCGGGCTCGACGCGGGCGCCGACGACTACGTCACCAAGCCCTTCCGGCTCGCCGAGCTCCTGGCCCGGGTCCGGGCCCTGCTGCGGCGCGGCGCCACCGAGCCGGCCCCCGTCCCCTCCACCCACGGCGTGCGGATCGACGTCGAGTCCCACCGGGCCTGGATGGGCGAGGAGGAGCTCCAGCTCACCGCCAAGGAGTTCGACCTGCTCCGGGTCCTGGTCCGGGACGCCGGCCGGGTCGTCACCCGCGACCAGCTCATGCGCGAGGTCTGGGACACCACCTGGTGGTCCTCCACCAAGACCCTCGACATGCACATCTCGTGGCTGCGCAAGAAGCTCGGCGACGACGCGGCGAACCCGCGCTACATCGCCACCGTGCGCGGCGTCGGCTTCCGCTTCGAGAAGAGCTGAGGGAGAGAACCGGAGAAGCCGCCGTGCGCCGCCGCCTGATCAACTCCACGCTCGCCGTGGTGCTCGTCGTCATCGCCGTCTTCGGCGTCTCCCTCGTCATCGTGGAGACCCGCACGATCGCCGGCAGCGCCCAGGAGAGCGTGGACTCGGAGGCGCTGCGGATCGTCTCCATCGTGGACAGCCGCCTCATCGGGGGCGAGCCGGTCAACCCGGACATCCTGGCCGAGCAGAGCGGCGCCAAGCGGTACGCCCGGATCGGCATCCCCGGCCGTGCCCTGATCGAGATCGGGAAGCGGCCCGGGGGCGAGGTCATCCGGGGCACGGCCGAGGGCGAGCGCGGCGAGACCGTGACCGTCGAGGAGTCCCGCTCGGCCGTCACCGCCGAGGTCGGCCGCACCCTCCTGATCATCGGCGCGGTGGCCCTGCTCGCCGTCGTCGCCGCCGTCCTCCTCGCCGTGCGGCAGGCGAACCGGCTGGCCTCGCCGCTCACGGACCTCGCGGAGACCGCCGAACGCCTGGGCTCCGGCGACCAGCGCCCCCGGCACAAGCGGTACGGGGTGCCCGAACTGGACCGGGTCGCGGACGTCCTCGACGCCTCCGCCGAACGGATCGCCCGGATGCTCACCGCCGAACGCCGGCTCGCCGCCGACGCCTCCCACCAGCTCCGTACGCCCCTCACCGCGCTCTCCATGCGCCTGGAGGAGGTCGCCCTCGCCGACGACCTCGACACGGTCAAGGAGGAGGCGACGATCGCGCTCACCCAGGTCGAGCGGCTCACCGACGTCGTGGAGCGGCTGCTCACCAACTCCCGCGACCCCCGGACCGGCTCCGCCGTCGCCTTCGACCTGGACGAGGTCGTCAAGCAGCAGATCGAGGAGTGGCGGCCGGCCTACCGCAGCGCCGGACGGGCCATCGTGCGCTCCGGCAAGCAGGGGATGCGGGCCGTGGGCACCCCGGGCGCGGTCGCCCAGGTCCTCGCGGCCCTGATCGAGAACTCGCTCATGCACGGCGGCGGCACGGTCGCCCTGCGGACCCGGGTCACGGGCAACCAGTCGGTGATCGAGGTCACCGACGAGGGACCGGGCGTCCCGGCCGACCTCGGCGCGCGGATCTTCGAGCGGGCGGTCAGCGGCCGCAGCTCCACCGGCATCGGCCTGGCGGTCGCCCGCGACCTCGCGGAGGCGGACGGCGGGCGCCTGGAGCTCCTCCAGCAGCAGCCGCCGGTCTTCGCGCTCTTCCTGGGCCGGGAGGTCAGGGGCGTCTCGGAGGCGCAGGAGCCGCCGGAGCGCCCCGTACGGTGAAGGGCCGGGCGGCCGGGGAGCGCCCCACGCGGTCGCCGGGCGGCCCGGCCGCTCAGACGCGGTCGGGCTGGCGGCGGGTCGCCTGGCGCGGAGTCTGCTCCAGGAACGATTCGGCGGTCTGGACCGCCTCCTTCGCGGGCAGGGCGCGGAAGACCCACGTGCGGTACGACCAGAAGCGGAACAGGGTCGCGACCGCGATCCCGAAGAACTTGAAGAAGTTGCTCTGCAGGGGCGAGTCCCAGCCGAAGCCGTACGTCGCCGTGTACAGCAGGCCGTTCTGGATCACCAGGCCGACCAGGCTGAAGACGAGGAAGAGCGTCATCTCCTTGGTGCGGCGGCTCTTGTCCCGGTCCTTGTAGGTGAAGTACCGGAAGCCGACGTAGTTGAACGCGATCGCGACGACGGTGGCGACGACGCTCGCCCGCACGACCTGCAGGTCCGAGAAGTGGCGCACGAGGTTGAACACCCCGAGGTCGACCAGGACCCCGATCGCCCCCACGGCCCCGAACTTGGCGACCTCGCGGAAGAGCCGGTCGAGTCGCGTGCGCAGCGCGCCGGGTTCACTCATGGTGATGGCTCTGTCCCGTCCGTCCGGATGACGTCCGGGTGACGTCAACCAGTCCATGCTAACCAGGGCCCCCGGCACGTGCCGGTGCGCCTCGGGAACCCCGGCCCGACCCGGACCCGGCCGGGCCCCCCGCCCTCGGGCCCCCTCCGGCCGCTCCGTACGGGCTCCCGCACGGTTCCGCAGGGGCCTCCTTGTGCCAAACCACAGCCGGACGCGTGCTCCGCGGTGGTGCGGATACCCTAAGAGGGTGACGTTTCCGGTAGTCGGCATGGTCGGTGGCGGTCAGCTCGCCCGTATGACCCACGAGGCGGGCATCCCCCTCGGCATCAGGTTCAAGCTCCTCAGTGACACCCCGCAGGACTCGGCGGCCCAGGTGGTGAGCGAGGTCGTCGTCGGCGATTATCGCGACCTGGACACGCTGCGTGACTTCGCGCGTGGATGCGACGTGATCACCTTCGATCACGAGCACGTCCCCACCGAACACCTGCGGGCCCTGGAGGCGGACGGCATCCCCGTCCGGCCGGGGCCCGACGCGCTGGTGCACGCCCAGGACAAGGGTGTGATGCGCGCCCGGCTCGACGCGATCGGCGTGCCGAGCCCGCGCCACCGCATCGTCGCGGACGCGGCGGACGCGGCGGCGTTCGCGGCCGAGGTCGGGGGCTTCCCGATCATCCTCAAGACCGTGCGCGGCGGCTACGACGGCAAGGGCGTCTGGTTCGTGCGTTCGCCCGAGGACGCCCGCGATCCGTTCCTCGCGGGCGTTCCGGTCCTCGCGGAGGAGAAGGTCGACTTCGCGCGCGAGCTGGCGGCGAACATCGTCCGCTCCCCGCACGGCCAGGCCGTCGCCTACCCGGTGGTCGAGTCCCGCCAGGTCGACGGCGTCTGCGACACCGTGATCGCGCCCGCTCCCGGCCTGTCCGAGGAGCTGTCCGGGCAGGCGCAGGAGCTGGCGCTGCGGATCGCCCGGGAGCTGGGGGTCGTCGGCCACCTCGCCGTGGAGCTGTTCGAGACCACGGACGGCCGGATCCTCGTCAACGAGCTGGCGATGCGCCCGCACAACTCCGGCCACTGGACCCAGGACGGCGCGATCACCTCGCAGTTCGCCAACCACGTCCGGGCGGTCCTCGACCTGCCCCTCGGCGACCCGCGCCCCCGCGCGCGGTGGACCGTGATGTGCAACGTGCTGGGCGGCGACTACCCGGACATGTACGCCGCGTACCTGCACTGCATGGCCCGGGACCCGCAGCTCAAGATCCACATGTACGGCAAGGACGTGAAGCCCGGCCGCAAGGTGGGCCACGTCAACACCTACGGCGACGACCTGGAGGACGTGCTGGAGCGCGCCCGCCACGCCGCCGGCTACCTGCGAGGAACGATCACCGAATGAGCACCAGTCCCGTCGTCGGCATCGTCATGGGCTCGGACTCCGACTGGCCCGTCATGGAGGCCGCCGCCCAGGCCCTGGACGAGTTCGAGATCCCGTACGAGGTCGACGTCGTCTCCGCGCACCGCATGCCGCGCGAGATGATCGCGTACGGCGAGGAGGCCGCCGGGCGCGGGCTCAAGGCGATCGTCGCGGGCGCGGGCGGCGCCGCCCACCTGCCCGGCATGCTCGCCTCCGTCACCCCGCTGCCCGTCATCGGCGTGCCGGTGCCGCTGAAGTACCTCGACGGCATGGACTCGCTCCTCTCCATCGTGCAGATGCCGGCCGGCGTCCCGGTCGCCACGGTCTCCGTCGGCGGCGCCCGCAACGCGGGCCTGCTCGCGGCCCGGATCCTCGCCGCCCACGACCCGGCCCTGCTCGACCGGATGCGCGGCTTCCAGCGGGAGCTGAACGACCAGGCCACCGAGAAGGGCAAGCGGCTGCGCGCCAGGGTCGAGGGCGCCGAGTCCTTCGGCTTCGCCCGGTGACCGCCGCCGACCGCCTGGCGGAGGCCCGGGAGCTGCTGGCGGCCCACCCGGTCGCGGACGGCCACAACGACCTGCCGTGGGCCCTGCGGAAGCACGTGCGCTACGACCTGGACCGCATGGACATCGCGGCCGACCAGAGCGCCTCGCTCCACACCGACCTCGCCCGGCTGCGGGCGGGCGGCGTCGGCGCCCAGTTCTGGTCGGTGTACGTGCCCTGCGAGCTGGCCGGGGACGACGCGGTCAGCGCCACCCTGGAGCAGATCGACGTGGTCGACCAGCTCCTGGAGCGGTACGCGGCGGACCTCGCGCCCGCCCTGACCGCCGACGACATGGAGGCGGCCCGGAAGCAGGGCCGCATCGCCTCCCTCAAGGGCGCCGAGGGCGGCCACTCGATCAACGACTCCCTCGCCACCCTGCGCGCGCTGTACGCCCTGGGCGTGCGCTACATGACGCTCACGCACAACGACAACAACGCCTGGGCGGACTCGGCGACCGACGAGCCGGGCGTCGGCGGCCTCTCCGCCTTCGGCCGGCGGGTCGTCCGCGAGATGAACCGTTCCGGCATGCTGGTGGACCTCTCGCACGTGGCCGCGACGACCATGCGGGACGCCCTCGACGCCACGGCGGCGCCGGTGATCTTCTCGCACTCCTCGGCCCGCGCGGTCTGCGACCACCCGCGCAACGTCCCGGACGACGTCCTGGAGCGGCTGCCCGCCAACGGCGGCGTCGCGATGGCCACCTTCGTGCCCAAGTTCATCCTCCCCGCCGCCGTCGAGTGGACGGCCCGGGCGGACGAGAACCTGCGGGCACACGGCCTCCACCACCTCGACACCACGGCGGAGGCGATGAGGCTGCACCGCGCCTTCGAGGAGGCGAACCCGCGGCCGGTCGCCACCGCCGCCACGGTCGCCGACCACCTCGACCACATGCGCGAGGCGGCCGGGATCGACCACGTCGGCATCGGCGGCGACTACGACGGCACGGCCTTCACCCCGTCCGGCCTGGACGACGTCGCCGGCTACCCGAACCTGATCGCGGAACTCCTCCACCGGGGCTGGTCGCACGGGGACCTGGCGAAGCTGACCTGGTCCAACGCGGTCCGCGTCCTGCGCGACGCGGAGGACGTCTCCCGCGACCTGAGGAACCGTACGGCCCCGTCGAACGCGACGATCGAGTCGCTGGACGGCACGGCGGCCTGACGCGAGGACGCCCGTGGCCCCTCTTCCCGGCCGGGAAGAGGGGCCACGGGCGTCTCACGGGGTCCTCAGCCGACGCAGAGGCAGAACGGGTGGCCGACCGGGTCGGCGTACACGCGGAAGTCACGGCCGGGCCCGCCCGCGTCCAGGAGCTTGGCGCCGAGCGCGAGCACCCGCTCCTCGCCCCGGTCGAGGTCGTCCACGGTCAGGTCGAGGTGGAACTGCTGCCCGCCCTCCTCCTCGGGCCAGCGGGGCGCGACGTACCCGGCGACCTCCTGGAAGGCGAGCCGCGTGCCGTCGTGCCCGGAGAGCACCACCCAGGAGTCCCCCTCCTCCGAGTCCTCGGACGGGTGCGGGGAGCCGCCGAGGATTCCGGCGTAGAAGGTCGCGAGGGACATCGGGTCGGGACAGTCCAGGACGACGGACCGCAGGGTGGCGACGGGCATGGCACTCCTCTTTCGCGTGGACTCCTCCGCGGGGACCGGACGCCCCCGCCGTCCCCTCCTACCCGCGTCGCGGCGCGGCAAGGCGGTCCGGTCCTCCCCGCGTCGCGGCGCGGCAAGGCGGTCCGGGTCCGGGCGCCGCCCGTCCGCCCCTCGGGGAGGCGCCCCCGGGTCCTACGCCCGCGGCCGCCCCATCGCCCGGTACGTCCACCCGGCCGCCCGCCAGCGCTCCGCGTCCAGCGCGTTGCGGCCGTCCAGGACGGTCGGGGTCGAGACCGCCGCGGCCAGCTCCGCCGGGTCGAGGTCGCGGAACTCGCGCCACTCCGTCAGGTGCAGCACCACGTCGGCGCCGCGCACGGCCTCCAGGGCGGAGTCCGCGTACCCCAGCGTCGGGAAGACGCGGCGGGCGTTCTCCATGCCCTTCGGGTCGTAGACGGTGACCTGGCCGCCCTGGAGGTGTATCTGCCCGGCGACGTTGAGGGCGGGGGAGTCGCGCACGTCGTCCGAGTCCGGCTTGAAGGTGGCGCCCAGGACGGCCACCCGGCGGCCCAGGAAGGAGTTCCCGCCCAGGGCCTCGCGGGCCATCTCCACCATCTGGCCGCGCCGCCGCATGTTGATCGAGTCGATCTCGCGCAGGAAGGTCAGCGCCTGGTCGGCGCCCAGCTCGCCCGCCCGCGCCATGAACGCCCGGATGTCCTTCGGCAGGCAGCCGCCGCCGAAGCCGATGCCGGCCCGCAGGAACTTCGCGCCGATCCGGTCGTCGTGGCCCAGCGCCTCCGCCAGCTTGGCGACGTCGCCGCCCGCCGCCTCGCAGACCTCCGCCATCGCGTTGATGAAGGAGATCTTCGTCGCGAGGAAGGAGTTCGCGGCCGTCTTCACCAGCTCGGCCGTCGGGAAGTCGGTCACCACGAACGGCGAGCCCTCCCCGACCGGCACCGCGTACACCTCGCGCAGCAGCTTCTCGGCCCGGCCGGTCTCCCCGCCGCGCACGCCGATCACGATCCGGTCCGGGTGCAGGGTGTCGTCGACGGCGAAGCCCTCCCGCAGGAACTCCGGGTTCCAGGCCAGCTCCACGCCCTCCGGGAGCAGGGTCGCGAGCCGCTCGGCCGAACCCACCGGCACGGTCGACTTGCCGACCACCAGGGCCCCTTCGCGCACGACCCCGGAGAGGGAGGCGAAGGCGGCGTCCACGTGGCTCATGTCGCAGGCGTACTCGCCGTGCTTCTGCGGGGTGTTCACGCAGACGAAGTGCACGTCGCCGAAGGCACCGACCTCCTCCCAGGAGGTGGTGAACCGCAGCCGCCCGCTCGACCCCTCGACCCCGGCCACGTGCCTGGCCAGCAGGTCCTCGAGCCCCGGTTCGTACATGGGGACCCGTCCGGCGGACAGCATCTCGATCTTCTCGGGCACGACGTCGAGCCCGAGCACCTCGAAGCCCAGCTCCGCCATGGCCGCGGCATGGGTGGCGCCGAGGTAGCCGGTGCCGATCACGGTGATCCTGAGGGCCATGCGGTACTCCAGTGGTGTCGGGCGGAATGCCTGCCCGAGCATAGTCCCGCCCTGGTCGGGGGCTCGGGCACGGCCTCCCCTTCGGGGCGCCCGACGGGGGCGGGCGGGCCCGGGAGGGGGTGGGCGTGGCGGGTTCCGGCGGTTTCGGTCCGTACCGGCCTCCGTGGGCGACTGCGGCCACACCCGCGACCACCCGTCGAGCGCATGACGCGCGCCGCCGGGATCACCCAGGTCCACGAAGGCACCCACCGGGTCCGGCGCCCCGTCGTGGCCCGCCGGCCTCCCGTGGGCACGGGAAAGGGCGCCCCTCGCGGCGAGGGGCGCCCTTTCCCGTACGTCCGGCGGGGTCAGTGGTTCGACTCGACCGTGACCTTCTCGTCGTTCCTGATCTGCTCGACCAGCTGCTTCACCTTCGGCATGTCCCACCGCAGGGAGTTCTGCGGCGCGGAGCCCGCGATCGGCATGTTCATGGACTTGCCGTCGCCGCCGCTGATGCCCTTCATCGCGAAGAACATCTTCCCGAGGTCGTACAGCGACATGTCCTTGTCCACGATCAGCGTGTCCAGACCGGCGCCCAGCGTCGGGTACAGCGCGAACGGGTTGAGGATCGTGCCCGGCGTGGCCGCCTGGTTGGCCAGGGCGGAGAGGAACTTCTGCTGGTTCTTCGTCCGCGCCAGGTCCGACTCGGCGAACGCGTACCGGGTCCGGACGAAGGCGAGGGCCTGTTCGCCGTCGAGGGTCTGCGTGCCGGCCTGGAAGTCGGCTCCGGACTTCTTGTCCTTGAACGCCTTGTCGATGGTCAGCTCGACGCCGCCGAGGGCGTCCACGATGTTCGCGAAGCCGGCGAAGCCGATCTCCGCGTAGTGGTCGATGCGCAGCCCGGTGTTGAACTCCACGGTCCGCACGAGCAGTTCCGGGCCGTCCATCGCGTAGGCCGCGTTCAGCTTGGAGCCGCCCCGGCGGGCCTCGTACTTCTTGCCCGAGGTCGAGCCGACGAACGACGGGATCGTCACCCAGGAGTCGCGCGGCAGCGAGACCATCGTGTTCCCGCTGGAGCAGGCCGCGAGGATCATCATCGAGTCGGTCCGCTTGCCCTCGGCGGAGCCGGTGTGCAGCTTCTTCTTCTCCTCGGCCGACATGCCCTCGCGGCTGTCGGAGCCGACGATCAGGTACGTGGTGCAGTCGCCCTCGGACGGCCGCTCGATGACCTTGGAGAGATCGACCTCGTTGCGCATCCGCGAGCTCGCCCAGGCGTACGTGCCGATGCCCCAGGCGAGGAGGGCGGCGACCAGGACGATCGAGCCGATCTTGAGGCGCTTGCGCCAGTCCGGGGCGGGGCCGCCGGGGCCCCGCGGGTCGTGCTGCGGGGGGACGGTGCCGCGTCCGCCGCCCTGGGGGCCGCCGTACACCTGGCCCGTGTTGTAACCGGAGTCGTACCCCGTGCCCCGGGCCTGGGTGAAACCCTGGTCGTACCCCTGGTCATGACGGGGCGGCTGCTGCGGGACCTGCGGGCGCCGCACATGGCTCATCCTGCGGGGACCCTCGGGCCGGGGGTTCGCGGGGCCGCGGCCGTATCCGCCCTCATCGGGCCAGTCATTCATACGGACCAGTGTGCCGGGCGGGCCTCCGCGTACGACAGGGCGGGTGGAGGATCGGGGCGCGGCTGTTGCCAAGCTGATGCAAAGCGGGCCGAACGGGGACGGCGGAAGGGCCCGGCATAAGGTGGAGGGCATGACAGATCAGGGCGATATTCCGGGCAAGCCCGTCTCGGCCTCCCGCACCACCCTCAGCCACATCATGACCAGCCACGACACCAACCTGCTCGGTACGGTGCACGGCGGCGTGATCATGAAGCTGGTGGACGACGCGGCGGGCGCCGTCGCGGGCCGCCACTCGGGCGGTCCGGCCGTGACCGCCTCCATGGACGAGATGGTCTTCCTGGAGCCGGTCAGGGTCGGCGACCTGGTGCACGTGAAGGCCCAGGTCAACTGGACCGGCCGGTCCTCCATGGAGGTCGGCGTACGGGTCATGGCCGAGCGCTGGAACGAGTCCACGCCCGCCACCCAGGTCGGCTCCGCCTACCTGGTCTTCGCCGCCGTCGACGCCGAGGGCAAACCCCGCCCCGTCCCGCAGGTCCTCCCGGAGACCGAGCAGGACAAGCGCCGCAACCAGGAGGCCCAGATCCGCCGCACCCACCGCCTGGCCCGCCGCCGCGCGATCAAGGAACTGCGCGAGCGCCGGGCGGCGGAGGGGTACGAGGACTAGGACGTACGGGGGCGTACGCGGGGAGGACCGTGCGCGGGGAGGACCGCGGGCAGGGGGAGGGCCGTGCGCGGGCCGGGCCCGGCTACGACGGGCACGCCACCTCGTTCCCGGTGACCGCCTCGAACGGCGTCTCCGCCTCCTCGGCCCGCACCGTTCGCACGCCCCGGTAGTCCGTCCCCACCGTCACCCGCAGCGTCGCGCCCCTGCCCTCCACCGCCCGCAGCTCCGCGCCGGGCAGGGCCGCGCCCAGGGTCTTCGCCGAACGGTCCCAGCGTGGGTCGTACTCCACGACCGTGCGCTCCCGGACCGCTCCGGGCGCCGTCCTCGGGGACCCGGTGGTGGCGAAACCGGCCCCGCGCAGGGCGGTGTCCACCTTCCGGCCGAGCCCGTCCTTCCGGGTCCCGTTCCGGACCTGGACCCGGACCTCGGACGGCGGCACGTCCACCACGGCACCGGACGGGGCCTTCGACGGGGCCGCCGTCCTCCGCGGGGCCAGCGGCCGGTCCTCGCGCAGCGCCCGGAAGAGGTCCGTCGCCTTCGCCGCGTCCCACTTCACCGTCGAGCCGATGCCCTTCACCGGGAAGCTCATGTCCCCGACCGGCACGGACACGAACTCCGACGACGCCGGGGTGAGGCCCCGCATCGCCCTGGCCAGGGACAGCAACCGGTCCGTGCCGAAGCCCTCGTCGGCCCGTACGGAGTCCAGCATGCTCGTGGCCACCGCGCGGAACCGCACCGGGTTGAGCAGCACCCCGCCGCTCGTCATCCGGTCGACGAGGGCCGCGAGGAACCGCTGCTGCCGCTGCATCCGGCCGATGTCGGCGGCTCCGTCGACGTGCCGGGAGCGCACGTACTGGAGGGCCCTGCCGCCGTCCAGCTCGTGGGTGCCGGGGGCCAGGTCGAGCCCGGTGTACGCGTCCTTCAGCGGCTTCGTCGTGCAGATCTCCACCCCGCCGACCGCGTCCACGGTCCGCATGAAGCTGGTGAAGTCGACCTCCAGGTAGTGGTCGATCTTGACGCCGGTCATCGACTCGACGGTCCGCACGGTCAGCGCGGGACCGCCCTCCGCGTAGGCCGCGTTCAGCTTCACCGGGTGCGCGTGGTGCTTCTCGCCGGTGGTGAGGTCGGTGTGCTCGGGCATCTCGGCGTACGAGTCGCGCGGCAGGCTCACCACGCTCGCCCGCTCCCGGTCCTGCGAGAGGTGCACCAGCATCACGGTGTCGGTGCAGTGGCAGGGCTCGCCGCCGAGGCGGTACCGCTCCTTCTCCTCCGGGGTGATCCGGTCCCGGCCGTCCGTGCCGACGACCAGCACGTTCATCCCGTGCCCCGCCTGCGGCCGGTTCTTCATGTCCTTGAAGGGATCGACGCGGGTGAGCCCGGTGTCGAGCCCGGTCACCAGGGCGTGCCCGACGCCGCCGGCCGCGAGGACCGCCACGGAGAGCGCCGTCGCCGTCCGCACCCCCCACCGGGGCCGCCGGCGGCGCGCCGGTGCGCGGCGGGCGGCGGGCCGGGGACGGGGCGTGCGGGACGGTGCGGGCACGGACGGACACCTCCGCGGGCGCGGGACGAGGGAACCATGAGCACCGTAGGCCCATACGATCAGCGCAAAGGCGCACCACCCGTCCGGCGCGCACCGGTGTCCCCCGTTCGCGGTAACGTGGCGGGCGATACCGCCGTCTCGCCGGCGACGATCCCCGTACCGCCGAGGAACCATGCTGCCCCCCGTCTCCGTGATCATGCCGGTCCTCAACGAGGAACGGCACCTGCGCAATTCCGTCCGCCACATCCTGGAGCAGGAGTACGACGGCGAGATGGAGGTGGTGATCGCGCTCGGCCCGTCCACGGACCGCACCGACGAGATCGCCGCCGAACTCGTCCGCGAGGACCCCCGCGTCCACACCGTGCCGAACCCCACGGGCCGTACGCCCGCCGCCCTCAACGCGGCGATCAACGCCTCCCGCCACCCGATCGTGGTGCGCGTCGACGGCCACGGCATGCTCTCCCCGGACTACATCGCCACCGCCGTACGGCTCCTGGAGGAGACCGGCGCGCAGAACGTCGGCGGCATCATGCACGCCGAGGGCGAGAACGCCTGGGAGGACGCGGTCGCCGCCGCGATGACCTCGAAGATCGGCGTCGGCAACGCCGCCTTCCACACGGGCGGTGCGGCGGGCCCCGCCGAGACGGTCTACCTGGGCGTCTTCCGGCGTGAGGCCCTGGAGCAACAGGGCGGCTACAACGAGGAGTTCATCCGCGCCCAGGACTGGGAGCTGAACTTCCGCATCCGCGAGGCGGGCGGCCTGATCTGGTTCTCGCCGGAGCTGCGCGTCCAGTACCGCCCCCGGCCCACGGTGAGGGCCCTCGCCAAGCAGTACAAGGACTACGGGCGTTGGCGCCACGTGGTGGCCCGCTACCACCGGGGCTCCATCAACCTCCGCTACCTGGCCCCGCCGGCCGCCGTCTGCGCCATCGCCGCCGGCGTGGTCGTGGGCGCCACCCTCACCCCGCTCGGCTTCGTGGTGCCGGCGGGCTACCTCGCCGCCGTCACCGCCGGTTCGGTCCCGGCGGGCAGGGGCCTCCCGTTGAAGGCCCGCCTCCGGATCCCCGTCGCCCTCGCCACGATGCACATGTCGTGGGGGTACGGCTTCCTCACCAGCCCCCGCTCCCTCGCGAGGAAGGTCGTCGCGAGCCGCCGCCCGGCGGTGAGGGCGGGCGAGAACGAGACGGTCTGACGGCCGCGTCCGTACGCACGGCGAAGGCCGGGTCCCGGTGGGGGACCCGGCCTTCGCCGTGGGCGGGGGAGTGCGGTCAGCTCTTCCCGTCCCACTTGTAGACGGAGTAGATGTCCATGCAGTCCGCCTTGTCGTCGGCGCCCGCGGGCAGGTCGCCCGCGGTGTGCGTCGGCGTCTTGTAGACGGCGCCCTCCCGCCAGTCCGAGCCCACCACGACGGTGATGCCCCCGGTCTTGGCGTCGGCCCGGACCTTGGCGTCGGGCAGGCCGAGGGCCTTCGCCACGGACAGGGCGTTCGCCTTGCCCCGCTCGCCGTCCGCCGTCGGGTACCAGACGACCGTGTCCTTGCGCGGCTGGGCCTCCTTGGAGGAGTCGGCCTGGGTGAAGCCCTTGCCCCGGAGGGTCTCCTTCACCTTGCCGGCCCTGCCCTCGACCGGCGGTTCGCCGTCGCCCGCCGTGCCGTTGACGACCGTCACGGCGAAGGAACCGGGGGCGTCGGCGGGCGTCTTCGGCTTCGCGGGGCCCGCCGGCTTCGGCTTGGCGCCGGTCTTGGCCCCGTTCTTGTCGAAGGCGATGTCGTCACGCAGCATCGACCACATCTTGTCGGCGGAGGGCGGGATCACCTCGAGCCACTCGTCGGGCTTCGGCGGGTACGGCTTGGTGGGGACCGTGGCCGTCGTGAGACGGTCGATCTTGACGTTCTTGAGCTGCATCGAGAGGTCGAAGAGGCCCTTGACGGTGCTGATCTCGTCGGAGACGTGGAGGGCCTTCGTGGCGGTGTCCGCCAGCCCCATCAGACGGCCGGTGTCGTTCCAGGCGTTCTGGCCCTGGAGCTTCTTCATCATGCCGCTCATGTACATGTGCTGGGCCTTGGCGCGGTTCTGGTCGCTGCCGAACGCGTGCCGGGTGCGCAGCCACTGGAGGGCCTGCTCGCCCTGGACCTCGGTGGTGCCCTTCTTCAGCTTCAGGCCGGAGCCGCCCCTCACCAGCCTGGTCGGCTTGTCGTAGACACCGGTCTTCACGCAGACCGGGACGCCGCCGACCTCGTCGGCCATCGCCACGACACCGGCGAAGTCGACCATGATCCAGTGGTCGATGTAGACCCCGGTGAGGTTCTCCCAGGTGGTGAGGGTGCAGCCGGGACCGCCGCGCTGCAGGCTCTCGTTGATCGGCCGGTTGCTCGTGCCCGGGTAGGTCTTGCCGGCCTTGTCCTTGCACTCGGGGATCTTGACGACCGTGTCGCGCGGTATGGAGACGATCGAGGCGTTCTGCCGGTCGGCCGAGACGTGCAGCAGCATCTGCACGTCGGCGAGCGGTGCGCGGTTCTTGTCGTCGCGGCCGCCGCCCAGGGCGATGTTCTTCTCGTCCTCCCGGCTGTCCGAGCCGATGAGGAGGATGTTCAGCGGGGTGTCGCCGAGCGCGTTCGGCGCGGCCTTCTTCACGCCGCTCTCGCCGCCCGCGCGGCTGTCGCTGCGGATGTTGCCGTTCAGGTGCTCGTAGTACAGGTATCCGGCGCCGGCCGTGCCGAGTATCAGCACCGCCAGGGTGACCGCCACCCAGCGCAGGGCCTTGCGTTTGCCCGCCTTCCTGGAACGCCGTCGCGCGCCGGCGCGGCGGTGGCCGCTACGCGCGTCACCCCCCGCCGTGCCGCGCCGCCGCTCCGCGCGGGTCGACGCGTCCGGGGCCCCGGCGGAGGACTCCTCCTCGCCGGGGGCGCCGGTGTCGGCGCCGGTCGCCTCGCCCGCGCCGTGCAGATCGTCGTCCCAGCCCAGTTCACGGGCGTGCGGAACGCTTTTCCGCGTTCCCTCCCCGCGCACGCTGCTCTGTCCCACCCCAGGTCCCCTCATGGATCAGGAGTACGCCGGCGCCCGGTGTTCCCGGGTCACTTGGCGCACACCTTCTTGTCAGCTTCTACCTTCTCGACGTCCGGCGCCTTCACCGGCCCGTCGACGGGCACCCCCGCGCCCTTGAAGTCGGCGCCGAGGACGAGCGTCATGGGCTCGCGCTCCCCGGCGTTCTGCGTGCCCGGCTTGAGCGCCGTGGCGGGCAGGCCCATCATGTCCGCGAGTTTGCGGGCCTGATCGGCCTGGTTCGGTGCGTAGGTGAGCGTGGTCCGCGCCGCCTTCTCGGGAGCGTTGCTCCTGTTGGCGGAGCGGGTCACGCCCTGCTCGTTCTGCAGCCAGTTGATGGTCGACTGCGCCGCGCCCCGGATGCCGCTGCCGTTGTAGACGTCGACGCGCACCTGGGCGGCGGTGGACCGCGCGCCCTTGAGGAGCGCGGCCTGCGCCTGCGCCTGGGCGTTCTTGGCGTCCTGTTCCTTCTTCTTCACCTCGGTGAAGGAGACGTCGTTCTTGATCATCTCGAACACCGGGGAAGCCTTGGTGGGGTGGAGGACGACCGTCGCCCTCCTGTTGGGCGGCTCGTCCGGGTTGTCGATGACGGGGACGGTCATGAAGCTGATGTTCTTCAGGTCGACCTTCCCGATCTCCTTGGCCAGGGTGGTCAGCTTCAGCGCGCTGCCTATCCCCTTGTCCACCGTCAGCGCCTCGGTCGCCGCGTTCGCGACCGAGAGCAGCCGCGTCGGGCTGCCCAGGGTGTCTTCCTTGAGCTGGCGCAGCATCGACGCGAGGAACTGCTGCTGCATCTTGATGCGGTCCAGGTCGCTCTGATTGCCGAGGCCGTGGCGGTTGCGCAGGAACGCGAGGGCCTGCTCGCCCTGGATGCGGTGGTCGCCTGCCGCCAGGTCGAGCTTGGAGTACTTCTTGTCCCGGAGCGGCTTGGTCAGGCAGACCTTCACGCCGCCGACCGCCGTCGAGAGCGTCTTGACGGCGTTGAAGTCGACCATCATGAAGTGGTTGATCCCCACCCCGGTCATCTGCGTGACGGTGCGCATCGTGCAGCCCGGGTCGCGGCCGTTCACGCCGAACGACTCGTTGAACTTGGTCTTCCCGACCGAACCGGGGATGACCTTGGTCGAACCGTCGGGCTGCTTCGTGGGGCAGTCCGGGATCTCGGTCTTGAGGTCCCGGGGGATGCTCAGCGCCGTCGCGTTGGTCCGGTCGTCGGAGAGGTGGATGAGGAACGTGGTGTCGGCGTGGCCGGTCACGTTGCTCTTGTTGCCGTAGCTCTCGTTGCCCGCGCCGGTCCGGACGTCGTTGCCGATGATCAGGATGTTGAGCGGCCCGTCCATCGTGGGCGTCTGGACCGCCGCGTCACCGACGTCCACCGTGCCGATGTTGCCGTTGAGCTTCTCGTAGACCAGGTACGCCCCGGTCGCCCCGCCCACCAGGACGAAGGCCATCGTGCCGCCGGTCCACAGCAGGACCTTCTTCTTGCGGGAGGCGGCCTGCCGGGGCCTGCGGCGGCTCGCGGGCGGCTGCGGGCCCCCGCGGCTCTGCTCGGGGACCCGGCGCCGGCGCTGGCCGGGGACGGCCGCCTCGGTGGCGGTGGCGGTGCCGCCCTCGGGGGCGGCGGCCGGGACGGCGGCGGTGTCGCGGGCCCGGGAGGAAGGGCCCGGGTGCTCAGCGGAGTGGTCCAGTCGCAGTTCGTAGTTGCCCGTCTGCGGGTTGAGCACCCACTGGTCGGCGGGGTCGATCTCGTCCGCCCGTCCACGGCTGTGCGCGTCCACGGTTACTCGAATCCTCCGTCGGTGCCACGCGAGGCGCCTTCCCCAGGGGGCGCCGCTCTCTCGGTCGTTCGATCCTTGGTGAGTGCGACGACCGCGAGGTCGGAGTGCACCGGATCGCGTCACAGTATCCGCCCCGTTCGGCGTGGGGCGACGACCGTGACAAATTCCACGCCCCTTATATCCGGGCAATTGGCTCAAACGTCATCTCGCCCCGCCCTCCCCTTGGTTCGCCCTTTACTCATCCTTCTCACGAGGTTCTCGCGACCCCCGTTCACGAGCAGATCCCCTCCGCCGCGTTCCGCCCGGTGTAGGTCGGAGTGGCGGAGGGGGCCGTGGAGGGAGACGGCGGGCTCTCCGTTCCCGTTCCCGTTCCCGTCCCCTCCTTCTCCTTCTCGCCGGGCTCCACCGCCACGGGCTCGTCCTTCCGCAGCTGTTCGAAGAGCCGGCTCGCCGCCGGCTGCACCAGTTCGTCCCGGTTCGCGTTGTGCGCGTACGGGCGGCGGGGGACCGTGAGGAACTGCACCCGCTCCGTCGGGACGGCCCGCATCGAACGCGCCAGGTCGTACAGGTCCCGCATCGAGTCGAGCCCCTCGTCGGTGGTGATCGACTTCGTGGCCGCGTCCAGGACCGGGTAGAGCTTGGCCGGGTTCAGCAGGACCCCGTTGCTCTGCACCTTGTTGACGAGGGCGCCGAGGAACTGCTGCTGGCGGTCCATGCGGTCGGTGTCGCTGCCGTTGCCGATCGACTTCCGGGCCCGTACGAAACCGAGGGCCTGTTCCCCGTGGAGCGTCCGGCGCCCCGCGGGCAGCTTCAGGTGCGCGTCGGCGTCGTCCACGGGCTCCTTGAGGCAGACCTCCACCCCGTCCACGGCGTCCACCATCTTCTTGAAGCCCTGGAAGTCGATCACCATGTGGTGGTCGATCCGGACGCCGGTCAGCTTCTCGACGGTGCGGATCGTGCACGCCGCGCCGCCGGCCTCGAAGGACTGGTTGAACTGCGCGAACCGCTCCCGGGTGCGGTTCCCGTCGGCCTCGCGGCAGCTCGGGACGGTGACCATCAGGTCGCGGGGGAGGGAGACGGCCGTGGCGCTCCGCTTCCCCGCCGCCAGGTGCAGCAGGATCACGGTGTCGGAGCGCTGGGTGCCCTTGTCCCTGCCGTACTTGCCGTTCTCCTCGCCGGACCGGGTGTCCGAACCGATGAGCAGGATGTTCCGCGCGGCCGAGGAGCTCGCCGGGGGGCGCTCCTTCTCGTACTTGCGCAGTTCGTCGGCGGCGCCGGTGTCCGTGGTGATGTTGCCGTCGAGCTTGCGGTAGAACCACCAGCCGGCCCCGGCCCCGGCCAGCACGGCCACCGAGACGCCGAGCGCGGTCCAGCGCAGCCAGCGGTGCCGGCGCGGCTTCTCCGGGGGCCCGGCCGCCGCGTCCCCGGAGGTGCCGGCCGCCGCGTCCTCCGGGGCACCGGCGGTCCCGCCCTCGGGGGCGCCGGTCGCGCTCTCCCCGGGCGCCGGTGGATCCGGTTCGGCGGGCGTGCCCGCGCGGTCCGTCACGTCTGCGTCCGTCCTTCGTGGCATCGGCGGCACGTCGGGCGGCCACCGGTCGCGGAGGAAGACGGCCGAACCCGACGCTTGGTTGTGCGGAAGGAGCCGACTCCCCCCGGCCGATCATCCACCGGAGCGGGCGCGTGAACCCGGGGGCTCGGCGCGTCGATGGGCCGAATGGGGGTGAAGCGGGGCCCGGACCGAGCGGTTCGGAGCGCCGAGTGGTTCAGGGCACCGAGTGGCTCGGAGCCCCGAGTGGTCCAGGGCGCCGAGCCGTTCGGAGCACCGAGCGGTTCAGAGCACCGAGTGCGTGACCCGCTCGCTCTCCATCCGCCGGTCGAGCGCCCCGGCCGCGAGCAGGTCCGGACGGCGGCACAGCACCACGGAACCTCCGGCGGCGAGGGGCGCGTACAAGCCGGTCGAGAGACCTCGCCAGTCCTCGTGGCCGAGCGCGGACAGCACCCGGGAGCCGGGGGCCAGGCCGAGCGCCGCCGCGTCCACGCGGGCCTGCTCGACGAGCTGGGCGCCACTGCGTTCCGTACCGTCGACGACGAGGGCGGGAGCGTCCGGATCGACCGGTACGAACGGGGCGAACCGGTCGCCCTGGCCCGGCACCTCGACCGCGTAGTCCGCGTAACCGGCGGGCGGGGCGGGGAACCGGCGGCCCAGCGGCGCCAGGGAGAGCGCGATCCGCTCCCCCGGGCAGGCCAGGCCCGCCTCCAGCGCGTCCGGCCCCGCGACCACGACGTCCGCCCCGGCCGGGTCGCCGCCGACCTCGGCCGTCACGCCGACGGAGGAGCACGCGAGGAGCCAGACGGCGGTCTGCCAGTGCGCGGGCAGCAGCAGCGCGAGCCGGTCGCCGGGTGCGGCGGACAGCTCGCCCTGGAGCAGGTTCGCCGTCTTGGCCACCCAATTGGCGAAGGTGGCGACGGACAATTCCACGCGCTCACCGGTGGCGTCGTCGTAGAAGGTGACCAAGGGGCGGGCGGGGTCCGCGGCGAGCGCGGATCGCAGCAGGTCGGCGGGGGTGCGGTCGCTGGCGTTCACGCCGGACAGCGTACGCGGGAGGGCCCGCCGGGGTCCGCCGTACCGGTGACGCGGTCCACCGGTCGGACCGACCGGCCGCCGCTTTCCGGGCGGTTTCCCGGCGCGCGCGACGGTCCGGCGATACGCACGATCGGCCTATGCGTGCCTCACTCACCTCCTCGCTCGCCGTCACCTGTGCGGCGGCCCTCGCCCTGCCGGTCTCCTCCGCCGCGCCCGCGGCGGCCGGGGTGACCGGGCAGCCACCGGCGGTCTCCGCACTGCCGCCCTCGCCCGACATGCCGGGCTCCACCCAGTCCCTGCCGCTGTCCCCGCTGGGCCCCTCCTCCCGGGCCGGCGGCGGCTCCGGCGAGCAGGGGGTCGTCCGGCGCGACGTCCGGCCCTTCTCGCTCGTCGGCGTGGTCTGGGACGACCCGTCGGTCCCGCTGCGCGGCACCGTGCAGGTCCGCACCCGGGCCACCGGCGGCGGAGCCTGGTCGGAGTGGCAGGACGTGGAGACCCACAACGACGAGCACGGGGCCGACCCGGGCACCCGGGAGGGAGCCGCCCGGGGGCTCCGGGGCTCCACGGCACCGCTGTGGGTGGGCGACTCGGACGGCGTCGAGCTCCGCGTACGGGCGGAGGCGGACGGCACGGGCCGCGCGGCCCCGCTCCCGGACGGCCTGCGCCTCGAACTGGTGGACCCGGGCGAGGACCCGGAGCCGGGGACGCGGTCCGCCCTGGCCACCGAGGCCGACACCGAACCGGTCGTCTTCCCGGGGGAGGAAGGGACGCCGGGGACGCCGGGCACGGGGACGCCGGGCACGGGGACGCCTGGCACGGGGACGCCTGGCACGGGGACGCCTGGCACGGGTACGGGCGTGGAGGCGATGCGTCCCGGTGGGGCGTCCGTGGAGCCGGGGGCCGTCCGGTCCGGGGTCCGCACCGCCGCGGTCCCGCCGGACGGCACGACCCGGAAGACCCCCGGGAACGCCACGGCCCCCCTGGCCCCCGGGAGCCCCGTGGCGGCCCGGGTCTCCACGGTCCCCGAGGCCCCGCCGCCTCCCGTCTCCGCCCCGTCCGCTCCGGCCGCCCCGTCCGCTCCGGCCGCCCCGTCCGCTCCGGCCGTCGGAACCGCTCCCGCCCGCCCGTCCCTCCTGCCCGCCCCCGCCCTCCCGTCCCTCCCCGGGGCCTCCGCCCTCCCCTCCTTCCCGGGCCTCCTGGCCGGGCTGAGCGCGGCGGAGACGGCCGTCGGCGCGGCCAACGCCAAGCTCGCCGCGTACGGCGCGAACTGGATCCCGGCGCTGACGAAGGAGGCGACCGAGGCCGCCGCCGCCGCGCTCCCGCCCCGCGCGCAGGAGGCACAGGTCCTGGCACAGGCCCAGGCCCAGACACAGGCCGCGAAGCCGTACATCGGCCCCCAGCCCAAGATCATCACCCGTAAGGGATGGGGAGCGGACGAGAGCATCCGCGAGAAGGGCTTCGTCTACACGAAGACGATCAAGGCGGCCTTCGTGCACCACAGCGCCACCGGCAACAACTACACCTGCGCCCAGGCCCCCTCCGTCCTGCGCGGCATCTACCGCTACCACGTCAAGAGCAGCGGCTGGCGGGACTTCGGCTACAACTTCGCCGTCGACAAGTGCGGGAACATCTACGAGGGCCGGGCGGGCGGCGTGGCGAAGCCGGTGCTCGGCGCCCACACCCTCGGGTTCAACACCAACACCATGGGCATCGCCGTCCTCGGCAGCTACGGCACGACGACCCCGCCGGCCGCCGCCGTGACCGCCGTGGCCCGCCTGACGGCCTGGAAGCTGGGGCTCCACGGGATCAACCCCAAGGGGACGGTGACCCTGGTCTCGGGGGGCGGGAACCTGTACAAGAAGGGCACGAGCGTCCGGTTCCACGCCATCGCCGGACACCGCGACGGGTTCGCCACGGCATGCCCCGGGGCGAAGCTGTACGGCAAGCTCGGCACGGCCCGTACGAGCTCGGCGTCGTACCAGGGAAGGAGCTGATGGGGTCCCCGGGGCAACCATCTGCATAAACTGACCGGTCATATCGCAGGGACGACCGAGACGGGCGTGCCGACGGGCCCCGAACAGGAAGCAGAGACGACAAGGTGACAGAAGCGATCCTCCTGGTCGGTGGCAAGGGGACACGGCTGCGGCCCCTCACGGTCAACACCCCCAAGCCCATGGTCCCGGCGGCCGGCGTCCCCTTCCTGACGCACCAGCTGGCCCGCGCCCGCGCCGCCGGGGTCGAGCACATCGTGCTCGCCACCTCCTACCTGGCCGAGGTCTTCGAGCCGCACTTCGGCGACGGCTCCTCGCTCGGCCTGAGCCTGGAGTACGTCACCGAGGAGGAGCCGCTGGGCACCGGCGGCGCGATACGCAACGTGGCCTCCCGGCTGCGTTCGGGGCCCGACGAGCCCGTCCTCATCTTCAACGGGGACATCCTCACCGGCCTCGACATCCGCGCCCTGGTCGCCACCCACGCCGCGTCCGGCGCGGACGTCTCCCTGCACCTCACCCGGGTCGAGGACCCGCGCGCCTTCGGCCTCGTCCCCACGGACGGCACCGGCCGCGTCACGGCCTTCCTGGAGAAGCCGCAGACGCCCGAGGAGATCGTCACCGACCAGATCAACGCGGGCGCGTACGTCTTCCGCCGCTCGGTCATCGACACCATCCCCACCGGCCGGCCCGTCTCGGTCGAGCGCGAGACCTTCCCGGAGCTGCTCGCCTCCGGAGCCCACCTCCAGGGCATGGTCGACTCCACGTACTGGCTGGACCTCGGCACCCCGCAGGCGTTCGTGCGCGGCTCCGCCGACCTGGTCCTCGGCCGCGCGCCCTCCCCGGCCGTCCCGGGCCGCTGCGGCGACCGCCTGGTGCTGCCGTCGGCGCGCGTCGCCCCGGACGCCAAGCTGACCGGCGGCACGGTCGTCGGCGCGGACGCGGTGGTCGGCGAGGGCGCCCGCGTCACGGGCTCCACGCTCCTCGCCGGAGCGGTCGTCGAACCGGGCGCGGTGATCACCGACTCCCTGATCGGCGCGGGTGCCCGCATCGGCGCGCGCACGGTCCTCACCGGCGCGGTCATCGGCGACGGCGCCCGGATCGGCGCCGACAACGAACTCCGCGACGGCGCCCGCGTCTGGTGCGACACGACCCTCCCCGCGGGCGCGATCCGCTTCTCGTCGGACCAGTAGGGACCGGGGCCCGTAGGGGCCGGGGCGGACCCGTAGGGGCCGAGGGACCCCTACGGGCCGAGGAACCCCTACGGGCCGGGCGGGCCCGTACGGGCCGAGGCGAACCCGTACGGGTACAGCGACCCCTGCAGGGTGGAGTGAACCCCTGCGGGCCGAGGCGGAACCCGTACGGGCGTCGAGCCGGTACGAGGCCGAGTCCGTACGGGGACGGCACCGGGCCGGCCCCCGTTACCCTCGTCCCCATGGCCGGCCGCTTCCCCCAGAGACCCACCCCCGCCCCCGTACGGGCGGTCGGCCGCGTCCCCGCGTCCCGCGCCCGCTCCCTCCCCCTGGCGGAGCCGCTCGACCCGGCCCTCACCCTCGGCCCCCTCCGCCGGGGGCCCGCCGACCCCACCTACCGGGCGGCCCCGGACGGCTCGTACTGGCGGGCCACCCGCACCCCCGAGGGCCCGGGGACCCTCCGCGTCGCCGTACGGAACGGCGTGGCGGAGGCCGAGGCGTGGGGACCGGGCGCCCCCTGGCTCCTGGACCGCCTCCCGGCCCTCCTCGGCGCCGAGGACGACCCGGCCGCCTTCGTCCCCCGTCACAAGCTGCTCGCCGCGGTCCACCGTCGCCGTCCCGGGCTGCGCCTCGTCCGCACCGGCCTGGTCCTGGAGTCGCTGATCCCCTCGGTCCTGGAGCAGAAGGTCACGACGGACGAGGCGTTCCGGGCCTGGCGGCTGCTCGTACGGAAGTACGGCGAGCCCGCGCCCGGCCCGGCGCCGGACGGCATGCGCGTCATGCCGGACGCGCGCGCGTGGAGCCTGATCCCGTCCTGGGAGTGGCACCGCGCGGGCGTGGACGACAAACGGGCCTCGACGATCCTGCGCGTGTGCCGGGTGGCCCGCCGCATGGAGGAGGCCGCGGACATGGCCCCGGCCGAGGCCCGCGGACGCCTGGAGCTGGTCCCGGGCGTCGGTCCCTGGACGAGCGCCGAGGTGGTCCAGCGCACCCACGGCGCCCCCGACGAGGTCACCACCGGCGACTGCCACCTGCCCGGCATCATCGGCTGGGCCCTCGCGGGCGACCGCACGGCCGACGACACCGCCATGCTCGGCCTCCTGGCCCCCTACGCCGGTCAGCGCCACCGCGCGGCCCGCCTGATCCTCCTCGGCGGACGCGTCCCGCCCCGCCGGGCGCCCCGCATGACCCCGGGGAACATCGCGGCGCTCTGAACCCGGAATCCGGGGTACCCGGAAATCCAGGGAAGATCAGGGAGAGGGACGAGGGGAAGAGGGGAAACAGCCATGGGCCTGACGCTGACGCGGATGTCCGAGGACGCCGTACGCGAGGGAACCGACACCGTCCTGCGCCGCTTCGAGGACATCGAGAGCGCCCTCCTGAGGGCGGCGGGCGACGACGCCGGCGGCTCCCCGGCCGGCACCTACTGCGCCCTCGACGAGGAGGACCGGTCGCTGCGGGCCGTGCTGACCCCGGCCCTGGGGGCCGAGGCCGCGGAGAACGCCACCAGCGGCGCCCAGTACCTGGGGGAGGACGGGCACGGCACCACGTACGGGTACCTCGACCTCGCCGACGTCGCCGCCACCGCCGAGGCGCTGGCGGCCGTCGACTTCCGGGCCCTGCTCGCGTCCACCGACGCCTCGGTGCTCGGTTTCCGGCACGGCCTCGCCCACGGCTACCTGGAGGACCTGCGGGAACGGGCCGAGGCCCTCACGGAACTCTTCGCGCTGGCGGCGAAGGAGGGGGAGTACGTGGTGAAGAAGCGCGAGGGCTGACACCCCCGCGCACGCGGACGGGACACCCCACGCGGACGGGGCACTCGGGGGCGGACCCGGGGCGACCCGGGTGCCCCCTCCGCGCCGCGCCCCGGGAAGCGCGCCGCCGGCTACCGCACCTCGACGAAGTCCGAGGCGTCCCGCGCCGGCCGTTCCCCCGGCGGCGCCGCCGGGTGGCCGATCGCCACCGCGCCCAGCGGGTCCCAGTCGTCCGGCAGGCCGAGGACCTCCCGTACGACGTCCCGGCAGAACATGGTCGAGGAGACCCACGCCGAGCCGAGCCGTTCGCCCGCGAGCGCCACCAGGAAGTTCTGCACGCCCGCGCCCGCCGCCACCAGGAACATCTCGCGCTCGGCGGTGTCCCGGCGCGGGTCGCCGTAGTGGTGGGATCCGTCCATGACGAGGCAGGGCACGGCCAGGTGGGGCGCGTCGCGCAGGACGTCTCCGCGCCGGACCCGCTTCGCGATCGACTCCTCGGACTTCCCGTCCCGGCGCAGGTCCGCGATCCACGCCTCCCGCATCGCGTCGAGCAGCCGCGTCCGCGACTCCGCCGACTCCAGGAGGACGAACCGCCACGGCGTCGTGTGGTGCGGGGCGGGGGCGGTCACGGCGGCGGCGACCGCGCGCCGCACCGCGCCCGGGTCGACCGGCTCGGCGGTGAACTTCCGTACGGTCCGCCGCAGCGTCACCGCCTCGCGCACGGCCTCGGAGGTGCCGAGCCGGAACATGTCGTCGGCGGCCCCGCGCACGAGCGCGCGTGCGCCCGGCTCCCCGTCCCCGCCCACCACGTGCGGCAGGCCCCGCAGGACGGCCACCGGGAGTCCGGCCGCCTTGCCCTTCACCAGGTCGCCGGCGGCGGCGAGTTCGTCGGCGGTGGCGACCACGGTCGCGCCCAGCGGGTTGCCGTGCGCGTCGGTTCCGCCGCGCAGGTCGTCCAGGACCCGCACCCCGGCCGCCCCGATGGCCACGTCCGTGAGCCCGTCGCGCCAGGGCCGCCCGAAGGTGTCCGTGACCACGACCCCCACGTCCACCCCGAGGGCGTCCCGCAGTCCCGCCCGGATGCGCCGGGCCGAGGCGTCGGGGTCCTCGGGCAGCAACAGCACCGTGCCGGAAGGGGTGTTGGAGGCGTCCACCCCGGCGGCGGCCATGACGAGCCCCTGCCGGTTCTCCACGATCCGCAGCGTGCCGCGCCGCGCCACCACCCGCACCGTCTCGGCGTCGATGGCCGCCTCGCGGTCGGCGGCGGCGACCCTCCGGCCCTCCGCCTTGCTCACGATCTTGGAAGTGACGAGCAGCACGTCCCCGTCGGCCAGGTCCGGCGCGACGGCGGCGATCATGCCGGCGAGGTCGTCCCCGGCCGTCACCTCCGGCAGCCCGGACAGGGCCCAGACCCGGTACGAGGGACCGGAGCCGGTCCCGTACGGGGGGACGGGAGCGGTCCCGTACGGGGAGGCGGCGGTCCCGTACGGGGAGGCCCCGCCCGGGGAAGGGGCCCCGGTCCCGCCCGGGAAGGCGGCGTCCGTCACCCCCGCACCTCCTCGGCCAGCGCCAGCGCCTCGCGCGCCATCGCGGCCGTCGCGTCCACGTCCGTCATCATCAGCGGCACCGCACGGCAGGCGATGCCCGCCGCCCTGACGTCCGCGACCGCGTCGGCGTCCACGGTGTCCACGAGCCAGCCGTCGAGCAGCCCGGGGCCGTAGTGCCGGGCCACCGCCGCCGCCGTGGACTCCACGCCGACCGCCGCGAGCACCTTGTCGGCCATGCCCCGCACGGGCGCGTCGCCGACGATGGGGGAGAGGCCCACGACCGGCGCCCCGGCCGCGACGACCGCCTCGCGGATGCCGGGCACGGCCAGGATCGTGCCGACGGACACGACCGGGTTGGACGGCGGGAAGAGGATCACGTCCGCCTCGCCGACGGCCTCCAGGACGCCCGGCGCCGGCTTCGCGGTCTCCGCGCCGACCGGCACGACGGCCTTCGCGTCCACGGAGGCGCGCAGCTTCACCCAGTACTCCTGGAAGTGCACCGCCCGCCGCTCGCCGTCCACCTCGATCGCCACGTGCGTCTCCACGCGGTCGTCCGACATGGGGAGCAGGCGCACCCCGGGCCGCCAGCGGGCGCACAGCGCCTCGGTGACGGCGCTCAGCGGGTAGCCCGCGCCGAGCATCTGGGTGCGGACGATGTGGGTCGCGAAGTCCCGGTCGCCGAGGCCGAACCACTCGGGCCCGACGCCGTACGCCGCGAGTTCCTCCTTGACGGTGAAGGACTCGTCCGCGCGGCCCCAGCCCTGCTCCTCGTCGATCCCGCCGCCGAGGGTGTACATCACCGTGTCCAGGTCGGGACAGACCTTCAGGCCGAAGAGGTGGATGTCGTCACCGGTGTTGCCGACGACCGTGATCTCCGCGTCCGGCTCGGCCCGCCTGAGGCCGCGAAGGAAACGGGCACCGCCGATACCGCCTGCCAGAACCACAATGCGCATGTACGGCAGTGTCTCAGGCGACGATCATCTCCGTGGCGCCGGGAGCCGGGGCGCACCGCTCCCGGAACGACTCGTGGACCGGCATCTCGGTCAGGCCCGGGAAGTAGACGTGCAGGCTGACGGCCGGTTCGAGGGAGTCGTTGACGACCTCGTGGACGTACCCCGGCGCGAACACGCGCTGCGCGCCGGCGGCGAGGGTCCGCGCGCCGCGTTCCGTACGCTCCGTCAGCCCGCCCTCCAGGACGGTGAGGACGCCGGAGGAGAGGCCGTGGTCGTGGAGCCCGCTGCCCTGGCCGGGCAGCCAGGAGAGCAGCCACACCTCGTAGCCGGGACCGGTGCGCAGCCGGTGGTACCAGCGGGTGGTGGCGTCGTACGCGACGTACGGGGCCCAGAGGGAGCGGTCGTCCGCGAGGGAGCGGGCGAGGCCGGCGAACTCGGCCACGGTGACGGGGTGGGCGCGCTCGGGCTGGAGGAGGTGGGGGACCTCCAGGATGTCGCCGGCGATCTGAAGGTCGCTGTCCATGTTCATGGGTGCGGTGGTTCCTCGGCAGAAACGGGAGCGGTGGGGGCCGCGCGGGAGTCGTGACGCGGCCTGCGCGGGGGTGACACGGGGGTGACGCGAGGGGGGAGGGGGCCGGAGCGCGGGGGCATCGACGGCCGGGCGGCATCAACAGCCGGGGCGACAACAGCGACAGCGGACCCCGACAGCGCGACGGAACCCACGGGCGTGGGTCACGGAGGGCGCTGCGGTCGCTGGCATGCCACCAAAGGTGGGCGGACGGGTACCCGACTGTCAACCCAATGCCCGATTTGTGGGTAATGTTTCACCTCATCCGGTCGTCCTCCCCGGAGAAAGGTTTGCTCGCGCCCGGACCAGGAGAGATGGCGCTTCGACCGTGCCCGCGAACGCGGCGGCGCCCGCGTGTCGCTCCCGCGCGCGGAGGGCGTTCCGTGACCGGAATGTGATCAGGGTCGCTTCCCCGAGGGGATCGCAACAGGATCCGGGTCCCGGGCGTCTTCCTCCGGGGAGGAGGCGCGCGGTCACGCCAGAGGCATGTGTCATGGTTTTTGGTGATTTGAACACTTACCGCATACGCTTGGTTCCGCAGAGTGAATACGGGGCCCAATAGCAGATCTCGGCTTGACTCGCACAGAGCACGAACTTGTAATTTCACTCGTGTCGTTCGGCCGTGCTCGCACGGCACCACCACGGGGACGCACAGAACAGACGAGGGGCGCACATGACCGAGTTGTTCCAGGAACTGCTGCTGGTCGAGGACGCGGACGAGGAACTCGGCTGGCAGGAGCGCGCGCTGTGCGCCCAGACCGACCCCGAGTCCTTCTTCCCGGAGAAGGGCGGTTCGACCCGCGAGGCCAAGAAGGTCTGCCTCGCGTGCGAGGTCCGCTCCGAATGCCTCGAATACGCGCTGCAGAACGACGAACGCTTCGGCATCTGGGGCGGTCTCTCCGAGCGCGAGCGACGCCGCCTGAAGAAGGCCGCCGTCTGAACCGCCGCCGGCCCCCGACCGCGTCCGGACCCCCGAGCCGGGACGCGCCCACCGGGACCGCGCGCCAGGACGCGCACCAGGACGGTGCGAACGGTCCGCCCCCTGTGATCCACCCACAGGCGGCGGACCGTTCGCGTCGTCCCGCCCCGGGCCGCGCCGCTCCGCACGACCGGCCCGGACCCCTCCCGCCGGACCCGCTCCGGCCGCGCCGACCGGAGCCCGCCGCCGGACGCTCGTCCCGGCCTCCTCCCCGCGCTCCTCCCCGTGACCGTTCCGTCCGCTCTGTCCACAGGCGTCCGTCCACAGGGCGGTCGGCCGCTCCGTGTGAGCCGTTAGTGTGGGCCTCCGTCCGAGACGCTCCCCACGCCCCCCGCGGGCGACCCCGGCCGGAGGGCCCGTAGCTCGATGTCCTCAACTCCTGAGTTTCCGCGACACGTCGTCACCGCCGTGCTCGTCACCCACGACGGCGCCCGCTGGCTGCCGGACGCCCTGGCCGGTCTGCTCGCCCAGGAACGCCCCGCGCAGAACGTCATCGCGGCCGACACCGGCAGCGCCGACGACTCGGCACGGCTCGTCGCCGAGGCGATCGGCGACGACCGCGTCCTGCACCTCGCGCGACGCACCGGTTTCGGCGCCGCCGTCGAAGAGGCCGCCCGCACCGCGCCCGTGCTCGGACCCGAGGACCTGCCCTACCTGAAGCGCCCCAGCGGCTGGGACCCCGTCAGCCACACCTGGAACGACGAGGCGTACGACCTCCCCGAACTCCCGCACGGCGAACCGGTCCAGTGGCTCTGGCTCCTCCACGACGACTGCGCGCCCGAGCCCGGCGCCCTCGCCGCCCTCCTGCGCGTCGCCGACTCCGACGCGCACGCCGCCGTCGTCGGCCCCAAACTGCGCGGCTGGTACGACCGGAAGCAGCTCCTGGAGACCGGCGTCTCCATCGCCCGCAGCGGCCGCCGCTGGACCGGCCTCGACCGCCGCGAGCAGGACCAGGGCCAGCACGACCAGGTCCGCTCCGTCCTCTCCGTCTCCACCGCCGGCATGCTGATCCGCCGTGACGTCTTCGAGGAGCTGGGCGGCTTCGACCGCCGGCTGCCCCTCATGCGCGACGACGTCGACCTGTGCTGGCGCGTCCACGCCGCCGGCCACCGCGTCCTCGTCGCCCCCGACGCCGTCCTGCGCCACGCCGAGGCCGCCGCCCGCGAGCGCCGCACCGTCGACTGCGCCGGCCGCACCGCCGCCAACCCGCACCGCGTCGACAAGGCCGGAGCCGTCTACACGCTCCTCGCCAACACCCGCGGCGCCGCCCTCCCCTACGTCTTCGTACGGCTCGTCCTCAGCACCCTGCTCCGCACCCTCGCCTACCTCGTCGGCAAGGTCCCCGTCCAGGCCGTCGACGAGGTCATGGGCCTCTTCGCCGTCCTGCTGCGCCCCGAGAAGATCCTCGCCGCCCGCGGACGGCGCAAGAACCCCGCCGTCGCCGCGAGCGAACTCCGCCCGCTCTTCCCGCCGCCCGGCGCCACCGTCCGCGCCGCCCTCGAACAGCTCACCGCCAACGTCGGCGGCGGCGAGGCCGAATCCGGCGGCTCCCGGCGCGGTGTGGTCGAGTCGGGCCCCGGCGGCGACGACGCCGACTACCTGGAGATCGAGCAGTTCGCCCGGCTCAAGAAGATCGCCCGCAAACCCGGGCCCGTCCTCTTCGCCCTCCTCCTCGCCGTCTCCCTCGTCGCCTGCCGCGACCTCTTCGCCGGCGGCTCGCTGGCCGGCGGCGCCCTGCTGCCCGCCCCCGACACCGTCTCCGGCCTCTGGTCCCGGTACGCCGACGCCTGGCACGCCCTCGGCACCGGCGGCACCCAGGCCGCCCCGCCGTACCTCGCCGTCCTGGCCGTGCTCTCCGCGCTGTTCCTCGGCTCCACCTCCACCGCGCTGACCCTGCTGCTCGTCTGCTCGGTCCCGTTCGCCGGCTTCACCGCGTACTTCGCCTCCCGGGGCATCGTCGAGTCCCGGCTCCTGCGCGCCTGGGGCTCCGTCGCGTACGCCTTCCTGCCCGCCGTCACCGGCGCCCTCGCCACCGGCCGCCTCGGCACCGCCGTCCTCGCGATCCTGCTCCCGCTTGCCGCCCGCGCCGCCGTCGCCGCCCACGGCTTCAACCGGCCCGACCGGGGCAGCTGGCGCGCCACCTGGGCCTACGCCTTCCTGCTCACCCTCACGACGGCCTTCACCCCGGTCGTCTGGCCGCTCGCCGTCCTCCTCGGCCTCGGCGTCCTCGCCGTGCGCCGCTCCGACATCACCGCGTACGGACTCCGGTTCCTCGCCGCCACCGGCACCCCGCTGCTCGTCCTCGCCCCCTGGTCGCTCACCCTCCTGACCAGCCCCTCCGCGTTCCTGCGCGAGGCGGGCGTCGATCTGCGCACGGGCACCGCCACCGCCCTCGACCTGCTCGGCACCAGCCCCGGCGGCCCCGGCACCACCGGCGGTCTGCTCCTGGCCGGCCTCGTCCTCGCGGGCCTCGCCGGGCTGCTGCGCGAGGAGCGCCGGCTCGCCGTCCACGCCGCCTGGGCCGCCGCCCTCGCCGGACTCCTCCTCGCCGCCCTCTCCAACGGCGCGGGCGGCACCGGCTGGGCCGGACCCGCCACCCTCGTCTACGGAGCCGCCCTCATCGCCGCCGGCATGATCGGCGCCGAGGGGGGCCGCACCCGCGTCGCCGCCCACGGCTTCGGCTGGCGCCAGCCGGTCGCCGCGCTCGTCGCCCTCGCCTGCGCCGCCGGCCCCGCCGTCGCCGCCGTGAGCTGGATGATCGGCGGCGCCGACGGCCCGCTGACCCGCCGCGACCCGGTCCAGGTCCCCGCCTTCGTCGCGGAGGAGAGCGGCACCCGCGACCAGCCCCGCACCCTCGTCCTCGGCGGTTCCACGCCCGGCGAGGTCGCCTACACGCTGGTCCGCGGCTCCGGCGCCCGCCTCGGCGACGCCGAACTCGCCGCCGCCGCGGGGGACGACTCCTCCCTCGACCGGGTCGTCGCCCGCCTCGTCGCCGGGTCCGGCGCCGACCAGACCCGGGAGCTCAGCGGCTACGCCGTCCGCTACGTCCTCGTGCGCGACGGGGCACCGCGCCAGGTGAGCCGCGTCCTGGACTCCACCCCCGGCCTCAGCCGCCTCAGCCAGCTCGACGGCAGCGCCCTGTGGCGCGTGGACCGCGAGATCGCCCGGATCATGATCGTCCCGCCCGCCGCCGGGGCCGGGGCCGCCGCCGACGGGGAGACCGCCAAGGCCGTCCCCGTCGCCGCCGGGCCCGTCGAGGCGCACACCGAGATCCCGGCGGGCCCCGCGGGCCGCGTCCTGCGCCTCGCCGACCGCGCCGCCGAGGGCTGGACCGCCACCCTCGACGGCAAGGAGCTGACGAGGACCACCGTCGACGGCTGGGCCCAGGGCTTCGAACTCCCCGCCGGGGGCGGCCGTCTCGACGTCACGTACGACGAGCCGTTCACCCACACCGCGTGGGTCTGGACCCAGGTCGCCCTCTCCGTCGTCCTGCTCGTCCTCGCGCTGCCCGGCCGGCGCCGCGAGATCGACGACGACCTGCCCGACGAAGAGCCCGCGATCCCGGCACAGGCGGCCGAGGGCGACGGCCGCCGGGCCCGCCGTCTGCGCGCCGCCGCCGAGGCGGAGGCGGCCGGGGCGGCCGGGACACCGGAGGACGAAGCGTCCCCGGTCCCGGTACCGATCCCGGAACAGCAGTCCCACGAGCCGCAGCTCCACGACCAGCGGTCCCACGACCAGGGGTTCCGGGAACAGGGCCAGGAGCAGCAGGGCCAGGAATGGCAGGGCGGGTACGACCCCGCCTACGCCCAGGCCCAGCCCTACGCGGACCAGGGCTACTACCAGGAGTACGCGGCCGACCCGCAGCAGCAGCCGTACGCGTACCCCCCGCAGGGGCAGGGCCACGACCAGCAGGGTTACGACCAGCAGCAGTACGGCGGCCCGCAGTACGGCGGCCAGGGGTACGACCCGCAGCAGCCGTACGAGCAGCCGCAGCAGTACGACCCCTACGGGTACGGCTACGGGCACCCGCAGGCCCACGAGACCGAGCAGCGTCCCGACGGGAGCAGCAACCAGTGAAGCGCACGACCCTCTCCCTGATCGCGGGCGCCACGGCCCTCGCCGCCGTCACCGGCTTCGCCGCCCTCACCGCCCCCGGCGGCACCGCCGCCCCCGCCGCGTCGAAGGCCACCACCCGGCTGCCGGTCGAACGCGCGAGCCTGGCCTGCCCGGCGCCCAGCGGCTCCGAGGTGGCCGAGACCGTCTACACCTCGTACACCCCGGCGGGCGCGGGCGCGGGCGCGGGCAAGGACACGGCGTCCGGCGGGGCCGGACGGCCCGTGGCCCTCCTGAAGCCCGCCGCGTCGGCCGCCGGCGGGGCCGCCAAGAAGCCCCAGGCGCCCGCCACCGTCACCGCCCCCGGCAAGCCCGTCACCGCCGGGGCCGACGGCGCGGCCGTGCCCGCCCTCACCGGCTCGGCGACCGGCGCCCTGGCCCCGGGCTGGACCGTCCAGCAGACCACCGCCGTCCCGGCGGGCGGCGCGCGCGGCCTCCTCGGCCTCGCCTGCGGCGCCCCCGACACCGACTTCTGGTTCCCGGCGGCCTCCACCGCCAAGGAGCGCCAGGACTACGTCCACCTCACCAACCCGGACGACACGGCGGCCGTCGCCGACATCGAGCTGTACGGCCCCGAGGGCGTCCTCAAGTCCCAGTTCACCGAGGGCGTCCCGGTCCCCGCCCGCTCCACGGTCCCGGTCCTCCTCCCCACCCTCACCGGCGCGACCGCCCAGCGGGACGTCACCGTCCACGTCACCACCCGCAGCGGGCGCGTCGCCGCCGCCGTCGCCGCCGCCGACGGCAGGCTCGGCAGCGACTGGCTCGCCGCCTCGGCCGACCCGGCGAGCAGCGTGGTCCTGCCCGGCATCCCGGGCGACGCCACCTCCGTACGGCTCGTGGCCTTCGCCCCCGGCGAGGACGACGCCGACCTGAAGATCCAGCTCGCCACCGCGACCGGCTCGATCGTCCCGGCGAGCGCCGGCTCCCTGCACGTGAAGTCCGGCATGACGGCCTCGGTCGACCTGCCGGACCTCACCCGGGGCGAGGCGGGTGCGCTGCTCCTCACCCCGAGCGACCCGAAGAAGGCCACCCCGGTCGTGGCGGGCCTCCAGGTGGTCCGGGGCAAGGGCGCGAACACCGAGATCGCCTTCGTCCCGGCGGCGGCGGCGATCTCCGCCCGCGCGACGGCCGCCGACAACCGGGCCCGGTCGTCGACGCTCTTCCTGACCGCCCCCGGCGCCGCCGCGCAGGTCAAGGTCACGGCCTCGGCCGGTTCGGAGGCGGGCACGCCGGTGTCGAGGACGGTCACCGTCAAGGCGGGCACGACGACGACCCTCACCGACCTCGTCCCCCAGGGGCTCAAGGGCTCCTACGCGCTGACCGTCGAGCCGGTCTCCGGCGGCACGGTGCACGCGGCCCGGATGCTCGCGGTGCCCCGGGACGGCGTCCCGATGTTCACCGTCCAGACCCTCGCCGACGACCGGGGCACGGTCGAGGTCCCGTCGGCCCGCCAGGACCTGGGCGTACTGGACTGAGCCACGGCCCGCCGGGGCCCGGCGACCGCGCCGGGCCCCGGACCGGGGACGCTCCCGTACGGACCGGGGATGCTCCCGTACGGGAGCGGACGGCCCGGAGGCCGCTTCCGCCCCTGCCGGCCGTCAGTCCTGCCCGTAGCGGGGGTCCACCGATTCGGGGGAGAGCCCGAGGAGCTCCGCGACCTGCTCCACGACCACCTCGTGGACGAGGAGCGCCCGTTCGTCCCGGCTCTTGGAGCGGAGTTCGACCGGCCGCCGGTAGACGACCACCCGGGCGGGCTCGCTCTTCTCCGCCGGGACCGAGCCGCCCAGCGGCACCGTGTCGCCCGGTACGGGCGGCGGCACCTCCAGGACCATGAACTCGACGTCGGCCAGCTGCGGCCAGCGCCGTTCGAGGCGCTCCACCGAGTCCAGCACCAGGTCGCGGAAGGTGTCGGCACGGCTCGTGGAGAGCGGCACCTGCGGCGGGGCGACCGGCCCCCGCATCCCGCGGCCGTGCCGGTCGCGGCGGCGGACCCGCGGCTCCGCCGGGGGCTCCGCGGGAAGGTGCGAAGGGCTCGGTGGCACAGGACTGTCCATCACTGACGCAGCGTAACCCTCCTCGCCCTCCTGCGCCGGGCGCGTCCGCGCGGTCCTCCCGCGTTCCCGTGCCGCCGAGCGTCTCCCGTACCGCCTGTCGGAACCTGAGCGTTCCGGCCAACCGCGTGCCCGCTCCGGCAGCCGATCGCGATCGGCCATCTGGCCCTCATTGACCGGATTCCTCTCCCAAAGTGTCCGGATCGCCCTCTTTCCCCCCACCCCCTTCCCGCCTTCCCCGCAGGTCGGACCGGCCGGTCTCCACGGCGGTATGGCGGAGGTCACACCGCGACACGGTGGAGTGACCCGAGGGCGGGTCGTCGCGGCCCGCTCAAGAGTGCGGTACCGTCCAACACCGTGAGCCCTGTACGTCGCTGTTCGCGCACCGCGTGCGGCCGCCCTGCCGTCGCGACACTGACGTACGTCTATGCCGACTCGACTGCGGTCCTCGGCCCGCTCGCCACCTACGCCGAGCCCCACTGCTACGACCTGTGCGCCGAGCACGGCGAACGCCTCACCGCCCCGCGCGGCTGGGAGGTGGTGCGGCTCTCCGACACCTCCGCCCCGGCCCGCCCCAGCGGCGACGACCTCGAGGCCCTCGCCAACGCGGTGCGGGAGGCGGCCCGTCCCCACGAGCGCGCGGCCGAGGCCGGCGGCAAGGGCGGCGGAGGCCGGGGCGGCGACCCCATGGAGGTCGGCCGCCGGGGACACCTCAGGGTGCTCCGTTCGCCCGACAACTGACGACAACGGAGCGCAACCGGCCACCGTCCCGGTTCACCCGCCCCACTCCGGGTAGCTTTGGCGTTCCGTACAACACGCGCCGTACACGCGTGCCCATGACTCAGGAGGGTGGATCCGTGACTGCCGATCTGTCGCAGATCGTGAAGGCGTACGACATCCGCGGGGTGGTGCCCGACCAGTGGGACGAGCCGCTCGCCGAACTCTTCGGCGCCGCCTTCGTCCGGGTGACGGACGCGGACGCGATCGTCGTCGGCCACGACATGCGCCCCTCGTCCCCCGGCCTGGCGGGCGCCTTCGCGCGCGGCGCGGCCCGCCTCGGCGCCGACGTCACCCTCATCGGGCTCTGCTCCACCGACCAGCTGTACTTCGCCTCCGGCAGCCTCGGCCTGCCCGGCGCGATGTTCACCGCCTCCCACAACCCCGCCCAGTACAACGGCATCAAGATGTGCCGGGCCGGAGCCGCCCCCGTCGGCCAGGACAGCGGCCTCGCCGACATCCGCGCCCTCGCCGAGGAGTGGTCGGAGAAGGGCGCCCCGGAGGCCGCCGCCACCCCCGGCACGATCACCGAGCGGGACACCCTCGCCGACTACGCCGCCCACCTCAAGGGGCTCGTGGACCTCACCGGCATCCGCCCGCTGAAGGTCGTCGTGGACGCCGGCAACGGCATGGGCGGCCACACCGTCCCCACCGTCTTCGCGGGCCTCCCGCTCGACACCGTCCCGATGTACTTCGAGCTGGACGGCACCTTCCCGAACCACGAGGCCAACCCGCTCGACCCGAAGAACATCGTGGACCTCCAGGCCCGCGTCCGCGAGGAGGGCGCCGACATCGGCCTCGCCTTCGACGGCGACGCCGACCGCTGCTTCGTCGTCGACGAGCGCGGCGAGCCGGTCTCCCCGTCCGCCATCACGGCCCTCGTCGCCGCCCGCGAACTCGCCAAGCACCCCGGCGGAACGATCATCCACAACCTGATCACCTCCTGGTCCGTGCCCGAGGTCGTCCGCGAGCAGGGCGGCGAGGCCGTCCGCACCCGCGTCGGCCACTCCTTCATCAAGGAGGAGATGGCGAAGACCGGGGCGATCTTCGGCGGCGAGCACTCGGCGCACTACTACTTCCGGGACTTCTGGAACGCGGACACCGGCATGCTCGCCGCGCTCCACGTCCTTGCGGCCCTCGGCGGCCAGCAGGGCACCCTCTCGGAGCTGGTCGCCGCCTACGACCGCTACGCCGCCTCCGGCGAGATCAACTCGACCGTCGCCGACCAGGCCGCCAGCACGGCCCGGGTCAGGGCGGCGTACGAGGGCGCGGACGGGATCGTCCTCGACGAGCTCGACGGCCTCACCGTGACCGCCGCCGACTGGTGGTTCAACCTCCGGGCCTCCAACACCGAACCGCTGCTCCGCCTCAACGTCGAGGCCCGCGACGAGCCCACCATGGCCCGGGTCCGCGACGAGGTCCTCGCTCTGGTCCGGGCGGCGGACTGACCCCGTGCCGGGCGCCGGGGCACGGGTTCGTCCCCGTTCCCCGGCGGTAGGCTGACCTGGCCCGAAGGGCAGCACCACCACCGTTCGTCCGAAGGGACCACCCCATGCCGCTCGAAGCCGGCCTCCTGGAGATCCTGGCCTGCCCCGCGTGCCACGCCCCGCTGAACGACCGCACGGCGGACGAGAACCCGGAGCTGGTCTGCACGGGTGCCGACTGCGGCCTCGCCTACCCGGTCCGCGACGGCATCCCGGTCCTCCTCACCGACGAGGCCCGCCGCCCGGCGTGACCGCCGCGCCCCGGGGTCGGCGCCGGGCCGGTCACCCCGTGGCCCCCTGCGGCCCCCGGGGCGGCCGGCCGCCGGCCCCGCGGGGACCGGACCGGCCCTCCGCCCCCGCCGGGTGACGCCCGCCGGGGCCGGGCACGGCACCGGCCCCGCCCGACCGGGCGGGGCCCACGAAACGCGCCGGCGCGTCCGGCGACCCGTACGGCGGCGGGCGGACGACGGCGGCCGGACGACACCGGCCGGGCGGCACCGGCCCGTACGGCGGAGAACCGGAGCGGAACGAGCCGTACGCGGGCCGGGCGCGCCCCCGGAGCCGCCCCACGACACGCCGCGTCCGCCCCGGAGCGGCACCACGCCCCGCGACCCCGCCGGGCCCCGCACCCGGGACACCCCGGCCACGGCACCACGTGCCGCGGCGCCCCGTAGGGGAAGCCCCGTCCCCACCCCGAGGCAGCCCGCCAGGGGAACCCCACCCACCCCGGGAGGCACCAGATGCTCGACGAGAACCTCCTCGACGCCCCGGACGACCTCGCCCTGGCCGACCGCCGCGGTCTCCTCCGCGGCGCCGCCGAGGCCGGCGCACGGGTACGGACCGCCGCCCGCCACGCGGCCGAGGCCGGCATCGCGGACCTCCGCCCCGAGGGCCGCCCCCGCGCGGTCCTCGTCGCGGGCCCCGGCACCGCCGCCACCGGCGTCGCCGACCTGATCGGCGCCCTCGCCGGAGCCACCGCCCCCGTCGTACGCCTCCGCCCCACCGGCGTCGCCCCCGCCGGCGGCGCCCTGCGCTGGACGCTGCCCGGCTGGACCGGCTCGGTCGACCTACTGCTGCTCCCCACCACCGACGGTTCCGAACCGGGCCTCGCGCTCCTCGCCGAGCAGGCGTACCGCCGGGGCGTCACGGTCGTCGCCGTCGCCCCCCAGGGCTCCCCGCTCGCGGAGGCGGTCAGCGGCTCGCACGGCCTGTTCGTCCCCATGGCCGTCGCCCCCAACGAACTCCCCGACGAGTACGCCGAGAACATCGCGGCCAGCCCCGGCGCCCTCTGGGCCCTGTTCACCCCGCTGCTCGCCCTCCTCGACCGCCTGGGCCTCCTGGAGGCGCCGCCGGAGGCCCTGGAGAAGGTCGCCGACCGCCTCGACCGCACGGCGGAGCGCTGCGGCCCGGCCGTCGCCACCTACGGCAACCCGGCGAAGACGCTCGCCGCCGAACTGGCGGACTCGCTCCCGCTGATCTGGACCGAGGGCGACGCGGCGGGCCCGGCCGGCCGCCGCTTCGCCGCCGTCCTCGCCGAACTGGCCGGACTGCCCGCCCTCGCCGCCGAACTCCCCGAGGCGCTTCCCGCCCACGGCGTCCTGCTCACCGGCGGCTACGCGGCGGGCGCCGACCCCGACGACTTCTTCCGCGACCGGGTCGAGGAGCCCGGGGCCCTGCGCGCCCGGGTGGTCCTGCTCCGCGACCGGCCGGCCGACGGCCTCAGCGCCGCCCCCGCCGCCCGGGAACTGGCCCTCGGCCACGACACGGCCGTCAGCGAACTGGAACCGGAGGAGGGCGACGCCCTGGAGACGCTCGCCGAACTCCTCGCCGTGACCGACTTCGCGGCCGTCTACCTGGCCCTGGCCACCCCGGACCGCGCGACCCCGTAGACACCCGGGCCCGAGCCGCCGGACCGGGGCGCGGACCCTTCCGGGCCCGCCGCCCCGATCCCGTAGGTCCCGGTCCCCGCACCCCGGCCCCCGCCCGTACGCCCGGACCACGGAGCCGTACCGGCAGGAACGCCCGCCCGGCCCGCGCCGCCCGCCCGGCCCGCGTCCGCTTTTCCCGGGCGACGGGCGCCCCACGTCCACCGCCCCGACATCCGCCCGTCACCCACCCCCTGTCCCCTGTCTCCCGACACACCACACGTCCGCCACCACCCGAGGAGCCGGCAGGCACCATGGACCGCCTCGTCAACACCGTCCGCCCCTACGCCTGGGGTTCCACGACGGCCATCCCGGAGCTGCTCGGCACCACCCCCACCGGCGAGCCCCAGGCCGAGCTGTGGATGGGCGCCCACCCCGGCGCCCCCTCCCGCACCGGGCGCGGCGCGCTGAACCTGCTCATCGACGCCGACCCCGTACGCGAACTGGGGGAGCGGACCGTCGAGAAGTTCGGCCCGCGCCTCCCCTTCCTGTTCAAGATCCTCGCCGCCGGCGCCCCGCTCTCCCTGCAGGTCCACCCCGACCTCGAACAGGCCCGCGCGGGCTTCGCCGCGGAGGAGGCCGCCAGCATCCCGGTCGACGCCCCGCACCGCACCTACAAGGACGCCAACCACAAGCCCGAGCTGATCTGCGCCCTCACCCCCTTCGAAGGGTTCTGCGGCTTCCGCGCCCCGGCCCGGGCCGCCGACCTGATCGCCGGGCTCGGCGTCGACTCCCTCAAGCCGTACGCGGACCTGCTGCTCGCCCACCCCGAGGAGGCCGCGCTCCGCGAGGTCCTGACGGCCCTGCTCACCGCCGACCCGGAGGAGATGGCGCACACCGTCACCGAGGCCGCCGCGGCCGCCGACCGCCTCGGCGGTGCCCACGCCCCGTACGCGACGCTCGCCCACCACTACCCGCGCGACCCCGGCGTCGTCGCCGCGATGCTCCTCCACCACGTACGGCTCCAGCCCGGCGAGGCCCTCTACCTCGGCGCGGGCGTCCCGCACGCCTACCTCGACGGGCTCGGCGTCGAGATCATGGCCAACTCCGACAACGTGCTGCGCTGCGGCCTCACCCCCAAGCACGTGGACGTCCCCGAACTCCTCAGGGTCGTCCGCTTCGACCCGGCCGACCCGGCCGTCCTCCGCCCCGAGGCGTCCCCGGAGGGCGAGGAGGTCTACGAGACCCCGACCGACGAGTTCCGCCTCTCCCGCTTCGTACGGGCCGAGGGGGCCGCCCCGGCCGACATCACCGTCCCCACCCCCCAGATCCTGCTCGCCGTCGCGGGCCGTCCGCGGGTGGGCGGAACGGTCCTCTCCCCGGGCGAGTCGGTCTTCGTACCGGCGGGAGAGGGCATCCACCTGTCCGGAGCGGGTACGGTCTTCCGCGCCACCGTCGTCGCCTGATGCGACAATGACCGGCCGAACGGCGGCCAGCGGGCCGGAGAACCGACGAAGGGACCACGTACACCCATGAGCGCGTCAGGCGGAACCAAGGCGATCGTGGCGGCGCTCGCCGCCAACCTCGCGATCGCCGCAGCCAAGTTCGTGGCGTTCCTGTTCAGCGGTTCGTCCTCGATGCTCGCGGAGAGCGTCCACTCGCTCGCGGACTCCGGCAACCAGGGCCTGCTGCTCGTCGGCGGCAAGAAGGCCCAGCGCGAGGCGACCCCGCAGCACCCCTTCGGCTACGGCCGCGAGCGGTACATCTACGCCTTCCTCGTCTCCATCGTCCTCTTCTCCGTCGGCGGCATGTTCGCCGTCTACGAGGGCTACGAGAAGATCAAGGACCCGCACGAGATCGAGGCGTGGTACTGGCCGGTCGGCGTCCTCGTCTTCGCGATCGTCGCCGAGTCGTTCTCCTTCCGCACCGCCATCAAGGAGTCGAACCCGCTCCGCGGCGACCTCTCCTGGAAGGAGTTCGTCCGCCGCGCCAAGGCCCCCGAGCTGCCCGTCGTCCTCCTGGAGGACTTCGGCGCCCTCGTCGGCCTCGTCCTCGCCCTCGGCGGCGTCGGCCTGGCCCTCCTCACCGGCAACGGCGTCTGGGACGGCATCGGCACCCTCTGCATCGGCGTCCTGCTCATCCTGATCGCGATCGTGCTCGCCGCCGAGACCAAGTCGCTGCTCCTCGGCGAGGCCGCCGGCATCGACGAGGTCAGGAAGATCGAGGCGGCCGTGGTGGACGGCGACACCGTCACCCGCCTCATCCACATGCGCACGCTCCACCTCGGCCCCGAGGAGCTCCTCGTCGCCGCCAAGATCGCCGTCCGGCACGACGAGACCGCCGCCGAGGTGGCGCACGCCATCGACGCCGCCGAGGAACGGATCCGCGCCGCCGTCCCCATCGCGCGGGTCATCTACCTGGAGCCGGACATCTACAGCGAGAAGGAGGCCGCGGCGGGCGCCGACCCGTCCGCGACCCCGGGGGGCACCGGCCACTGACCCCGCCCCGCTCCACCGAGGCCCCCGGAACCCCGCGGCTCCGGGGGCCCCGGCGTGTCCGCGCGGCGAGCCCGCGCCCCCTACCCGGCTCGATCCGGACTGTGGCCCGCCGCGCCGGTCGGTGTAGATTCGTGACCAGCCAGACGTCGCTGCTGATGGCGGTCGGGCGGTCCCGGGACCGGCCGAGGGAGAGAGGGCCTCCGACGACGGCACCATGGAAGGACCCGGGCATCCGTATGCCCGGGGGCCCGCCGCGGTGCCCGGCGCCCCGACCGACCCTCGCACCCGATCCACGAGGAGCAGCCCCGTCATGACGACCGTCGCCCACCAGGACTTCAAGGTCGCCGACCTCTCCCTGGCCGTTTTCGGCCGCAAGGAGATCACCCTGGCCGAGCACGAGATGCCCGGCCTGATGTCGATCCGCCGCGAGTACGCCGAGCAGCAGCCGCTGGCCGGCGCCCGGATCACCGGCTCCCTGCACATGACCGTGCAGACCGCCGTCCTCATCGAGACCCTCGTCGCCCTCGGCGCCGAGGTCCGCTGGGCCTCCTGCAACATCTTCTCCACCCAGGACCACGCCGCCGCGGCCATCGCCGTCGGCCCGAACGGCACCCCGGAGAACCCCCGGGGCGTTCCGGTCTTCGCCTGGAAGGGCGAGACCCTCGAGGAGTACTGGTGGTGCACCGAGCAGGCCCTGACCTGGCCGAACACGCCCACCGGCGGCCCGAACATGATCCTGGACGACGGCGGTGACGCCACCCTCCTCGTCCACAAGGGCGTCGAGTTCGAGAAGGCGGGCTCCGCTCCGGACCCGGCCACCGCGGACAGCGAGGAGTACGCCCACATCCTGCGTCTCCTCAACCGCACCCTCACCGAGAACCCGCAGAAGTGGACCCAGCTGGCGTCCGAGATCCGCGGCGTGACGGAGGAGACCACGACGGGCGTCCACCGCCTGTACGAGATGCACCGCGACGGAACGCTGCTGTTCCCGGCGATCAACGTGAACGACGCCGTGACGAAGTCGAAGTTCGACAACAAGTACGGCTGCCGCCACTCCCTGATCGACGGCATCAACCGCGCCACCGACGTCCTCATCGGCGGCAAGACGGCCGTCGTCTGCGGCTACGGCGATGTCGGCAAGGGCTGCGCCGAGTCCCTGCGCGGCCAGGGCGCCCGCGTGATCGTCACCGAGATCGACCCGATCTGCGCGCTCCAGGCGGCGATGGACGGCTACCAGGTCACGACCCTGGACGACGTGGTGGAGACGGCCGACATCTTCATCACCACCACCGGCAACAAGGACATCATCATGGCCGGTGACATGGCCCGGATGAAGCACCAGGCCATCGTGGGCAACATCGGCCACTTCGACAACGAGATCGACATGGCCGGTCTCGCGCAGATCCCGGGCATCGTCAAGGACGAGGTCAAGCCGCAGGTCCACACCTGGACCTTCCCCGACGGCAAGGTCCTCATCGTGCTGTCCGAGGGCCGTCTGCTGAACCTGGGCAACGCCACCGGCCACCCCTCCTTCGTGATGTCGAACTCCTTCGCGGACCAGACCCTGGCCCAGATCGAGCTCTTCACGAAGCCGGAGGAGTACCCGACCGACGTCTACGTGCTGCCGAAGCACCTGGACGAGAAGGTCGCCCGTCTCCACCTGGACGCGCTGGGCGTCAAGCTGACGACCCTGCGCCCGGAACAGGCCGCCTACATCGGCGTCGAGGTCGAGGGCCCGTACAAGCCCGACCACTACCGCTACTGATGTCCCGGCCGGCGGCGCCCGCGCGCTGACGCGACGCCGTCCCGGACAGCGGTACCGGACCCCGCCCGGGGACGCCTCCACGAAGGACGTCCCCGGGGAACGAGTACTCGGACAGGCCCCCCGCACCCCCGTGCCGGGGGGCCTGTCCCGTTCAGCCCCCGTCAACGCTCCTGGAAGCGCTCCCTCCCGAGGACCGACCCATGCCCCGCGGCCGTTATTCGCTCCATGACCCGCACGATCACACCCCCCTCGGCGAAGAACACTTCCACTGCGCGCCCGGCCCCTCCGGCTGGCGCTACGTCGCGCAGACCACCACCCCCTCCGGCGACCACGGAGGCTCCGTCGACCTGACCGTCGACGCGCTCGGCCGCCCCCTCCGACTCGAACTGCACGCCGCCGACTGGCAGGTCCGCGGCGCGGCCCTCGACGGCGTCACCTGGGTCCGCACGGACCCCACCGGAACCCACGCCACCGAAGGCAACGTGCGCGCCCACGCCTTCACCGGCACGTCCCCGGCGTTCCTCGTCGCCCTCACGCGACTCCTGCGCCTCACCCCCGATTCCCCCGAGACCCGCGTCAGGCTCGTCGCCTTCACGGCCCCGGTGCTCGCCCCCCTCACGGTCGACCAGTCCTGGGCGCTGCTGAGGAGTGAAGCGCACCCCACTGACAACGGCCCCCTGATCGTGGACGAGTACCAGGTCAGCACCCTGGACACGGGCGAACGGCACACCGTCCACATCGCCGGCGACGTGGTCCTCGCGGCTCCCGGCATCGAACTCGAAGACCTGGACACCCCGCCCTCGGTCTTTCCCTGACCGGAAGAGCCCGAGCACGGCGCCACGCCTCCCCTGCGGCCGATGTGCGTACGGCCCCGTCGAGCTGCTAGTCTCCTCCGGTGCCCGCAAAAGCCGTTGACACGGCGTTCGCGGGGAGGTAGATTTGAACGGTTGCCTGGAGCTGGACAGCTCGGCAGCAATCAAGTAAAGTCTGAATCACTCCGAACGGAAATCAATTCCACGGAGTCACTTCGATTCCTATCCGAATCACGAAAGCCACCGATTGGGTCGGCCGAAATGAATCTGATAGAGTCGGAACCGCCGGAAGGGCCCGGAGCGAAAGCGAACGGGACCGGAAAGCACCGGGGAAATCGGATCGGAAAGATCTGATAGAGT
>NZ_JBVIZC010000009.1:261038-365093 GCF_055591945.1 Streptomyces sp. NPDC041191 | reverse complement strand
CGCGATCTCGGTGCCGTCGGCCGAGACGACACGGCCCTCGACTCCGGCCGACTGCTCTCGCGCTGGTGCCATGTTTCTCTCTCCGGTTCACGTAGAATTCGTAACACGATCTTGTTGAGCGCCCCTGGCTGGCCGTGACCGGTGTGATGATTCGGCCGTTCGGAATGGTGTGACTACCCGGCCGTGGATCGTGGACGATGACCTGTGGGCGCTGATCGAGCCGCTGCTGCCACCCTGGCCCGAGAAGACTCCCGGCCTGCAGCCGGTGCCGGACCGGCAGTGCCTGCAGGGCATCCTGTACGTGCTGATCAACGACATCGCCTGGCAACTGCTCCCTCTGGAGCTGGGGTTCGGCTCGGGTCAGACCTGCTGGCAGCGGCTTGATCGGTGGCAGAAGTCCGGAGTCTTCGACCAACCGCACCGGATCCTGCTCGCCGAGCTGAACGCGGCCGGTGAACTGGACTGGTCCCGAGCATGCGTCGATGGCTCCCACGTCCGCGCGAAAAAGGGGGCGCCGACACCGGTCCGTCGCCGGTCGACCGGCGAAAGGCGGATAGCAAGCACCACCTGATCTGCGACGGACGCGGCACCCCGTTCAGAGTCATCACCACCGCGGCCAACGTCAACGACGTCACCCAGACCCTCTCCCTGGTCGACGGCATCCCGCCCGTCGCCGGACGGCCCGGCCGCCCCCGCAGGCGACCCGAAGCCCTGCTCGGCGACAAGGGCTACGACTCCAACCTCAACCGCAACGAACTGCGAAAACGCCGGATCCTGCCGATCATCTCCCGCAGGGGCGCCCCCAACATCCACTGCCTGGGCAAGCTCCGCTACGTCGTCGAGCAGACCTTTGCCCTCCTCCACCAGTTCAAACGCCTCGCCGTCCGCTGGGAACGCCGCACCGAACTCCACGACGCCTTCGTCTCTCTCGCCTGCAGCCTCATCTGCTGGAGACGCCTCAAGAAGACCCGAACATGATCGTGTTACGAGCTCGACGGTCACCGTGTGGATGGTGTTGCCGACCCAGGACCACGGGGCCCCGTCGGCGCGTCCACGGGCTGGGCCGGCTCGGCGCCCACGGGTAGGTGCGGGTGATGACGCCGCTGTCCGCATCGAGTTCGTCGCCCCCGACGAGGACCGGTGTCCCGTCCTCTCCATACAGAAACTCGCGGATCGCGCTCCCGTCCTTGGTCGTGGTCCGGCGGCTGGCCGGGCCGATAGGGGCGAGTTCGTAGGTGATGCGTCGGACCCCGGTTTTCAGGCCGCGGCGCTTGTCCTCGGGCAGTTCCCACGCCAGGTGGACCCGCATCGGGAACTCGGCACCGTCCTGCTCGCCGTCCTCCGGCCACTCCGGTAAGTACAGGCCCGGGCCCCAGGTACGCAGCAGGACGCGGCCCTTCCCCGGCTCCCACGCCAGGGTGTAGACCCCGTCGCCCAGGAGGATCGCGTTGCGCTCCGTCTGCTGGATGCGCAGCGGCAGCAGCTCCTTCTCCGCCCACGCCCGCAGCCGCTCCTGCACGGCGTGCGCCGCGGCGGCTTCCGGGGACGGTTCGTCGTCGGCGTGCTCGGCGCCGGCCACGCTGATGGTCTGCTCGGAGCCGAGAAGGTAGCCGAGCGCGGTGTCCACGATCTTCGACAGGTCGCCCAGCTCCCGGCGCTCGGTCCCGCTATCGTCGTCCCCGCTCAGCGCGGCGAGCTGCTCGGCCTGGTTGGAGTCGTAGGCGGCCAGCAACCGGTAGGCAGCCAGGTGGCGCAGGTCCTCGTCGGGAATCCACGACGAGGTCAAGTCCGCCCAGGTGTTCCGCCCCGGCCGTCTCGAATCAGCCATGACCGGCTTGTAGTCCAGCCAGCTCCAGGCGTCGGTGATCAGCTCGCGCAGGCCCACAGTGCCCCTCCAGGCAGTCGGCCCCGCGCCGCAAGCAACACCCTACGTGTCCGAAGCTCACCCCAAGATCGTTCATAACGATTTGATAACTGGCGCTAGGAGTACACCGGAGCTTTCATAGGGGTTTCTACGCATAAGTACAGTCCAAGTACCCGCAAATTTCACGTGACGAGGTGAAGTCACCCTCTCCCCTCATAGTGACTGCGCTAGCCTTCATGGCATGGGAGGTGGGGCGGTGGCCAAGGACGAGTTGAAGGTTGGCGAGGTAGTAGCGCGGCGCGATCTGCACGCGCGCTTCGGCGGTACCCCGCAAGGCGGCATCTCGCCGTCGACCCAGGCTCAGATGGTGATGATCTTCGCCGCCGAACGACCAAGCCCAGATGACTTCACGGGGTGGGGGGAGGACGGAATCTTCCACTTCTCGGGCGCCGGCATGCACGGCGACCAGGAGATGACGCGAGGGAACCTGGCACTGCTGCGCCATAAGGAGCAGGGTCGCGCGGTGCACCTGTTCCACCAACTGCGTAGGCATTCAGACGAACCGGGTCGGCTCTATCGCCACCTGGGCCGCTTCGAGGTCGACACTGAACAGCCGTACTACATCGCGGACGCACCAGACGCCAACGGCCACATGCGGACCGTGATCGTCTTCCGCCTACGGCCGGTCGGAGCCACCGTCCCCGACGGACCGCGCCTGCCGGTCACTCCGCTGACTGAAACACGCATCACCAAGGCACCCGAGATCACCGTTGCCCGCGTCCGCCGACAACCTCAGGAATCCACGAACGACATCCTCCGACGGTTGACCGGGGACTACGCGAGCCACCTGCACGGTCTCGGACGGGAAGTCGTCAGCGCACAGGTCCGAGTGAAGGGCGAAACCAGAATTGCCCGCGTTGATCTTCTGGACGTCACCGAGAACAGGCTCATCGAGGTAAAACACAACACTACTCGGCAGTCAGTTCGAAGTGCGATCGGCGCCCTGGTGGACTATCGCCGCTTCTTCCAGCCGACTCCCACTCTCACGCTGCTCGTGCCCGCAGCACCGAGAGAGGACCTGCTCGACCTCTGCGCGTCCCTGTGCATCGAGGTCGTATGGCCAAACCCTGAAGGAGGCTTCACATCGACCCATGACTAACGGCTGAGGCGGTACGCGCACTGCAATGCGCCGCCACCCCAGCCGCCATCTGGTTACCACAGGGGTCCTAGTCGCTGTGAGTAACCGTGTGCCCTTGTCCAGCAAAGAACAGGAGCTACTCCATTATGTGCGAAAAAAACGCCGTGCCCGAAGTCAGCAACGGTGACGCCGCCACTGCGGCCCGAATCTACGGGATCGCCCTGGTGGCCGGGGCGCTGCTGGTCATCTTCGGGAACACCAGCCCGGTCGAAGCGTCGGGATTCGTCTCCCCCTTCCTGGTCATGTTCGAGCAGCGGCGGTAGCTAGCCGGTGGCGGTCGCTCCAGTGGTGCGACCGCCACCGTGCCTGAGGGAGATCACGCCGTTGGTTCACCCCACGTGTTACTGCCTCTTCCCGGCCGCCTCAGCCGCGGCCTCGTCGTAGCCAGGAAGCCCCGGTGCGGGGAAGGAGGAGCAGGCTGAGATGAAGCCCGCCTGGTGTCTGCTCACGCTCACCGAACTGGGTCCAGCAAGCCGAACACTCCTCTTCGCTCGGACCCGCGTACGCCAGCAGGGTACCGTTGGCGATGCTCTGCTGCTGCAGCTCCAGCCCCGTCTGTCGTCCACCGTGCATCCGGTGAGACCGGTGACGGCCAGCAGGATGCCGTACGCCGTGACCGACCAGGCTCCCCCGAGTCGTCATGATCGCGAGGCTACCAAGCCGTCCGAACCGTTCGTGGGACTGTTTCCTCTTGAGGCCGTTTCCGTCTCAACTCGGATATGTGTAACTGCCCTTCACCGTGCGTGTCTCTCTCGTAGGGTGTGGCCGGGTGCACCGGTCTCCCTCGCCTCCTCGGCAAATCCGCAACAGGCACTGTCCGAGGGGTGCCGTGAAGGTGAGGCGAGTTCGGTGTTACGCGGAACAGGACGGCGGCGCCGCCCCAAACCGTCCCATGAAGGAAGGTACGGCCGACTGCTCTTGGGGGCCCTGATCCAGGTCTTCTTCTGGATCATCGACCACTAGACACAGCCGACCACACCTCTCCCGGCGCAGCAAGACCCCACGCTTCCTAGGGCCAAGGTCTTCTGCGTTTGAGCGTCGGGTCATCAGCCCTGCTGGTGGCTCGACGCTGGCTCCGCCACGCGTGCTCTCGCGCGACCCAAGGCCGTTATCCGGCACTCGCAGGCTAGCCCACGCTCTCAACTTTTATGAACCACATACCAAAAAGGAGGTGCTGCGGTACTGGAGTGGCGCGGCCTACCTCATCGCCGCCCATCGAAGCGGTCGTCGTCGGAACCGGGGGGGTGTCGAGCTGGTCGGGGTCGGCCAGTTCGGTGAGACCGTGCACGGCTGCGTCCATGGGGTCCGGGCTGTCCATGCCTTCGATCCAGGTGACCATCTGGTCTTCTAGCTCTGTGTACTCACCGACGTGGTGGACGAGCTGCTGTTCGTACAGCTGGGCCACGGGCGCCGCGCGGAGGCGCTTGCCGACCCTCGCGGTGACCTCTAGGAACATCGGCATGAGCAGGCCCTTGGTGACACCGTCGCAGCGCAGCTGCTCCCACGCTTGGGTGACCACCTGTTTCGCCATGTCGCCGCCGTAGTTCTTCTCTACCACGATGGCGTCGGCCTTGAGTTCGAGGGCGAGGCGGCAGGCGGCCAGGCCCCAGTCGTTGGCGCCCATCGAGCCGGACCGGTCGGCCAGGACGTAGAGCTGTCGGTCGAAGTCGCGGGCGACGCCGACGATGCCGGTCTCATCTCCGACGGTGCTCTCGCCGTCGGCGGGGTCGACGGCGACGATGATGCGGGCCATGTCGAGGCCGGAGAACTGCACGGCGTTGATGCGGGCGTTGTCAATCCACTCGCGCTGCCACACGCCTCCCGCAGGCGGGCGCGGCTTCTGCATGTACAGGGCACCCCAGACGCGTTCGCCGACGCGCTTGCAGGTCTTGGCGTGGTGGGCGGCGTCGACGCGTTCGGGCCACAGGGCCTCTCCGGGCGCGCGGCCGAGGGGGGTCGCCCGGGCTGTCGGCGAGCGCGAGGAGGTCGATGACACGCCAGGCGTCGCGCTCGGTGGCGAGGATGCGCCCGGCGAGGTCGTCCTCGTGCCAGCGGGTCTGGATCAGGCAGATGGCCCCGGCCGGTTCGAGTCGGGTCTAGATGACGGAGGTCCACCAGTCCCAAGCGTGCCTTCGCATGGTCGGGGAGTCGGCGTCGGCCATGTTCTTGACCGGGTCGCCCACGATGGCGATGTGCGCGCCGCGTCCGGTCAGGCCGCCGACGAGGCCAGCCGCGAGGAGTCCTCCTTGGCCGCCGACGATGTCGAAGCGGTTGGCGGCCTAGCTGCCGGGCTTGAGCTGGAGGCCGAGGTCATCGCCCCAGATGAGGATGGCGTCCCTGATCCATCGGCCGTGGTCGTCGGCCAGGTCGGCAGAGTAGCTGACGATCACCATGCGGTGGCCGGGGTTGCGCCGCAGGTACCACAGCGGGGCCCAGCGCGAAGCGCGTCTGCTCTTGCCGTACCGCGAGGCCCTGGTCGCGGATGGCCTTCTTGTAGGCGACGAAGAACAGCCGGTCGAGCCGCTCGGCTTCCAGGGAGCGCGGCGGCGCGCGATGGCCGCACGCGGGGCCTTGCCGGGGCGTCCCACGTCGGGGCCTTCACGGCTCGGGTGCACCCCCGTGCCCATCTCCATGATTGCAGTGTTTGGGTACGCCAGAAAAGCCGCAGCTTCGTTGGGTAAGTGGCCTGTGACGGCTACGTGTTGCTAGGGTGCCGCAATAAGGTTTTCTGTCATCTACGGGGTCCAGGTACCGACGATCTGGGCGCGTCGTGGGGTTGCCCCAGACCGTTGCCGTGGAACTGACATAAGGAAGAGGGCCCGTCTCAGCAGGCGCTATTGAGTCAGAAACTCATGGGGTTCTCGTCCAGGACGTAGCGGACATGTGGGCCGCCGAAGTAGCCGCGGACGATGTGTGGCTGTCGCTGGCGTCTGCGGAAGAAGCGGCGGGTCTCGGCTGCGAGTTCGGCCTGATCCCGGGCTCGGTGCTGCTTGGGCAGGCTGTGTTCGAGGCCGGCGTTGACCAGCTCGTCGGGGTTCAGCCCGGGCGAGTACGGCGGCAGGAAGTGCAGCTCGACGTCGTCGGGATGGGCGGCCGCCGGCCAGTCGCGGACCTTCCTGGAACGGTGGGCGGAGTGCCCGTCGACCACGAAATGGACTTTGTGGTCGAAGTGGCCGGCCAGCCGGTCCGGGAAGCGGCACATCACCTCGGCGGTGAAGCTCTGGGTGAAGACCGTGAAGTGCATCCGGCCCTTGGTGCTGATCGCCGACATCGCGTTGACCGAGAACCGGTTCCCGCTCCGCCGCACCACCGGTGTCCTGCCCTTCTCGCCCCAGGTGCGGCCGGTGACCTGGTCCGAGCGGATGCCGACCTGGTCGGCAAAGAGGATCTCTCCGCCGTCCCTCCTCGCCTTCGCGCGGATCTCCGGCCACGTCTCCTGATGCCGGCGCGCTACGGCCTCGGGGTCTTGCTCGACGGCCCGCTTGTCCGGGCGCTGGAAGGACAGTCCCCACCGCTTCAGGTACTTGCCCACCCCCACCTCGGTCAGCCGCACCCAGTACAGCTTCGCGATCAGTTCGCCAACCAGCCGCCGAGTCCACAACTGCCCGCTCAGGCCCGCGTCACAGGGCCGGTGATCGAGAACGCCCTGCCGCACCGCGGCCTGCCCGGTCTCCCCGAGCACCTGATGCACCCCGACCGGCTTGCCACGCGGGCACATCACCAGCGCCTCCCGCCCGCCGGCCTGCCATTTCGCCCACCAGATGTCAACCGCCTTCAGCGACACACCGAAGACCACCGCCAAGTCCCCACGGCCCCGTCCCGCCACCAGCGCCGCCACCACCCGCAACCGCAGAGCCTCCTGCGCCGACGGCGAAAGATGCCGCGCGTCCCCCACCAGATCGCTCACACCCCACCAACCACCCAGAACTCAAACTGTTTCGGGTCAATACCGACCGGGTGAAGCCGGGCAGCCAAATCTTCCGGCGCCCGGGGATTTGGCACGGCTGGAAACATCAACTACAACACCACCCACACCGAAAAACGGCCAACAGCCGTTTGAGCAGAGACGAATGAGCAGGTTGGCTCAAATCATCGACAATGGTTCAGCCGTGTCCGGCAAGCGGTGGACCGTCCGCTACCGGGAGCCGGGCGGACGCACCGGGCGTCAGCGGGAGAAGTCGTTCGCCCGGAAGAAGGACGCGGTCGACTTCGCCACCAAGATGGAAGGCGACAAGCGCGAGAACATCTACGTCGACCCCGACGCCGACAAGGTGTCGCTCCGCCGGTACGCGGACGACTGGCTCGCGAAAAAGACCGCTTCCGCCGACACCCTCGAGTCGTACGAGCGCATCGTCCGCCTCCACGTGGTCCCCCACCTGGGGAGCAAGATGATCCCGCAGGTCACCGCAGCGGACATCAAGGGTCTGTACGCACGCTGGCGCCGGGATGGGGCGGCCCTCAACACCATCGAGTCCCGGCACATAGCCCTCTCGGCGCTGTTCTCCCACGCTGTGTGACACAGGCGGATTCCCGTGAATCCCATGACGCAGGCCGAGAAGCTGGAGGACCCCGTCATTCCTGTCGACGACAGGAAACTTCCCAGCTTTGACGAGATAACCGCCATCGCCAAGGAGATCGGACCTCGCCTGTCTCCGGCGATATGACTCATGACGTGTTGCGGACTTCGTATAGGGGAATCTCTGGGAGTCTTCCCCGAGGACATGCGTGACGGCACCCTGCGAATCCGGCGGCAGGTGATTCGCTACAAGGACGCCTCCGGAAAGTACACGCCGAAATACGCCCCGCTGAAGCATCGAAAAGAAGGCGAGTGGCGCGACACCCCCGTGCCCGCTTCCCTTGAGCCGTTCATCGACCGGCTTCCGATTCGCAATGCGAGCGGCGGAATGCCGTATCCCGATCTTCTGCGCAAGTCGTGGGACCGCGCCATCAGGCGGCCCGATCTTCCCGCATACGGCCCGCGCGACGCGCGGCACAAATGGACCACCGTGGCCCTGACCAGCGGCGTGTCCGTTCACGAGGTGTCTCGCCGGCTCGGGCACCGTTCGGTCAGGGCACGGTGGACCGGTACGGCCACCTCACGCAGGACGGCCGGGAGCGTTGCCGTCAGGTCGTGGAGACGGCCGTCGGGCCGCACACGCTCACAGCAGACCGAGCGACCGCAGCGCGCGGTGCTGACTCGACGCCGTCCTGACCGGCCAGAACACGTAGCAGACCCCGCCCGTACCGCTTCTGACCTTGCCGTTCGCGTCGTACCTCTTCGTACGCAGCCAGATGTTCTCCCATTCGCGCCGTGCGTAGACCCGGCGTACGGCCTCGTTGCCCGGTGAGGCGGGGTCGTTGGCGACGACGTCGCCGTCCGCCGTGAAGCCGACGACGGCCATCAGGTGGCCGGAGGTGCCGTATCCGGCTCCCGTCAGCTCCTCCTTGCGGAAGGACTGGGAGGTGATGACCGGGATGCCGGCCCGGATCAGGGTCTCCAGCTCGGTGAGCGAGCGCAGCCGGGTGACCACGGCGTTCATGTCGGGGTAGGTGGCGGCGTAGGCGGCGTTGAAGGGCCAGTTGCCGCAGCCCTCGTACTGGTGGTCGTAGGTGAAGCGGGCCGCGTGGCAGACCTGGGGGTCGGCGAAGGCCGGGTCCACCCAGGCCAGGTCCGCCGCCGAGGGCCGGCGGCCCCAGTACTCCACGACCATCTGGGAGGAGGTCGGGCTGCACCACGCCTCGCCGCCGTTGTCGTACTCGGGGTACTGCCCGACGTGGGTGTTCTGCGAGTAGCGGGGCACCGCCAGCTCGCGGGCGGGACCGGGCACGGAGGCCGGGACGGTGAAGCGGTCCGGGATGTCCGAGGCCATGGCGCCGATCCGCCACACCGTCGGGGTGAGGCCGCTCCCCGGTGCGCGGTACAGGGTCAGGCGCAGCCGGTACGAGCGCAGCCGGAGTCCGCCCGCCGGGTCGTCGATCGCGAAGGTGTCGGTCCAGACGCTGCTCCTGCCGTCGCCCTGGCCGTCGACCGAGGTGCGCCGGATGTCGGCCTCGCCGTCACCGGAGGTCCAGCGGCCGAGGACGTACCAGGGGGTGTCCGTGCCGTCCGAGTACGTGCCGGACAGCTCGACCTGGAGCCAGGTGCCCGGGGGCGTACGGGCGTTCCAGGAGGCGACGACCTCGGTGGCGGGCACGGCCGGGGTGTACACCGGTGAGGTCCAACCGGCGTACTCCCAGGAGGAGGTGCGGCCGGTGTGCGGGTCGGTGTGGTCGAGGCGGCCGACGGGCGTGGCGAGGACCAGGCCCGTCCGGTGGCCGGGTACCGCCTTCGTGCCGGCGGCCGTGCCGCACCGCCAGTCGGTGTACGAGGACCAGAAACGGTTGTCGACGAGCCCGGGACCGGGGGCGCGGTCCCGGGCGGCGGGGCCGGAGGCGACGGCCGGGACGGCGGTGGCGGCCGTTCCGGCGGCGGCCGCGAGCGCCGCGGCGAGGACGGTTCTGCGCGGGGTGGAGCTGGTCATGGGCGGTGACCCCCAGTCGAGAACGGTGGGCGTGCGGAGCGGTGGGCCCGCCGGGCCGTGACCCCGAAGGTGCCGGAGGGAACGGCCGTCGTCGTACGGGCGCACAGGACACAGCCCCGCAGGGCACGGACACGGACACGGACACACAGGACACGGGCACGGGACACGGACGCGCGGGCACACGGACGCACGGCCGTGGATTCCGTACGGGCCCGCGGGCGGGTGCGCGCGGGCCCACTATCCCGGCTCACGACCGGCCCCGCCAGCACTTCGCCCCGCGTCGCCGCACCAATATTGGTCCCGACCACTGGCGGCGGCACCTTCCTGACCTGCGGCGGTCTCCGCCCCCTACCCTGGTCGCATGGACGCTCTCGACCGCGCGGCACACGCGCTGCTCCGGCTGCCGCCCTCCTGCGGACCGGTCCGGCTGGTCGCGGTCGACGGGCACGCGGGCTCGGGCAAGTCCACCCTCGCGGCCCGCCTCTCCGCCGCCCTCGGCGGCGCGCCCGTCCTCCACCTCGACGACCTCGCCACCCACGAGGAGCTCTTCGCGTGGACCGGCCGGCTGCGGGAGCAGGTCCTGGAACCCCTCGCGCGGGGCCGGACCGCGTCCTACCGTCCGTACGACTGGCGGCTGCGGCGCTTCGGGGAGCCGCGGTCGCTGCCCCCGGCACCGGTGGTCCTCGTCGAGGGCGTCGGCGCGGGCCGGCGGGAGGTGCGGCCCTTCCTGGCACGGCTGGTGTGGATGGAGCGCGGGGCGGAGGAGTCCTGGGCGCGGGGACGGCACCGGGACGGCCCGGAGCAGGCCGCGTTCTGGGACGGCTGGACCGTGGCGGAGACTCGCCATTTCGGCGACGACCCCTCCCGCCCCTTCGCCGATGCCCTGGTGCGGGAGTGGCGGACGGGGTACGAGTGGCTTCCGGGGCCCGGCGCGGGGACGAGCGCGGACCACGCCCTCACCCACCGTGACGGCTCGATGCCCGGGGAATGAGGGGCTCCGGGTCCGCCTGCGCACGTGCCCCAACTCGGCTTGACCCGGGGGGCGTACAGGTCTTACGTTCTGAATGTGCGGCTTTTCGGAGCCGCCGCGGACACGAAGCCCCCGGTTGTTCCCCCGTGATCGGGGGCTTCGTTCTGCCCTTCACCCCTCCCCCGTGAACCCCTGCGTCCCCCGGCGTTCACCCAGGGTCACCGCTTCCGGATCACGCGCTTCTCCTCAAGCGCCCACCCCCGCGCGGGTACGATGCCCGCAGGTGCGGTCAAATCCCGTCCATGCGATGACGGTTGTGGGGGACCCGATGGACATCGGCACACAGGGCTCGCAGCCCCCGGCCGAGCTCGCCTGGCTGCGCGGGGTCGACGCCTACACGATGGGCGCCTATCCGCAGGCGGAGGAGGAGTTCCGGACGGCGGTGCGGATCGACCCCGGGATGGCGGACGCCTGGCTCGGACTGCACGCGCTCCGGGCCGACACCACGACCGCGCTGCTGCGCATGTACCGCCACCGCGAGCGCTTCGGCGAGCAGCGGACGCGGTACCGGCGCACCCTCAACTCCTGGTACTGGCTGGGCTGGTGGGTGCAGCCCGTCCTGGAGAGCCCCCGCGACCTGCTCCTCGCCCACGCCTCCCACTGGCTCGACGGCCGTCACGTGCCCGAACTGGACCGGGCCCTGGCGGGGCTCCCGCCGGTGGACACCGATCCCCAGGTGCGCTTCCTGCACGCCTGCCGGGCCTATCTCGTCAAGGACTGGGAACAGCTCGTCCGGCACACCGAGACCCTCGTGGACGATCCGCTGCTCGGCATCGAGGCCGGACTCTTCGGCGGCATGGCCCGGGTGCGCCTGGAGATGTACGGCCAGGCCGAACCGCTGCTCTCGGCCTCCCTGATGCGATGTCGCAGCGAGCAGCCGCAGCGCAAGGAGCTGCGGTACTGGCTGGCCCGCGCCCACGAGGGCACGGGACGCAGCGCCGCCGCCCTGCCGCTGTACCGGGCCGTGCACCGGATCGACCCGTCGTTCATGGACACCGCCGCGCGGCTCGCGGCGATCACGGCGTACGACGGTTTCGAAGGGTACGAGGGATACGAGGGGTACGAGGGGACGGACGGTCCCGCCGGGCTGGCGGCGGTCGCCCTGGGCTCCCCCGGCGGCGGGTCCGGTCAGGACGCGGTGGACACCGTGCCGGGCGCCGAGCCCGACCCCGGGGGGCTCGGCGACGGCCTGCTGCTCGCGCCCGACCCGGTGCCGCCGGCCGCGCCGGTCCCCCCGCCGGAACCCGTGCGGCAGAAGGCCCGGCTGCCCCGCCAGCCGGTGCCGCCGCGTTTCCCGGCCGGCCCCACCGACCCGGCCCTGCTCGCGGAGGCGCTCGCCGAACTGGAGGGCATGGTCGGACTGGAGCCGGTGAAGCGTCAGGTCAGGGCGCTCTCGGCGCAGCTGGAGATGGCCCGGCTCCGCGCCGACCAGGGGCTCCCGGTCCAGCCGCCGAAGCGGCACTTCGTCTTCTCCGGTCCCTCGGGCACCGGGAAGACCACGGTCGCCCGCATCCTGGGCCGGGTCTTCTACGCCCTCGGGCTGCTCGGCGGCGACCATCTCGTGGAGGCCCAACGGGCCGATCTGGTGGGCGAGTTCCTGGGCCAGACGGCGGTCAAGGCCAATGAGCTGATCGACTCGGCGGTCGGCGGGGTGCTCTTCGTGGACGAGGCGTACGCGCTCTCCAACACCGGCTACAGCAAGGGCGACGCCTACGGCGACGAAGCCCTCCAGGTGCTCCTGAAGCGGGCCGAGGACAACCGCGACCACCTCGTGGTCATCCTGGCCGGCTACCCCGAGGGCATGGACCGGCTGCTCTCCACCAACCCGGGCCTCTCCTCGCGGTTCACCACCCGGGTGGACTTCCCCTCGTACCGGCCGCTCGAACTCACCGCCATCGGCGAGGTCCTGGCGGCGGCCAACGGGGACGGCTGGGACGACGAGGCCCGCGAGGAGCTGCGCTCGATCAGCGGACACGTCGTGGAACAGGGCTGGATCGACGAGCTGGGCAACGGCCGGTTCCTGCGCACCCTGTACGAGAAGTCCTGCGCCTACCGGGACCTGCGGCTCTCCGGATACCCGGGGAGGCCGTCCCGGGAGGACCTGGCCACCCTGCGGCTCGCGGACCTCATGCAGGCGTACGGCGAGGTCCTGTCGGGCCGCGGTCCGGCCGACCGGGGCCCGCGGGAGGAACCGCCGGGCTACTGAGGGGCGTTCACCGCGCCCCGGCCCTCCCGGGGCGTACTCCGGGAGGGCCGCCGGGCCCGTCGCGCGTGCCCGCGACGGCGCGGCGCCGTCGCTACAGGGCTCCTCCGTACTGGGTCTCCGCGGCCGAGGCGTCGCGCTGGGCACGGAAGTTCCGGACGTAGTCGTCGTGCACCTTCGGGTCGGCGTACTTCAGCAGCGCCTCGTCGTTGGCGGTGAGCGCCATCCCCGTGAACGGGTGGCTGCCCGTGAAGACGAGCTTCTGGTCCTTGACGCCCTTGTAGGAGCCCTCGACGAGCAGGTACTTGGTGTGGCTGGTCGTGCCGGTCGCCCCGGGGGCGGCCGGGTCCTCCCGTCCGCCGTTGTTCAGCGCGTGGAGGGAGATCCTGCCCTTCGCGGTCGACCTGGTGAGCCAGTAGGCCGTCTCGCGGTGCGGGCCGGTCGCCTCGTAGTCGGCGAGCTTGCCGTGGACGACGTCCACGAAGCAGCCCGCGTCGGCCAGCTTCCACAGCTTCTCGGCCACGGCCGGCCGGGAGATGTGCCCGTTGGCGATCCGGATCACGGTGCGGCCGTCGGCGGTGCCGTGGCCCGGGGTGTTCCCGTGGCAGGTCGCGAGCGGTTTTCCGTCGGGGCCCGTGACGGGGGTCTCGACCATGCTCAGGATGTTCTCGACGACGTCCGTCGAGGAGCGGGGGAAGAAGTACGCCTTGGCCGGTCCCGCCTCCACGTCGATCGCCAGGTCACTGACCCGGGCGGAGCCGTCCGGCCGTGCCTGCGAGTCGGCCAGCAGGCCGAAGTACCGGGTGTAGCCGTCGTACAGGGCCTGGTTGCCGACGACCGTCATGGCGTCGTTCCAGCCGGTCTCGCGGTCCCAGGTGGTGAGGTTGCCCGACGACTGCACGACGACGTTCTCCTGCGGCTCGCCCCTGACCGGCGAACCGCTGCCGGTGGTCCGGGAGAAGAGGAAGAACTTGTTGTGGTTGACGCCGCCCGTGCCCGCGGCCAGACACGGCCGGTTCGGGGCGCACACCCTGAACCAGGACGTGCCGTACGCGGCGCCGGCCGGCGGGGTCTCCGCGAACGCCGCGTTCAGCTTGTCCCGCACCGGCCTCCCCGCCGTGTACATCCAGGGGGCGTTGACGCTGTCGTCGTCCACGAGCACCTGCACGTTCACGTTCCTGCGGTGGGCCGCGGCGAGCTGGTCCGCGAGCCAGCCCGAGCCGAAGGCGTACAGCGATATGCGGATGGTCGACCCGCCCGTGGCGCCGTTGACGAGGCGGCCGAGGTGTCCCAGGATCGCGCTCTGCTCCCCGGTCGTGCCGCGGGGCTTGTTGAAGACGGGGCCCGTGGCCACGTAGACCGTTTCGTCGGCCGAGGCGGGCGGGGCGCCCGCCGTCAGGAGGCCGCCGATGAGGAGGGCGGTGAGGATTCTCTTCTTGATCACGGCCGTCACCCTACGGGCCCCGCCCCGTCCCCGGCGCCGTACGCCGGTGCGCGGCCCGGGAGTCCGACGGCTCCGCCCCGCCCGGGGAGCGGGCGGGGCGGAGCCGTCGAGGGAACCGGGCGGCCGGGGACGAAGCCCCGGGGCGGCTACCCGCGCGCGGCGGCCGGGGAGGCTGCCACCGGGGCCGGGGCGGGCGGCGGGTCCACGCGGTGGGCGGGGTCGCGGACCTCCCCCACCAGCGTCTCCAGGACGTCCTCCAGGGCGACGAGCCCGAGGACGGCGCCGGTGCCGTCCGCGACCTGCGCCAGATGGGTCGCGGCGCGGCGCATCACGGTGAGGGCGTCGTCGAGCGGCACGTCGGCGCGGAGGGTCGCCATCGGCCGCCACAGGCGCCGCGGCACCGCCCCCTCCCGCTCCTCCAGGTCGAGGACGTCCTTCACGTGCACGAAGCCCAGGAAGGCGCCGTGTCCCCCGGCGCGGACCGGGAAGCGCGAGTATCCGGTCCGCACGGTCAGCTCCTCGATCTCCCGGGGGGTGACCGAGGGCGGGACCGTGACCAGGGAGGCGGACGCGATGAGGACGTCCGTCACGGGGCGGCTGCCCAGTTCGAGGGCGTCCTCCAGGCGCTCCTGCTCGGCCGGGTCGAGCAGCCCGGCCTGGCCGGCGTCCTCGACGAGGCGGCCGAGCTGGGCGCTGGTGAAGACCGCCTCGACCTCGTCCTTCGGTTCGACCCGGAACGCCCGCAGGACCAGCCGGGCGCAGGCTCCCAGGGCCGCCGTCACGGGCCGGCAGAGCCGGGCGAACCCGACCAGGGCCGGGGCCAGCCGGAGCGCGGTCCGTTCGGGCGCCGCCATCGCCAGGTTCTTCGGGACCATCTCGCCGATGACGAGGTGGAGGAAGACCACGGCGGCGAGGGCGATGACGTAGCCGAGCGGGTGGATCAGCCCTTCGGGGACGCCGACCGCGTGGAAGACGGGTTCGAGCAGCCGGGCGACGGTCGGCTCGGCGACGGCGCCGAGCGTCAGCGAGCAGACGGTGATGCCGAACTGGGCGGCCGCCATCATCTGCGGCAGGTTCTCCAGACCGTGCAGGACCTGCTTGGCGCGGGCGCCGGGAAGCGGTTCGATCTGACTGCGCCGTACGGAGACGAGCGCGAACTCGGCCCCGACGAAGAAGCCGTTGGCGAGGACCAGGAGGACGGCGAAGAGGAGGGGGAGGGTGCTCATCGGACGCCCTCCGCGACCAGCGGGACGGCGGGGGACGGGGCCGCGGCGGGACCCGCCTCGGCGCCCGGGACCGGGGCCGGGTGCGGGACCGCGTCCGTCCGGACGATCCGGACGTGCTCGGCGCGGTAGTGGTCGACGCGGCGGACCGAGAACAGCCAGCCGGGAAGCTCGACCCGGTCCCCGGGAACGGGGATGCGCCCGAGGAGGTCGGCGACGAGCCCGGCGACGGTCTCGTACGGCCCGTCGGGCGCGTCGAGGCCCATCCGGCGCAGGGTGTGCACCCGGCAGGAGCCGTCGGCGTCCCAGGCGGGACGGCCGTCCTCGGCGGGGACGGCGACCAGTTCGGGCCGCCCGTCGGCCGCGGTGTCGTGCTCGTCGCGGACCTCGCCGACCAGCTCCTCGACGATGTCCTCCAGGGTGACGACGCCCGCGGTGCCGCCGTACTCGTCGACGACCACCGCGATCGGCTGCTCGCGGCGCAGGCGCTCCAGGAGCGCCTGGGCGGGGAGCGTCTCGGGGACGAGGAGCGGCGGGACCGCGATCCGGCCGACGGGGGTGCGCAGCCGGGCGTGCGGGGCGACGGCGAGCGCGTCCTTGAGGTGGACCATGCCGACGATCTCGTCGATCCGGTCGCGGTAGACCGGGAAGCGCGAGAGGCCGGTGGCCCGGGTGAGGTTGAGGACGTCGGCCGCGGTGGCGTCCCACTGGAGGGCACTCACCTTCACGCGCGGGGTCATGACCCGCTCGGCGGTGAGGCCGCCGAGGGACAGGGTCCGTACGAAGAGGTCGGCGGTGTCCTGTTCGAGCGCGCCGGCCAGGGCGGAGTGCCGGGCCAGGGAGACCAGCTCGCCGGGGGTGCGGACCGAGTCCAGCTCCTCGGTGGGCTCGACGCCCAGGAGCCGGACGAGGCGGTTGGCGACCCGGTTGAACAGGGAGATCACCGGCCGGAAGAGGGCGGAGAAGCGGTGCTGCGGGGTGGCCACGAAGCGGGCCACCTGAAGCGGGCGGGAGACCGCCCAGTTCTTCGGCACCAGCTCGCCGACCACCATCTGGAGGGCGGAGGCGAGGAGCATGCCGATCACCACCGACGCCGCGGAGACGGCCCCCCGGGGCAGTCCGGTCGCGGTGAGCGGCCCGTGCAGCAGCCCGGCGAGCGCGGGCTCGGCGAGCATGCCGACGACGAGGGAGGTGAGGGTGATGCCGAGCTGGGTCCCGGAGAGCTGGAAGGACAGCTCGCGCAGGGCGGTGACGACGGCGCGGGCACGCCGGTCGCCGGCGGCCGCGGCGCGCTCGGCCTCGGCGCGCTCGACGGTCACGAGACCGAACTCGGCGGCCACGAAGAAGCCGTTGGCGAGGATCAGGAGAAAGGCCGCGGCGAGCAGCAGAAGGGAGACGATCATGCCGCCGCCTCCTGGAAGAGGGCGGCGCGGGTACTACCGGACGGTCCGTCCATTGCTGGAGGGAGTCACTCCTCGGGTCGTAGGAAAGCCTCGCGGGCCGCGACGGCGGCCCTGCGCGCGCGAGGCGGTGGTGCACTCGGCACCACCGCGTCCAGAGTAGTCAAGCGAGCGCCCGGAAGGGCAGGGGGTCGGCTCCGGATGGGGGAAGGACGGGGGTTCCCCCCCGGCGTTCCTCCGGGAAACCCCGACGTCGAGCACGCGCGGGCGGGGCCCGGGAGCCGGAATGCGGGTGGCGCCGAGCGGGACCCGGGTGGTCCCCGGCTCCGGGCGAGCCGCGGCGCCGGAGCCGGGCGTGGCCTCCGCCCCCGCCCCGTCCCCGGCCCCGTCACCCGGGCGCCGGGGTCAGCTCCGCTCCGCGCCCGTCCCGCGGCTCTCGGCCAGGGTCCGCAGGGCGCGGGCGTCCCGGATGGCCGACTCCTTGGCGATGCCGGGCTGGATGCCGAGCGCGGGCAGGCTGGTGCCGTCGCTCAGGTCGAGGAAGACCCACGGGTCGCCGGGACGGAGGTTGACCCGGAGGATCTCCGCCCAGGCCAGCCGCCTGGTCCGGGTGATGTTGACGACCGTGACGCCCTCGTCGTCCGCGACGACCTTGGGGCGGCTCAGCAGGACGAGGACGCCGAGGAAGAGCGCGGCGGTGAAGACGAAGCTGGCGCGCTCCCCCGGTCCCAGCCGCTCCAGCATCATCGCCACGAGGGTGATGGCGGCGAACATCGCGAGCCCCACGGTCAGCAGGACGGCCCGGGTGCGGCCGGGGCGGAAGGTGACCGGGAGGGCGGGCGTCGTGGGCTGGGACATGGGGGTTCCTCGATGCCTGGTGGTGCCTGGTGCTGGTGGACGTGCGGGCCGGACCGTCAGAGACGGCAGGCGTGGATGGCGGTGGTGAGGATGGCGCGGGCGCCCAGCTCGTACAGGTCGTCCATGATCCGCTGCGCGTCCTTGGCGGGGACCATCGCGCGGACGGCGACCCAGCCCTCGTTGTGCAGCGGGGAGACGGTGGGCGACTCCAGGCCGGGGGTAAGGGCGACGGCCTGCTCCAGGTGCTCGGCGCGGCAGTCGTAGTCCATCATCACGTACGAGCGGGCGACGAGGACGCCCTGGAGGCGGCGGAGGAACTGCTGGACCTGCGGGTGGTCGTCCGCGGCGCCCCGGCGGCGGACCACGACGGCCTCGGAGGTGAGGATCGGCTCGCCGACGACTTCCAGGCCGGCGTTGCGCAGGCTGGTGCCGGTCTCCACGACGTCCGCGACGACCTGGGCGACGCCCAGCTGGATCGCGGTCTCGACCGCGCCGTCCAGGTGCACGACGGAGGCGTCGATGCCCTGGTCGGCGAGGTGCTTGGCGACGATGCCCTCGTAGGAGGTGGCGATCGTCATGCCGCCGAAGTCCTCGGGCCCCTTCGCGGTGCCCGGACGGGTGGCGTACCGGAAGGTGGAGCGCCCGAAGTTCAGCGGGAGGATCTCCTCGGCGTCGGCGCCGGAGTCCAGGAGCAGGTCGCGGCCGGTGATGCCGATGTCCAGCTTCCCGGAGGCGACGTAGATCGCGATGTCCTTCGGGCGCAGGTAGAAGAACTCGACCTCGTTGCCGGGGTCGACGACCACCAGTTCCTTGGACTCCTTGCGCTGGCGGTAGCCGGCCTCATGGAGCATGGCCGACGCAGGTCCGGAGAGGGAACCCTTGTTGGGGACGGCGATGCGCAGCATGGGGTGGGCTTCCTTTGCGTGGGAGTGTGCGGGAGGGCGGTGCTCAGAGGTGGGCGTAGACGTCGTCGAGCGAGATCCCGCGGGCGACCATCATCACCTGGACGTGGTACAGCAGCTGCGAGATCTCCTCGGCGGCGGCTTCCCTGCCCTCGTACTCGGCGGCCATCCAGACCTCGGCGGCCTCTTCGACGACCTTCTTGCCGATGGCGTGGACGCCCTTGTCCACCAGTTCCGCGGTGCGGGAGGTGGCCGGGTCGCCGGTCTCGGCCTTGAGCTTGAGCTCGGCGAAGAGCTCTTCGAAGCTTTTACGGGTTCCGTTCGCCATGATGGTCCTAAGAGTACGGGGTGGGGGGCGCGCACTCAGCGCCAGGGTTCGCTGACCGTGCGCAGTGTGGTGGCGGTCGCGACGGCCGCGGTGACGGCCTCGTGACCCTTGTCCTCGGAGGAGCCCTCGAGCCCGGCCCGGTCGAGGGCCTGCTCCTCGTTGTCGACGGTGAGGACCCCGAACCCGATGGGTACGCCGGTGTCGACCGAGACCTGGGTGAGGCCGTGGGTGACGCCCTGGCACACGTACTCGAAGTGCGGCGTTCCGCCGCGGATGACGACGCCGAGCGCCACGACGGCATCGTAGCCGCGCCCGGCGAGGACCTTCGCCACGACCGGGAGTTCGAAGCTGCCGGGGACGCGCAGCAGGGTCGGCTCGTCGATGCCGAGTTCGCTCAGGGCGCGCAGGGCGCCGTCGACGAGACCGTCCATGATCTTCTCGTGCCACTGGGCCGCGACGACCGCGACCCGGAGGTCGCCGCAGTTCTTCACGCTGAGGACGGGTGCGCCCTTGCCGCTCATGTCTCTCCTTGAACCGTATCGAACCGTAGTGAATCGTAGTGAATCGTAGTGAACCGCGGGAAAAGCGGGGGGAGTTACTGGTTGCCGCAGGTGGGGGCCGGGGGGCCGTCCAGCCAGGGCAGGTCGTGGCCCATCCGGTCCCGCTTGGTGCGCAGGTAGCCGAGGTTGTGCTCGCCGGCCTGGACCGGCATGGGCTCGCGGCCCCCGACGGTGAGGCCGTGCCGGGCGAGGGCGTCGATCTTGTCGGGATTGTTGGTCATCAGGCGCAGGCTGCGCACGCCCAGGTCGCCGAGGATCCGCGCGCCGGCCGCGTAGTCGCGGGCGTCGGCGGGCAGTCCGAGTTCCAGGTTGGCGTCGAGGGTGTCGCGTCCGCGCTCCTGGAGTTCGTACGCGCGCAGCTTGGACAGCAGGCCGATGCCGCGCCCCTCGTGGCCGCGCAGGTAGACGACGACGCCCCGCCCCGCCTCGGTGATCCGGTCCATGGAGGCCCGGAGCTGGGGGCCGCAGTCGCAGCGCAGCGAGTGGAAGACGTCGCCGGTGAGGCACTCGGAGTGGACCCGTACGAGGACGTCCTCGCCGTCGCCGATCTCGCCGTGGACGAGGGCGACGTGCTCGACGCCGTCGACGGTGGAGCGGTAGCCGTACGCGGTGAACTCGCCGTGCGCGGTGGGGAGGTGGACCTCGGCCTCGCGGCGGACGGTCGGCTCGGCGGAGCGGCGGTAGGCGATCAGGTCCTCGATGGAGATGATCGTGAGCCCGTGCTTGCGGGCGAAGGGGACCAGTTCGGGCAGGCGCAGCATCGTGCCGTCCTCGCCGGCGATCTCGACGATCGCGCCCGCCGGGCGGAGGCCCGCGAGACGGGCGAGGTCGACGGCCGCCTCGGTGTGGCCGTCGCGGGCGAGGACGCCGCCGGGCCTGGCGCGCAGCGGGAAGACGTGTCCGGGGCGGACGAAGTCGGAGGGCTCGTGGCGGCCGCTCGCCAGCATCCGCAGGGTGGTGGCGCGGTCGGCGGCGGAGATGCCGGTGGTGACGCCGTGGGCGGGGGCCGCGTCGACGGAGACGGTGAAGGCCGTGCGCATCGACTCGGTGTTGTCCTCGACCATCTGCGGGAGTCGGAGGCGTTCCAGCTCCCCGTCCTCCATGGGGGCGCAGATCAGGCCGCGGCACTCGCTCATCATGAAGGCGACGATCTCGGGGGTGGCCTTCTCGGCGGCGATGACGAGGTCGCCCTCGTTCTCGCGGTCCTCGTCGTCCACGACGACGACGGGCCGGCCCGCGGCGATGTCCCGGACGGCCTGCTCGACGGGGTCGAGGGCGAGGTCGGCGGCGTCCCAGGAGGGGAGGGAACTCATGCGTGGGCTCCTTCCAGAGCGGGGGCGGTGCGGGTGCGGAGCCACCAGTCGCGCATGCCCCAGAGGACGAGGGCGAAGTAGACGACGTAGACCAGGCCGGAGAAGGCGAGGCCGCTGTGGAAGGCGAGCGGGACGCCGACGAGGTCCACGAGGAGCCAGGCGAACCAGAACTCGACCAGGCCGCGGGCCTGGGCGACCATCGCGACAAGGGTGCCGACGAAGATGTACGCGTCGGCCCACGGGCTCCAGGAGAGCGACGGGTAGAGGGTGAAGAGGCCGCCGACGGCGAGGGTGCCGAGGACCGCGCCGGCGAGGAGCAGGCCGCGCTCCCTCCAGGTGGCGAAGCGGACGGCGAGGGAGCCGTCCTGGGCCTGCCGCTTGCCCCGGTTCCACTGCCACCAGCCCCAGGCGGCGACGCCGATGACGAGGATCTGCTTGCCGACGCCGCCGGTGAGGTGGGCGGAGGCGTACGCGCCGACGAGGACGGCTCCGGAGAGGAGCTGGGCGGGCCAGGTGAGGAGGGAGCGGCGCCAGCCGAGGGCGAGCGCGACGAGCCCGATGGTGTTGCCGATCATGTCGGACCACATGATGTGCTGGTCGAGGACGGTGAACGCCTCGGAGTTGAGCCAGTTCACTTGACGTTCTCCCCTGCGTTCGGGCCGAGCAGCCGCTCGACGTACTTGGCGATGACGTCCACTTCGAGGTTGACCGGGTCGCCGCTCTTCTTGATGCCGAGCGTGGTCAGGTCGAGGGTGGTGGGGATGAGGCTGACGGTGAACCGGTCGTCGGCGACCCCGACGACGGTGAGGCTGACGCCGTCGACCGTGATCGAGCCCTTCTCGACGACGTACCGGGAGAGGTGGGCGGGCAGGCCGACCTCGACGAGTTCCCAGTGCTCGGACGGGGTCCGCTCCAGGATCGTGCCGGTGCCGTCCACGTGGCCCTGGACGATGTGGCCGCCGAGGCGGCCGCCGACGGCCACGGGCCGTTCCAGGTTGACGCGGGAGCCGACGGCGAGGGCGCCGAGGGCGGACCGCTGGAGGGTCTCGGCCATGACGTCGGCGGTGAACTCGCCGTCGCCGTGTTCCACGACGGTGAGGCAGACCCCGTTGACGGCGATGGAGTCGCCGTGCCGGGCGCCTTCCGTGACCAGGGGGCCGCGCAGTCGGAAGCGGGAGGCGTCCGCCAGCCGCTCGACGGCGACGACCTCGCCCAGTTCTTCGACGATTCCGGTGAACACGGTCAGACTCCCTTGGGGGTGGCGGTGATGCGGAGGTCGGGTCCGACGCGCACGGTCTCGGTGACGTCGAGCCGCAACGCGTCGGTGAGGGTGCCGATTCCCGCGTCGGCGAGGGCGGCCGGGCCGGCGCCGAGGAGGACGGGGGCGAGGTAGCCGACGACCTGGTCGACGGCGTCCGCGGCGACGAAGGAGCCCGCGAGGGTGGGGCCGCCTTCGAGGAGGACGGAGCGGACGCCGCGGGCGTGGAGCCGGTCGAGCAGGTCGCGCACGCCGACGCGGCCGTCGCGCAGGGGCAGTCGGAGCAGTTCGGCGCCGGGCAGGTGCCGGGCGTCGGCGTCCTCGCCGACGACGACCAGGGTGGGCGCGGCGTCGTCCAGGACGCGGGCGGTCGGCGGGAGTTCGGCGCGGGCGTCGAGGACGACCCGCAGCGGCTGGGTCGCGCCGTCGACGCCCCGGACGGCGAGGTGCGGGTCGTCCGCGCGCAGGGTCCCGCCGCCGGCCACGACGGCGTCGGCCTCGGCGCGCAGCCGGTGGACGTCGGCGCGGGACTCGGCGGAGGTGATCCAGCGGGAGGTGCCGTCGGCGGCGGCGACCCGGCCGTCGAGGGTGGCGGCGTACTTCCAGCGGACGAAGGGGCGGCCCCGGCGCACGGAGGTGAGCCAGGCGATGTTGACCGCCTCGGCCTCGTCCGCCAGGAGGCCCCGCTCGACCTCGACGCCGGCGGCGCGCAGGGTGCCGGCGCCGCCGGTGGCCTTCGGGTCCGGGTCGCCGACCGCGTACACGACGCGGCGGACCCCGGCCTCGATCAGGGCCCGGGAACAGGGGCCGGTGCGGCCGGTGTGGTCGCAGGGTTCGAGGGTGACGTAGGCGGTGCCGCCGCGGGCCAGGACACCGGCCTCGCGCAGGGCGTGGATCTCGGCATGCGGGCCGCCGGCGCGCCGGTGGAAGCCCTCTCCGACCCGGTGCCCGGAGGCGTCGGTGACGACGCAGCCGACGACGGGGTTGGGGCTGGTGGCGCCGAGGGCGCGGGCGGCGAGCTCGACGGCGCGTCGCATGGCGGTGGTGTCGGCCTGCCGGTCCACCGGGTCCTCCTGCCTCTTCGGGCACGGACTCCGGGGCCTGCCGAGGACGGCAGAGAGCGGGTGGAACGCCTCGCAACGGATGCGCCGGGGCCGGAGGTCCGGCCCGCCGGAAAACGGCGGACCACGGACGTACGGCCGGCACACCCCTGACAGGGGTCTCCCGCCGCGCACTGCCTCCCATCCGGACTTTCACCGTCGGTCCAGGAATCCCACCTGGTCAACCGGCCGCTGGCTGCGGACGGGTCGCGGACTATACCGCCGGTTCGGAATTGCACCGACCCCGGAGTGCGCTGCTGCTGATACAGGGCCAGTGTGCCACGACCCGCGGGGGCGGTGCGGAGGGCGTCCTGTGGGCCCGCTCACAGAGTTCCCCGTCTCCCCACTTTGGTACGGACCTATTGACTCACTGGTCTAGTCCTCTTAATCTCCGTGTCACCTTCGAGGCAACGGTCCGTCGGCGTGCGCACTCCACGGGCCCACACGATCCACCCCCTGTTCGTTGTGTTCTCCCCCTCTCCCCCACCTTCCCCGCCTCCCCCTCTCCCCAGGAGGAACCGATCGTGCTGTCCCCCACGACGAAGAGAGCCTCGCTGCTCGCGTCCGGCGCGGCCGTCGCCGGACTGCTGCTCAGCTCGCTCTCCGGCGGCGTCTCGTACGCCGCCGACAACGAGTCCTGTCGCCCCGACGGGCTCTACAAGACGCCCGGCGTCGACGTCCCCTACTGCTCGGTCTACGACGCCGAGGGCCGCGAGAAGATGGGCGCGGACCACCAGCGCCGGGTCATCGGCTACTTCACCGGCTGGCGCACCGGCAAGAACGGCCAGTCCTCGTACCTGGCCAAGGACATCCCGTGGGAGAAGGTCACCCACATCAACTACGCCTTCGGTCACGTCGGCGGCGACAACAAGCTGTCCGTGGGCACGGACGGCCCGGACAACGCGGCCACCGGAATGACCTGGCCCGGCGTGGCCGGCGCCGAGATGGACCCCGCGTACGCGTACAAGGGCCACTTCAACCTGCTCAACAAGTTCAAGAAGCAGCACCCGGACGTCAAGACGCTGATCTCGGTCGGCGGCTGGGCGGAGACCGGCGGCTACTTCGCGGACAACGGCGACCGGGTGAACTCCGGCGGCTTCTACTCGATGGCCACCAACGCCGACGGCTCGGTCAACCAGGCCGGGATCGACACCTTCGCGACCTCGGCCGTCGACTTCATCCGGAAGTACGGGTTCAACGGCGTCGACATCGACTACGAGTACCCGACCACGATGAAGGACGCGGGCAACCCGCTCGACTGGCAGCTCGCCAACGCGCGCCGCGGCGGGCTCGTGCAGGGCTACGCGGCCCTCATGAAGTCCCTGCGCGAGAAGCTGGACCGGGCCGGATCCGCCGACGGCAAGCACTACCTGCTGACCGTCGCCGCCCCCTCCTCCGGCTACCTGCTGCGCGGCATGGAGACCTTCCAGGTCCAGAAGTACCTGGACTACGTCAACATCATGTCGTACGACCTGCACGGCGCCTGGAACGAGTACGTCGGCCCCAACGCCTCCCTGTTCGACGACGGCAAGGACGGCGAACTCGCCGCCGCCAACGTCTACGGCAGCCAGCAGTACGGCAACATCGGCTACCTCAACACCGACTGGGCGTACCACTACTTCCGCGGCTCCATGCCGGCCGGCCGCATCAACATCGGCCTGCCCTACTACACCCGCGGCCACAAGAACGTGCAGGGCGGCACCGACGGCCTCTGGGGCAGGGCCACCGCGGCCACCTGCCCGGCCGGCGCCGGCCTGACCAAGTGCGGCGACGGCGCCGAGGGCATCGACAACCTCTGGCACGACAAGGACACCGCGGGCAAGGAGTCGCCCGCCGGCTCCAACCCGATGTGGCACGCCAAGAACCTGGAGAAGGGGATCGTCGGCGACTACGTCACCCAGTACGGCTTCCCCGCCGACACCAAGCTGACCGGCACCTACGTCCGCAAGTACGACCCGACCCTGGTCGCACCGTGGCTGTGGAACGCGCAGAAGAAGGTCTTCCTCTCCACCGAGGACGAGCAGTCGGTGGCCGCCAAGGCCGACTACGTGGTGAACAGGGGCATCGGCGGCACCATGGTCTGGGAGATGGCCGGCGACTACGCCTGGAACGCCGCCAAGGGCCAGTACGAGACGGGCTCCACGCTCACCTCGCTGATGTACGACAAGTTCAAGGCGGCCGCCCCGTACGGCGCGAAGAAGTCGAACAAGGCGCTGCCGAGCCGGGCCGTGAACATCGAGACGGCGTTCACCGAGTTCAAGCTCGGCGACTCCAACTACCCGATCACGCCCAAGGTGAAGATCACCAACCGGACCAACACCACCCTGCCGGGCGGCACCGAGTTCCAGTTCGACTACGGCACCTCGGCGCCGGGCAACGCCTCCGACCAGTCCGGCTTCGGCACCAAGGTCGTCAGCAGCGACCACACGGGCTCCAACGTGGGCGGCCTCAAGGGCGACTTCCACCGCGTCTCGCTGAAGCTCCCGGCCTGGCAGTCGCTGGCCCCGGGCGCGACGGTCGACCTGTCGTTCAACTACTACCTGCCGGTGTCCACCCCCTCCAACTGGACGGTGAACATCAACGGCACGACGTACGCCCTCGCCGGTGACCTGGCGCGCGGCACGACGGTCGTGGAGCCCGGCGCCACCACCCCGCCGACCACGCCGCCCACCACCCCGCCGACGACGGAGCCGCCCGCCGGCTGCACCGTTCCGGCGTACGTGGCGGGCACGGTCTACAACGCGGGCAACGAGGTCTCCCACAAGGGCCACAAGTGGAAGGCCCAGTGGTGGACCCAGAACCAGGAGCCGGGCACGACCGGCGAGTGGGGCGTCTGGAAGGACCTCGGCACCTGCTGACCCCCGCCTCCTGAAGGAGCCCCGGCGGCGGAGCACCACGGCCCTTGCCGCCGCCGGGCACCGCACCCGCCGCGCCGCCTCCCCCTCCGGGGACGCGGCGCGGCGGCGTTCTTCGCGCGGGGTCCCCGGCGGCCTCCCCCGGAGGTCCCCTACGGGAACAGGTCCTCCTGGGCCGCGTCCCGGGCCGTGAGGAGGGCGCCGCGCAGGACGGCCGCGTCCCCGAGGGCGGTGGCCCTGACCTCGGTGCGCAGCGGCGAGAGGGCGGCGAGTTCCGCCTCCACCCTGGCCGCCAGGGCCGCGCCCCCGCTGTGGCCGGTCTCGCCCCCCAGGACCACGCAGCCGGGGTCGAGGACCGAGGCCACGGCCGCCGCGCCGACGGCGAGACGGCGGGCGACGGCGTCCAGGAAGGGCTCGTGGCCGGAGGCGAGCGCGGCCGCGTGGTCCCCCGGGGCGAGGCCGTGCTCCCGGGCGAGCGCCTCGACGGCCGCGGTGCAGGCCAGCTCGTGGAAGCCGCCGTCGCAGCCGGTGGCCGAGGGGAGCCCGCCGGTGCCCGGCACCGGCAGGAAACCGATCTCCCCCGCACCGCCCGAGGCCCCCCGGCGCAGCCGGCCGTCGAGGACGACGGCGGCGCCCACGCCCTGGCCGAGCCAGAGCAGGACGAAGTCCTCGCGGTCGCGGGCCGCGCCCTCGCGGAGCTCCGCGAGGGCGGCGAGGTTGGTCTCGTTCTCGACCAACACCCGCGCGGGGAGCCGCTCCTGGAGGACGGCGACGAGCCGCCGGTGCCAGGCGGGCAGGCCCGTGGAGTCGCGGAGTTCGCCGGTGACCGGCTCGATGAGGCCGGGGGCGCCGACCGCGACGCTGTGCGGCGCTTCGACGCCGGCCTCCCCCAGCGTCCGCTCCAGCAGGGCGACGGCCTTCTCCACGGCCGGTCCGGTGCCGCCGTCGTCGCCGACCGGCGCGGACGCCTCGGCGAGCGTGGTGCCGAGCAGATCGGCGACGGCGACGGAGACCGAGCGGGTGCGCACGTCGAGGGCGGCGAGATGGGCGCGGCCGGCGACGAGCCCGTACAGCTTGGCGTTGGGGCCCCGGCGCTCGGCCCCGGCCTCGCCGACGACGTGGACGAGCCCGGAGTCCCGGAGCCGTTCGACGAGGTCGGCGACGGTCGGGCGGGAGAGCCCGGTGAGCGTCTTGAGCTGAGTGGCCGTCAACGGCCCCTCGTCCTGGAGCAGTCGCAGGGCGAGCCGGTCGTTGATGGCCCGTGCGGTGCTCGGGGATGCGGCCATGCGGCGATCCTCTCAGACGTGTCCGGGGCGGAGCCCGCCCCTGCGCACTATTTATCAGGCAGGGTTCCTGATAGTTTACGCGCCACACCACGACCCCGGGAGGGCCCATGGCGGCGGAGACCGTCACCAGCACCCAGCGCCTGCGGCGGGCGCGCTTCGCCGTCGCCGCCGTCTTCTGCGTCCACGGCGCCGTCACCGGCAGCTTCGCCACCCGCATCCCCTGGATCCAGGAACACGCGGACGTCGGCGCCGGACAGCTCGGTCTCGCGCTCGCCTTCCCCGCGCTCGGCGCCTCCGTCGCGATGCCGCTGGCCGGGGCGATCTCCCACCGCTTCGGCGCCCGCCCGGCGCTGCGCGGCCTGCTCGCCCTGTGGACCCTCTCCCTGATCCTGCCGTCGCTGGCCCCGAACGTCTGGGGGCTGTGCGGCGCGCTCTTCGTGTACGGCGCGACCGCCGGCATGTCCGACGTGGCGATGAACGCGCTGGGCGTCGAGACCGAGACCCGGCTCGGACGGTCCATCATGTCGAGCCTGCACGGCATGTGGAGCGTGGGCGCCCTGATCGGCTCGGCCGCCGGCACGGTCGCCGCCCACCTCGGCGGCGACGCCCGGCTGCACCACCTGGTCGCGGCCCTCGTCCTCACCGCGCTCGGCCTGGTCGCCTGCCAGGGCGTGCTGGACGTGCGCAGCACCCCGGAGGAGGAGGCGCCGCCGCGCTTCTCGCTGCCGCCGAAGTCCGCCCTCGTCATCGGCGCCATCGGCTTCTGCGGGGTGTTCGCGGAGGGGGCCAGCCTCGACTGGTCGGCCGTCTACCTGCGGGACGAGCTGGGCACCTCGGCCGGGCTCGCCGCCGCCTCGACGACCGCCTTCGCGCTGACGATGGCGGTGGCCCGGCTGGCCGGCGACCGGGTGGTGGACCGCTTCGGCGCGGTCCGCACGGTACGGGCCGGGGGCGTCGTCGCCACCCTCGGCGGCCTCCTGGTCGTCGCCGCCCCGCACGCCGCCGTCGCCCTGGCCGGATTCGGTCTCATCGGGCTCGGGATCGCGGTCGTCGTCCCCCTGGCCTTCGCCGCGGCGGGCCGCAGCGGCCCGAACCCCAGCCAGGCCATCGCGGGCGTCGCCACCATCACGTACACCTCGGGTCTCATCGCCCCCTCCGCGATCGGCGGCATCGCCGACGCGACCTCGCTGGTCTTCTCCTTCGGCCTGGTCACCCTGCTCGCGTTCGGCCTGGTGGTGGGCGCGGGCGTGCTCGGGAGCGCCGACCGGGAGGCCCCGGCGGTGGACGCGGAGGGCGGCGCTCCGGCGAAGAGCGGTGGTCCGGCCGCCTGACGGCGGTCCCGGGCACCGGCGCCCTCTCCCCGACGCCCGGAGCCGGCGGTCGCGCATACCATGTGGCTGATCTTTTGCGGTCATGACGCGACCGCCGGAACCGGAGAACGGGAGCGACCTCATGAACCTCGGCGTGCGCTGGACCCTGCACGGAGACGGGAGAACACCCGCTCCCGGGGCCGTCGTCCGCCCGGACGAGCGGCTCTCCTGGCCCCGGACCGTCGGACTCGGCGCGCAGCACGTCGTGGCGATGTTCGGCGCGTCCTTCGTCGCTCCGGTGCTCATGGGCCTGGACCCGAACCTCGCGATCATGATGTCCGGTGTCGCCACCGCGATCTTCCTGCTCGCGACCCGCGGCACGGTCCCGTCCTACCTGGGCTGCTCGCTCTCCTTCGTCGGTGTCGCCGCCGCCATCCGGGCGTCCGGCGGCACCAGCGCCACCGTGACCGGCGCGGTCCTGGTCGTCGGCGCCGTGCTCTTCCTCGCGGGCCTCGCGGTGCGGAGGTTCGGCGCGCGGATCATCCACGCGGCGATGCCCCCGGTCGTGACCGGCGCCGTCGTCATGCTGATCGGCTTCAACCTGGCCCCGGTCACCGCGTCCACCTACTGGCCGCAGGACCAGTGGACGGCGCTCCTGGTGATGCTGTTCACCGGTCTGGCCGTGGTCTGCCTGCGCGGTTTCTGGTCCCGGATCGCGATCTTCCTCGGCCTGGTCTTCGGCTACGCCCTGTCCTGGGTGCTCGACCTGGTCTTCGGGAAGATCCACTCGACGTCCCCGTCCGGCCAGGTGACCGACCACTGGCGGCTCGACCTCTCCGGCGTCCCGAAGGCCGACTGGATCGGCCTGCCCTCCTTCCACGGCCCCAGCTTCGAGTGGTCCGCGATCCTGGTGGCGCTGCCCGTCGTCATCGCCCTGATCGCCGAGAACGCCGGACACGTCAAGGCCGTCGGCGAGATGACCGGCGACTCCCTCGACGACAAGCTCGGCACCGCCATCGCCGCCGACGGCGCCGCCTCGATGCTGTCGACCGCCGTGGGCGGCCCGCCGAACACCACGTACTCCGAGAACATCGGCGTCATGGCCGCCACCCGCGTCTACTCGACCGCCGCCTACTGGGCCGCCGCCGGCTTCGCGCTGCTCTTCGGTCTCTGCCCGAAGTTCGGCGCGGTCGTCGCCGCCATCCCCGGCGGCGTCCTCGGCGGCATCACCGTCATCCTGTACGGCATGATCGGCCTGCTCGGCGCCCAGATCTGGATCAACGCCGGGGTCGACCTGCGCAACCCGCTCAACCTGGTCCCGGCCGCCGCCGGCATCATCATCGGCGTCGGCGGCGTGAAGCTGACCTTCACCGACACCTTCGAGCTGGGCGGCATCGCGCTCGGCACGATCGTCGTCATCACCGGCTACCACGTGCTGAAGGCGTTCGCCCCGGCCCACCTCAAGGAGCAGGAGCCGCTTCTCGACTCCGGCACCAGTTCGTACGAGGGCGCGGCCGGCCCGCGCGGGGACGGAAGCACGTCCGGCGGGAATCCGCCGCCGAAGGGCTGAGCGGTTCGCCCGTTCTGGGTAAGCCGGGCCCGGCGGGCTCCCCCGCGGGCCCGGCGGCTGGGAGCCTGCCCCCATGGCGCAGACCCAGCAGCTCGGGCAGCAGATCGGCCCCTTCCTCGCGGTCGACCCCGCGGTGGACCGGATGAGGGCGATCCGCTCGGCCCGGCACCCGGCCGACGGGGTCGCCGTCTTCAACCGGGTGTACCTCACCGTCACCGAGGAGATCGGCCACGCCATCGCGGCGGGCGCCTTCGAGGACCGGCGGGCCGCCGCCACCCTCGACGCGCGGCTCGCCGGGCGGTACCTCACGGCGGTCGACGCCGTCACCGCCGGCGCTCCGGTCCCCGCCTGCTGGCGGCCCCTCTTCCGCTACCGGCGCCACCCCGGCGTCCGCCCGCTCCAGTTCGCCCTGGCCGGGCTCAACGCCCACGTCGGCCACGACCTGGCGCTCGCCGTCGTCGACGCCTGCCGGGACCTGGAGTGCGCGCCCGCCGACCTGGAGGACGAGTTCGACCGGGTCGGCGACGTCCTCGTCCTCCTGGAGGAGCGCATCCGGGAGGAGCTGCTGCCGGGCCCGGAGGTCCTGGAGCTGGCGGACCCGCTCACCCACCTGCTCGGCTGCTGGAGCCTGGACCGGGCCAGGGACGGGGCCTGGCTCGCGGCGCGCTCGCTCTGGCAGCTCCGGGGGCTGCCGGAGCTGGCCGGGGAGTTCACGGAACGCCTGGACCGCTCGGTGGGCCTGGTGGGGCGGATGCTGCTCACGCCTCTGGCCGGGCCCTGACGGAGCCCCGCGGGCTCAGTCCTCCGGCAGCTCGACCGGGGCGATCTCGTCGTAGACGTCGCCCGGCCCCGGGTTGGTGGCGTCGGTCTCCCCGCCGAAGTGGCGCATGACGCCCCAGACCGCGTTCAGCGCGGTCTGGACGGCGCCCTCGGCCCAGCCGGCCGTCCAGGAGATGTCGTCGCCGGCGAGGAAGATGCCGCGCTTGTCCTCGGGCAGCCGGTCCTGCATGAAGTGGGTGAACAGGCGGCGCTGGTAGCGGTAGTGGCCCGGCAGGTTGGCCTTGAAGGCGCCCATGAAGTAGGGCTCGTTCTCCCAGGAGACCGTCACCGGGTTGCCGATGATGTGCTTCCGGATGTCGACCTGCGGGTAGATCTCGCCGAGCGACTTCAGCATGACCTCCATCCGCTCGTTCGCGGACAGCGGCAGCCACTTCAGGCTGTCGTCGCACCAGGTGTACGAGAGGCAGATCGTGGCCGGCCTGTCCGGGCCGTCGTCCAGGAGGTACGTGCCGCGGGTCATCCGGTCGGTCAGCGTCATCGACATGACGTCCCGGCCGGTCGGGTTCCCCTTGTCGTCGACGGCCTTGTCCAGCCAGAACGGCCGGTCCACGGGCACGAACAGCTTCGAGGACTCCATGTAGTGGGTCCGTTCGATCGCCGTCCAGTGGTCGATCGGGAAGAGCGAGTCGTCGCAGGCGATCTTGGAGAGCAGCATCCAGGACTGGGCGGTGAAGACCGCCGCGCGGTACGTCCGGATGTCGCCGGAGGCGTCGGTGACCGTGATCCGGTTGCCGGCGGTCCGGTTCAGCCGGGTCACGGCCGGCTTCGGGTCGCCGCCGTGCAGGGAGCTGAGCGAGGTGCCCTGCGCCCAGTGGACGATCTTCTCCGGCTCGCGCTCCCACAGGCGCAGCGGCAGCTGCTGCGAGCCGCCGACGATGCCGCGGTGGTGGTCGTCTGCCTCGGTGTAGACGACGCGGAGGATCTCCAGGATGGAGTTGGGGAAGTCGGTGTCCCAGCCGCCGGTGCCGAAGCCGACCTGGCCGAAGATCTCGCGGTGCCGGAAGGACTTGAACGCCTCCGACTCGCAGAGGAAGCCGTAGAAGGTCTGGTTGTCGAGCTTCTCGACCAGCCGCGACCAGATCTCGCGGATGCGCGGGACGTCGCGCTCGCGCATGGCCGTGTTCATGTCGGAGAAGTCGGCGCCCTCTTCGAGGCACCGGGCCCACGCGGCGGCGACGTCGCGGTAGACCTGCGGCAGGTCCTCGACGGTCTCGGCGTAGTGGGACTCGCCCTTGAGGTCGACCACGGTCGACGGGGTGGCCTCGGAGAGCGGGTTCGGGAAGGGCCTGGTCTCCAGACCGACCAGGTCGATGTAGTGCTGGAGCGCGGTCGAGGAGGGCGGGAAGCGCATGGCGCCCATCTCGGCGGTGAGCCCCTCGGTCCCGGCGCCCTCGAACCCGACGGTCCGCAGCCGGCCGCCGATCCTGTCGGCCTCGTAGACGACGGGCCTGAGGCCCATCTTCATCAGCTCGTACGCGGCGATGACGCCCGACAGGCCGCCGCCGATGACCGCCACCTCGGTGCCGTGCTCGGTCGCCGGTATCTGGCCGAGCCCGGCCGGGTGGGCCAGGAAGTCGTCGTAGGCGTACGGGAAGTCCGGACCGAACATGGTGATCGGCGGCTGCGCGTCGGTGTGCTGGACGGCGGTGGGCACCGTGGACGTCATGGGGTACGGACTCCTTGCACGGGAAAAGACAGGGTGGGGCGGGGGCGCGGGGGCTCAGACCAGGGGGCCGTAGAGGTCCGGGCGCCGGTCGCGGAGGTAGGGGTTCAGCTCGCGGGAGGCCGCCAGGAGGGCGGGGTCGGCGTCGCCGACGATCAGGTCCTCGCCGTGTCCGGCGCGGGCGCGGGCCGTGCCGTCGGGGGCGGCGAGCACGGAGAGGCCGACGAACTCGAAGTCGCCCTCGGGGCCGGTCCGGTTGGCGTACGCGATGTAGAGCTGGTTCTCGAAGGCGCGCACGGGGACGACGGACTCGGCGACGATCTGCGCGGGGTGCATGAGCGCGGTCGGCACCAGGAGGAGGTCCGTGCCGGCCAGCGCGTGCGCCCGTACGTTCTCGGGGAACTCGACGTCGTAGCAGATCATCAGGCCGACGGTGAGGCCACCGACCTCCGCCTGCACGACGCCGTCCCCGCCGGGCGTGAACCACTTCCGCTCGAAGGAGCCGTAGAGGTGGGTCTTGCGGTAGTTGGCGAGCGGAGTGCCGTCGGCGCCCACGAGCCGCAGGGAGTTGTGGAGGACGCCGTGCCGCTCGGTGTTCCGCTCCGGATAGCCATAGGCCACGGCCAGGCCGTGACGGAGGGCGACGGCCGCGACGGCGCGGGCGGAGGGGCCGTCGGCGGGTTCGGCCAGGCGGGCCATGTCGTCGCCGATGGCGTAGCCGGTGAGGAACAGCTCGGGGGCGAGCAGCAGGCCCGCTCCCGCGGCGGCGGCGCGGGCGGCGGCCTCGTCGAGGAGCTTGAGGTTGGCGGCCACGTCACCGGGCTCGCCGGAGCTCTGGAGCAGGGCGGTGCGCAGCGCGGGCATGGCGATCCTCGGGAGGTCCGGAGCGGAGGGGGGAGACGTCAGAAACGGTACGTTTCCGCCCTCGGCCGGGACAAGGCGCGAGCGTTGCGGACCGACCGTCGAACCGTTGCGCGATCGTCGTTCCGGGCGGCGATTCGTTGCGTACGGTGTCCGCCGGGAGGGTTCACCGGGCCCGCGCCGCTCCCGCAGGGCTCCAGGGGGCGGCCCGGCCGGGAGGGATCGCGGCCCCGCGCGGGGGCGGCCCCCACGACGCCGGGCGGAGTCCCCGAGGGGGACCGCTCACGCGGGCGAACCCGAGGAGAAGCGCCGCAGCAGCGGCGAGAGCACCAGGACGGACTTGGTGCGCTCCACGAAGGGCTCGCCCGCGATGCGTTCCAGGACGCGCTCGAAGTGGCGCATGTCCGAGGCGAAGACCTGGACGACGGCGTCCGCGTCGCCGGTGACGGTCGACGCGGACACCACCTCGGGGTACCGCTCCAGGCCCCGCCGGATGTCGTCCGGCGAGGTGTTGTGGCGGCAGTAGATCTCGACGAAGCCCTCCGTCTCCCAGCCGAGCGCCGCCGGGTCCACCCGTACGGTGAAGCCGGTGATGGCACCCTCGGCCCGGAGCCGGTCCACGCGCCGCTTCACCGCCGGGGCGGAGAGTCCGACGAGGGAGCCGATGTCGGCGTAGGAGCGGCGGGCGTCCTCCGCGAGGGCGTGGACGATGCGTTCGTCGAGGTCGTTGAGTCGCACTGCGGGTGGATCACTTCTCTGCTGAGGACACGGGGGTCGTCGAGGGCTCCGCGGGCACCGAGGGCCCGGTCGTGGCCAGTCGGGAGCGGCGCATGCCGTACAGGAAGTAGACCACGAGGCCCACGGCCATCCAGCCACCGAAATACTTCCAGGTGATCACGTCGAGGCTGAGCATGCTGTAGAGGCAGCAGAGGAGGCCCAGGACGGGGAAGACCGGTCCGAGCGGCACCTTGAACGAGCGGTCCATGTCGCGCCGGGTGCGGCGCAGCACCACGACGGCGACGTTGACCAGCGAGAAGGCGAAGAGCGTGCCGATGCTCGTGGCGTTGACCAGCTCGCCGAGCGGGACGGCGGCGGCGAGGACCCCGCAGAAGAGGGAGACGATCACCGTGTTGGCGCGCGGGCTGCCGGTCCTGGCGTGGACCTTGCCGAACACTTTGGGGACGAGGCCGTCGCGGGACATGGCGAAGAGGATGCGGGTCTGGCCGTAGAGGACGGTCAGCACGACGCTGGCGATCGACACGACGGCTCCGGCGGCGAGCAGCGTGCCCCAGAAGCTCTGGCCGGTCACGTCGTTCATGATCGCGGCGAGCGTGGCGTCGGTGCCCTCGAACTTCCTCCAGTCCCACGCGCCGATGGCGACGGCGGCGACGAGGACGTACAGCGCGGTGACGACGACCAGGGAGAGCATGATCGCCCGGGGCAGGTCGCGCTTGGGGTCCTTGGCCTCCTCGCCGGCGGTGGAGGCGGCGTCGAAGCCGATGTACGAGAAGAAGAGGACGGCCGCCGCCGCTCCGACGCTGTCACGGCCGAGCGGCAGGAAGTCGGCGTAGTTGCCGGACTCGAACCCCATGAAGCCGACCGCGCAGAACAGCGCCAGCGAGACGATCTTGACGAACACCATGATCGCGTTGGCGCGGGCGGACTCCTTGGCACCGCCCAGCAGGAACACCATCGCGAGCACGACGACGATCAGGGCCGGCAGGTTGAACACGCCGCCGTCGCCGGGAGGCGCGCTCAGGGAGGCCGGGAGGGTGACGCCGATCGTCCCGTCGAGCAGTTCGTTGAGGTAGTCGCCCCAGCCGACGGCCACGGCGGCGACGGAGACGCCGTACTCCAGGAGGAGGCACCAGCCGCACACCCAGGCGATCAGCTCCCCCATGGTTGCGTACGCATACGAGTACGAGGACCCGGAGACCGGGATCGTACCGGCCAGTTCGGCGTACGAGAGGGCCGAGAAGAGCGCCGTGAGCCCGGCGAGGACGAAGGCCACGGTGACGGCCGGGCCCGCCTTGGGCACGGCCTCGCCGAGGACGACGAAGATGCCCGTGCCGAGCGTGGCGCCGATGCTGATCATGGTCAGCTGCCCCATCGAGAGGGAGCGGCGAAGACTGCCGCCCTCTCCCTGCCCGCCCTCGTTGACCAGGGACTCCACCGGCTTGCGGCGGGTGAGGGCGTGAAGGGCGGAGGGCTTGGGGGCGACCGTGTCGTCGGCCGGTGGGGCTGCGCCGTGGTCCAGCACTGCGGAGGCTCCTTATCGCTGCCTGCGGAGGTGGGGCGGTGACCGCGGCGGTGCGCGGGCATGCCGGAGCACGCCCGCGGGGACGGGGACCGCCGAGCGGGCGGTCGCCGCCACTCCTGGTACGGGGCACGAGCCTAAGGGGCGGAGTTCGCACCCGTAATGCAGGGTTGTTGCGCAAGGGCGGCTGATCATTGCGCACTCGGGACACGAACGGGGGAACATTGCGCCGACCCGCATGAATCCGTACATCGGGGGCATGGAGCGACCACGCAACGCAGGGGCGCCTGTGCCGGGCGATCCGCTCCGCGAGGCCGGCGACCCCACGATCGGAGGCCCCGGTGGACTGGCTCGACCCGGAACCGTTCCTGCGCGGTACCGCCTGGCTGGACGGGAAGCGGCCCGTCCGGGCCGACCCCGACGATCTGGCACGGCTGCCGTGGGACGTCGCGGCCCGGGCCGAGCTGCCCATCGGCGTGCGGATCGGGTTCACGGCCGCACCCGGCACGCGCGCGGTGGAGCTGCGCTACCGGGCGGTCGTCCCCGACGACGACGATCCGCTGCGCGACCTGCGCCACTGCTTCGCGCTCTGGCGGGGGGCGCGCTTCGTCGGGGAGACCTGCGTCGCCCCGGCCGCCGAGACCACCGTCGAGCTGTCGCTCCCCCCGGGCGGCGGCGTCTTCACCGTCCACCTGCCGGAGGGCCAGGCCCCCGTGCCGCTCGGCCTGCGGGCCGTCGGCGGCGCCCTCTCCCCCGCGCCGCCCCTGCCCCGCTGGCTCGTCCACGGCGACTCCATCACCGAGGGCTGGTGGGCGACCCGCCCGGCCAGGGCCTGGCCCGCCGCGGCGGGCCGCCTCCTGGGGCTCGACCCGGTCAACCTGGGGTACGCGGGCGCGGGGCGCGGCGAGCTCCCCCTCGCCGAGCACCTGGCGCGGCTCCCGGGCGACGTGATCACCCTCGCCTTCGGCACCAACTGCTGGTCCCGGGCCCCCGCGACGGCCGACTGGCTGTACGAGACCGTCCGGGCCTTCGTCGGCCTCGTCCGCCGGGGCCACCCCGACACCCCGCTGCTGATCGTCTCGCCCGTCCTGCGCCCGGAGGCGGAGCACACCCGCAACGCCCTCGGCGCCACCCTCGTGGAGCTGCGCCGGGCCATGGAGCGGGCGGGCCGGGATCTGGCGGCCGAGGGCGACGGGCACCTGCTCGTCCTGTCCGGCGGGCCGCTGCTCGGCCCGGAGCACCTGGCGGACGGCCTGCACCCGAACGACCGGGGGCACGCCCGGATCGCGGCCGCGGTGGCCGAGGTGCTGGCCGAGGTCCTGCCCCTCCCGGTCGCGGCGCCGCTGCCGTGACCCGTACGGGGACGGCCGTGGCCCCCGGGAGGGAACTCCCGGGGGCCACGGCCGTGCGGACGCGCGGGGCCTAGCTCCAGCTGGCGTGCAGCGGCTTGCCCTCGGCGTAGCCGGCGGCGGACTGGATGCCGACCACGGCCTTCTCCTCGAACTCGGCGAGCGAGCCGGCTCCGGCGTAGGTGCAGGAGGAGCGGACACCCGCGACGATCGAGTCGATCAGGTCCTCGACGCCCGGACGCTGCGGGTCGAGGAACATGCGGGAGGTGGAGATGCCCTCCTCGAACAGCGCCTTGCGGGCACGGTCGTAGGCGGACTCCTCGGAGGTCCGGTTCTTGACGGCGCGGGCCGAGGCCATGCCGAAGGACTCCTTGTAGAAGCGCCCCTGGGCGTCCTGCTGGAGGTCGCCCGGCGACTCGTACGTGCCGGCGAACCAGGAGCCGATCATCACGTTGGACGCGCCGGCGGCGAGCGCCATGGCGACGTCGCGCGGGTGCCGGACGCCACCGTCGGCCCAGACGTGCTTGCCGTACTTCTTCGCCTCGGCGGCGCACTCCAGGACGGCCGAGAACTGGGGCCGGCCGACGCCGGTCATCATGCGGGTGGTGCACATGGCGCCGGGGCCGACGCCGACCTTGACGATGTCGGCGCCCGCCTCGATCAGGTCCCTGACGCCCTCGGCGGCGACGATGTTGCCGGCGACGACCGGAACCCGGGGGTCGAGCGCCCGGACGGTCCGGACGGCGGAGATCATCGACTCCTGGTGGCCGTGCGCGGTGTCGATGACGAGCGTGTCGACGCCCGCGTCGAGCAGCAGCTTGGCCTTGCCCGCCACGTCGCCGTTGATGCCGACGGCGGCGGCGATGCGCAGACCGCCCTTCTCGTCGACGGCGGGGGTGTAGAGGGTCGCGCGGAGCGCGCCCTTGCGGGTCAGGATGCCGGCCAGCCTGCCGTCGGCGTCGACGGCCGGGGCGTAGCGCCGGTTCGCGGCGTCGAGGGTGTTGAACGCCTCGCGCGGGTCGATGTCCGCGTCCAGGAGGAGCAGGTCCCTGGACATGACCTCGGAGAGCTGGGTGAAACGGTCCACCCCGGAGAGGTCGGCGTCGGTGACGACGCCCACCGGGCGCCGGTCCCCGTCGACGACGACGGCGGCGTCGTGGGCCCGCTTGGGCAGCAGGGAGAGCGCGTCGGCGACGGTCTGGTGCGGCTCCAGGACGATCGCGGTGTCGAGGACGTGGTGGCGGCTCTTCACCCACGAGACCACGTCGGTGACGACCTCGATCGGGATGTCCTGCGGGATGACGACCATGCCGCCGCGGCGGGCGACGGTCTCGGCCATCCGGCGGCCGGCGATCGCGGTCATGTTGGCGACGACCAGCGGGATCGTCGTCCCGCTCCCGTCCGGCGAGGAGAGGTCCACCGCCTGGCGGGAGCCCACGGCCGAGCGGCTCGGCACCATGAACACATCGTCGTACGTCAGGTCGTAGGGCGGCTTGACGTCATTGAGGAAACGCACGTGCTGACATCCCAGTCGTTCGGATCGGCCCCTAGGCATTTCAGCCAGGGGAAAAAGCACGTAGTTCATTGTCACACGCCTGTACGCATACCAGACCCGGGCCGATCGTCCGAGGCTCACGGCAGGGGGTTCGTGCGATCCTCCGAAAGACCTCCCGGGGAGAGGAGGACGGAGAGGCGCCCGGGACTCCCGTCGGCGGCCGTGGCGAAGACCTCCTGGGCGGTCTCCCACTCGCGCGGCCGGGCCCCGGCGTACTCCCGCCGGCCGATGACCACGAGGACGACCGGTCCGGGCAGGTCGGCGAGGGAGTCGGCCAGGGCGTCCCAGTTGCGGCCGAACCGTCCGGGCAGCGCGAGCGCCTCGGCGCAGCGGTCCATGAGGGCGGCCTTGTCCGTGACTCCGGTCAGGTCGAGGACGACGGGGTCGTCAAGCCTCATCCGCGACCACCTCCCGGAAGGTCTCGTAGTGGTCGTCGGTGTAGTACGTCTCGCCGTCCCGTCCGGTGACGATCCGGCGCGCCCTGCGCTCAGTCGCCGTCGGGGTCCGTCCGGTCGAGTGCCGGGTGGGTGCCCGGGCTGGACTCGGTGAGCAGGTAGTCCGCCGCGGCGCGGTCGGTCACCAGGCTGGTGACGAGTCCGGAGCGGAGCACCGCGCCGATCGCCGCCGCCTTGCGCTGGCCGCCGGCGATGGCCACGACCTCGGGGATGCGGCGCAGCCGGTCCGCCTCGACGGTGATGCAGCGCTCGCCCAGGTCGCGGCCGACCCGGCGCCCGTCGGCGTCGAAGAGGTGCGCGGACATCTCGGCGGCGACGCCGAGCGAGGCGTAGTGGGCCCGCTCCTCGTCGGAGAGCATGTCGTGGACGGTCGAGATGCCCGGCTCCCAGGAACCGATGGAGACGCAGGCGACGGTCACCTTGTCGAAGTAGTCGAAGGCCCGCGCGATGCCCGTCTGGCCGCGCAGCGCGGCGGCCGTCGCGGGATCGGGAAGCAGCATGGGGGCGTAGATCGGGTGGGCCTCGCCGCCGGACACCTGGGCGGCCCGGCGGACGGCCTCGACGGAGCCGCGCTCGGCGGTCCCGGCGTCGTACACCCCGGTGAGCTGGACGACCGTGCAGGGAGGCAGGCGGTCGAGGGCCGCCGCCATGTGGATGGTGGAGCGGCCCCAGGCCAGGCCGAGGACGTCGCCCTCGGTGACCAGCTCGCCGAGCAGGTCGGCGGCGACCTCGCCGAGGTTCTCCGGGTCGGGCGACTCGTCCTCGCCCTCCGCCGGGGACTCGACGACGACGGCGTGGCGCAGGCCGTAGCGGGCGCGGAGCGCGTCGGAGCGCTCGGCGTCCAGCTCGGCCGGCACACGGATCTCGATCCGCACGAGGTCGCGCTCCAGGGCGGTCTCCAGGACCCGGGCCACCTTGAAACGGCTCACGCCGAACTCCTCGGCGATCTGGATCTTGGACTTGCCCTCCAGGTAGAAGCGGCGGGCCATGGCCGCCGCCTGCACCAGCTCCGCGGGGCCCATCCGCAGGGCTGACCGTCCCGCCGACATACCCGCCACCGCGATCTCCTCACTGCTGTTCACGTACCGCTTGCGCACGTACCGCTGTTCACGGACCCGAAGTCGTTCACCCTCCGGACCCGCTGTTCATCCTGTCAGAAACGACGTGCCTTGATCAGTCCTGCCGACGGCCCGACGGGCCGCGTTCACCTGCCGGAGACTCCGTGGCCACACGCCCACGCGGCGGAGGCCGTCGCGGTCTCGGCGCGGTGGCGCAGCGAGGCGACGGCGGCGGCCGGGTCGGCCGCTCCGTACACCGCCGAGCCCGCGACGAAGACGTCCGCGCCCGCCTCGGCGCACCGCTCGATCGTGGACTCCGCGACCCCGCCGTCGACCTGGAGCCACAGCTCCAGACCGTGCTTGGAGATCAGCTCGCGGGTGCGGCGGATCTTGGGCAGCATGATGTCGAGGAACGCCTGACCGCCGAAGCCGGGCTCGACGGTCATGATCAGCAGCATGTCGAGTTCGGGGAGAAGATCCTCGTACGGCTCGACGGGCGTGGCCGGCCTCAGCGCCATCGAGGCGCGGGCGCCCTTGGCCCGGATCTCCCGCGCCAGCCGCACGGGGGCCGCCGCCGCCTCGACGTGGAAGGTCACCGACCCGGCGCCCGCCTCCACGTACTGCGGGGCCCAGCGGTCGGGTTCCTCGATCATCAGGTGGCAGTCGAGGGGGGTCTCCGTGGCCCGGGCGAGGGCCTCCACGACCGGCACGCCCAGCGTCAGGTTGGGCACGAAGTGGTTGTCCATCACGTCGACGTGCAGCCAGTCGGCGCCTTCGACGGCCTTGGCCTCCTCGGCGAGCCGGGCGAAGTCCGCGGACAGGATGCTGGGGTTGATCTGCGCCATGGGCCAAGCCTCCCACGTTCTTGGGCGGTTCTTTGCCGCCGGGCGGTTTCGATGCGGGCCCGGACCCGAATCGGTACGAACCGATGGGCCCGGGACCTGTACAGACCGGGATATTGCGGTCGGGTGATCGAAGGGTGGGAGGCCCGGGATCAGGCGGTACGGCGCAGCAGCGCCAGGTACATGGCGTCCGTACCGTGCAGATGCGGCCACAGCTGGACGTCCGGTCCGTCGCCGAGCGCGGGGACGCCGGGCAGCAGCGGGCGGGCGTCGATCAGCTCGGCACCGCCGGTCTTCTTGAGGACGTCGTCGACGACCACCCGGGTCTCGGCCAGGTGCGGCGAGCAGGTCGCGTACCCGACGACGCCGCCGACGCGGACCGCGCCCAGCGCCTCGGTGAGCAGGGCGCGCTGGAGCGGGGCGAAGCCGTCCAGGTCCTCGGGGCGACGGCGCCAGCGGGCCTCGGGGCGGCGGCGCAGGGCGCCGAGCCCGGAGCACGGCACGTCCATCAGGACCCGGTCGAAGGAGCCGGGGCGCCACGGCGGACGGGTGCCGTCGGCGGCGATCACCTGGTACGGGCCGGGGTTCCCGGCCAGGGCGCGCTCGACCAGGCGGGCGCGGTGCGGCTGCTTCTCGGAGGCGAGGAGCGCGGCACCCCGCCCGGCGGCGAGGGCGGCGAGGAGCGCGGCCTTGCCGCCGGGGCCCGCGCAGCCGTCGAGCCAGCGGGCGTCGGGACCGTCGAGGGGCGCGTTCGCGAGGGCGAGGGCGACGAGCTGGCTGCCCTCGTCCTGGACGCCGGCCCGTCCCTCCTTCACCGCCTCGATGGCACCGGGCTCGCCGCCCTCGGCCATCCGCACGGCGTACGGGGACCAGCGGCCCGGCAGGGTCTCGGTGGCCCCGGCCAGCTCCTCGGTGGTGGAGCGGCCGGGGCGCGCGACGAGGGTGACCTCGGGGCGCTCGTTGTCCGCCTCCAGGAGGTCCTCGATCCCCGCGCGGCCGCCGCCGAGCGAGTCCCAGAGGGCGGAGACGACCCAGCGGGGGTGCGAGTGGACGACGGCGAGGTGGTCCTCGGGGTCCTCGTCGTACGGCGGGGCGACCCGCTCCACCCAGGCGTCGAGGTCGTGCTGGGAGATCTTCCGCAGCACGGCGTTCACGAACTTGGCCCGTCCGTCGCCGAGGACCACCCGGGCCAGCTCGACGCTGGCGGAGACGGCGGCATGGGTGGGGATGCGGGTCCCGAGCAGCTGGTGCGCGCCGAGCGCGAGCACGTCGAGCACGGGCGGGTCGACCTCGCGCAGCGGCCGGTCGACGCAGGCGGCGACGATCGCGTCGTACGTGCCCTGGCGGCGCAGCGTCCCGTACACCAGCTCGGTCGCGAGGGCCGCGTCCCGGCCGTCGAAGTCGCCGCCCTCGCGGGCCTTCCTCAGGAGCGGCGGCAGCACCAGGTTCGCGTAGGCGTCCCGCTCGTCCACCGCCCGCAGCGCCTCGAAGGCGAGCATCCGGACGGGGTCCTTCTTCGGCTTCCGGTAGGGCTTGTGGGGACGGCGACGTGCCTGCTCGCTCAAAGGTGCTCCGCGTGACGAAATGACGGGGTCGAACCCTTCCAGCCTACGTCCGCAGCGACCCCGGCCGTACCCGGGGCCGCTGCGGGCCCTGGCCCCGCCCGCGCTCCGGGGCTACGCGCCCAGCCGCTCCCCGGGGGCAATCCGCACGCCCCGGGCCCAGTCGGCGGCCTTCATGGGCTTCTTGCCCTGCGGCTGGACCCAGAGGAGTTCGACGGCGTACGAGCCGGTGCCCGCGTACACGTTGTTCTTGCCCGCCGACAGCTCGCCGGGGGCCAGGTCGGTGCGGTCCGGCAGGGGGGCGACCTGGATCAGCTTCAGGCGCTCGCCCCGGAAGACGGTCCAGGCGCCGGGGGCGGGGGTGCAGCCGCGCACCATCCGGTCCACCCGCAGCGCGGGGGCGGCGAAGTCCACCTGGGCGTCCTCCACCTGGATCTTCGGGGCGAGGGTGACGCCCTCGGCGGGCTGCGGGACGGCGCGGAGCGTGCCGTCCTCGATGCCGTCCATGGTCGCGGCGAGCAGCCCGGCGCCGGCGAAGGCCAGCCGGGTGAGCAGGTCGCCGCTGGTGTCGGTCGGGCGGACGTCCTCGGTGACGACGCCGTAGACCGGCCCCGAGTCCAGGCCCTCCTCGATGAGGAAGGTGGAGGCGCCCGTCACCTGGTCGCCCGCCATCAGCGCGTGCTGCACGGGCGCGGCGCCGCGCCACGCGGGCAGCAGCGAGAAGTGCAGGTTGACCCAGCCGCGGGCCGGGACGTCGAGGGCGACCCTGGGCAGCAGCGCGCCGTACGCGACGACCGGGCAGCAGTCCGGCGCGATCTCCCGCAGCCGGGCGAGGAAGTCCTCGTCGCGGGGCCTGGCCGGCTTGAGGACCTCGATCCCCGCCTCCTCCGCCCGCTGGGCCACCGGGCTGGCGACGAGCCGCCGGCCGCGTCCCGCCGGGGCGTCCGGACGGGTGACCACGGCGGCCACCTCGTGCCGCCCGGAGGCGAGCAGGGCGTCCAGGGCGGGAACGGCGACCTCGGGGGTGCCTGCGAAGACGAGCTTCATGGATGGCGACTGCCTGTCTCTCCGGGGGCGTTGGGGCGACGCACCAGTCTAGGGCGTGGGCCGGAAGCGGCGTCGTCCGCCCGGGGAGCCCGGCGGTGTCCGGCGGTGTCCGGCGGTGTCCGGCGGTGTCCGGCGGTGTCCGGCGGTGTCCGGCGGTGTCCGGCGGAGGGGGCGTACGGGAGGGCGGGCGCCCCTCGCGCGTGCGTATACGCCCCCGTAGCGTGACCCAACTCCCCGTGGCGCGTTGGTCAAGGGAGATTGACCCAAACGGGCCGCCGTTCCCCCTCGTGGCCCGCCCCATCAAACGCCGGTTCGAGAGGCTTTCACATGGCCGACCACGCAACCCACGACGCCCAAGCCCGGGCGAGTCTGCACCTGCTCGTGCGGGACATCGAGCGGGTCCGGCGGCAGGTGGACGCGCTGCGCACGCTCACGGCCCAGCTGGGCAATGTCTACCGCCCTCGCCGCTCCGGCCCGTCGACGGGCTTCGTCGTCTACGGGCGCGCGCCCGCCCCCACCGTACGCCTCGCCCAGGAGCTGCGGGACAGCGTCGAGACCCTGGTGACGGCGGCGGTCGACTTCGACCGCTCGCTCGGGTTCTCGTGGGACGCGGTGGGTTCCGCGCTCGGGGTCACCAAGCAGGCCGTCCACCGCCGCTACGGCGCCCGCCGGGCGTCCCGGCAGAGCGCTCCCGTGCAGCAGGAGCACCCGGAGCCGGACGACACCCGTCCCGTTCCGACGGTCCCCGCCGCCCGTTCGATGCCGCCGCAGCCCTCCTCGGGCGGCTCCGCCTTCCGCGAGGACCCTCGCCCGTCCGTCCTCCCCGCACCCCGCAACGTCTGACGCCACGCCCGGTCCACGAGACACGACGGCCGCCCGCCCCGCAGGGGACCCGGGCGGCCGTCTCGCGCCCGGACGGGGGCGGCGCGTCAGCCGATGTCCGGCGGGTCCACCCGGATGCGCACGGGGTCCCCGCCGCCGCGTGCGAGGCGGGCCGCCCGGGCCTGTTTGAGCGCGGCCGCCAGGGCCGCCCCGCTCCCGGGCGGAACCCGGACCAGGGCGCGGTCCCACTGCTCGCCCGGCGGCGGGTCACCGGGGCGGCGGGCCGCCCCGGGACGGACCACGGGCAGCGGCACCGGACCCAGGACCTCGGCGTCGGCGGGCAGTCCGGCCGACGCCAGGAAGCCTTCGACGGCCTCCGGCGGACCGGTCACCGCCGCCATCCGGGAGACCGGCGGGAAGCCCAGCTCGGCGCGTTCGGCCAGCTCGCGCCGGGCGTGCCCGACCGGGTCCCAGCGCACGAGCGCCTGCACGGGGCGCAGGGTCGGTTCGGCGACCACGACGACGGTGCCGCCCTCGGCCTGTCCGCGCACGAGCGAGGCCGCGTCGATCCAGCGGCGCAGCGCCTCCTCACCGGCGCGCAGGTCGGGCCGGCCGAGCATGGCCCAGCCGTCGAGCAGCAGCGCGGCCGCGTAGCCGCCCTCGGCGACGGGTTCGGCGCCGGGGGTGGAGACGACGAGCGCGGGCCGTCCGGGCACCACGTCCAGGACGTGGTCCCGTCCCGAGGTGCGGATCGGCACCGCGGGGAACGCCCGGCCCAGCTCCTCCGCCGTCCGCCGCGCGCCGACGACCTGGGCGCGCAGCCGGGCCGAACCGCACTCCGCGCAGTGCCAGTCCGGGTCGTCCCGGCCGCACCAGCCGCAGCGCAGCTCCCGCTGTCCGGGGGCTTCGAGCGGCCCGGCGCAGTGCCGGCAGCGGGCGGGCGTGCGGCAGCGCTCGCAGGACAGCCTCGGCACGTACCCCCGGCGGGGCACCTGGACGAGCACCGGTCCGGTCTTCAGCCCCTCCCGTACGGTCTGCCAGGCCAGCGAGGGCAGCCGGGCCGCGCGGGCGGCCTCGTCGCGGGCGAGTTCGCCGTCGCCGACGGTGCGGATCAGGGGGGCGGCCGCGCGGACCTGCTCGCGTCCGGCGGTCAGCGCCCCGGCCCAGCCGGACGCGACGAGCTGGGCGGCCTCGACCGTGCAGCCGGTGCCGCCCAGGAGGAAGGCGCACCGGTCGTGGGCGGCGCGCAGCAGGAGTACCTCGCGCGCGTGGGGCTGCGGGGCGTGCGGTTCGCTGTGGCTGCCGTCGCCGTCGTCCCAGATGACGACGAGCCCGAGGTCGCGCACGGGGGCGAACATCGCGGCCCGGGTGCCGACGGCGGCCCGGACCGCTCCGCGCCGTACGGCGAGCCACCGCTCGTACCGCTTCTCGGGCCCCGCCTCGGCGGTGAGCAGCACGTGCCGGCCCTCGCCCAGGGCCTCGTTCAGCGCCGTGTCGACCCGGCCGGCGGCCCGCCCGTCCGGGACCACGACCAGGGCGCCCCGGCCCGAGGCGAGGGTCGCGGCGACGGCGCGGGCGATCTCCCCGGCCCAGTGGGGTCCCGGCAGCGCGTTCCACACCGCCCGGGGCGTCCCGCCGCGCGCGAGGGATTCCAGGAACGCCGGTCCCCGCTCGTACCGCGTCCAGCTCCCCGGCTCCGGCGGTCGCGGCGGCGGCAGCGGCTCCGGCGAGGGGCGGCTCTCGGCGCGGGCGCTGCGCGGCGGCACGGCGAGCTGGAGCACGTCCGCGAGGCTGCCCGCGTACCGGTCGGCGACGGCCCGGGCGAGGCCGAGGAGTTCCGGTCCGAGGACCGGCTCCGGGGAGACGACGTCGGCGAGCGCGGCCAGGGGGCCGGAGTAATCGGAGGTGGCGCGGCGCTCGACGAGGAAGCCGTCGATCAGCCGTCCGCCCTCCCGGCGCCCGTTCTTCACCTGGTGCGCCCCGGCCCCGAACCGCACGCGCACCCGCACTCCGGGCCGGGCGGCCCCGTCCAGCTCCTCGGGGACCGCGTAGTCGAAGAACTGGTCGAGGTGGAGCGCCCCCTTGTTGACCACGACGCGGGCGACGGGCAGCTCCTTGGCCACCGGAGCCCCCCGCCACGTCCGCGGCTTGGCGCGCGGCACCTTCGCCTTCCGCACGGTCTCGCGGATGAGCGCGAGCTGCTCGGGTTCGTCGGAGGGCTTCTCGTTCTGGCTGCTCACCGCCCCATACCTACCAGACGCCACCGACAGGCCGGACGGACCGGAGCCCGGCACCCCCTGGGGTGCCGGGCTCCGTCGCGCGCTTCCGGGGTTTACAGTCCGGCGGCGTTCTTGAGGGCGTCGACGCGGTCGGTGCGCTCCCAGGTGAAGTCGGGCAGCCCACGGCCGAAGTGACCGTAGGCGGCCGTCTGCGCGTAGATCGGGCGCAGCAGGTCCAGATCACGGATGATCGCGGCCGGACGCAGGTCGAAGACCTCACCGATCGCGTGCTCGATCCGCTCCGGCTCCACCGTGTGCGTCCCGAAGGTCTCCACGAACAGACCCACCGGCTCGGCCTTGCCGATCGCGTAGGCCACCTGCACCTCGCAGCGCGCCGCCAGACCCGCCGCCACCACGTTCTTCGCCACCCACCGCATCGCGTAGGCCGCCGAACGGTCCACCTTCGAGGGATCCTTGCCCGAGAACGCCCCGCCACCATGCCGGGCCATCCCGCCGTAGGTGTCGATGATGATCTTCCGGCCGGTCAGGCCCGCGTCACCCATCGGACCGCCGATCTCGAACCGGCCCGTCGGGTTCACCAGCAGCCGGTAACCCTCCGTGTCCAGCTTGATCCCGTCCTCCACCAGCCGCGCCAGCACGTGCTCGACGACGAACTCACGGATGTCCGGGGCCAGCAGCGACTCCAGATCAATGTCCGAAGCGTGCTGCGAGGACACCACCACGGTGTCCAGACGCACCGCCTTGTCACCGTCGTACTCGATGGTGACCTGCGTCTTGCCGTCCGGACGCAGATAGGGAATGGTCCCGTTCTTGCGGACCTCGGTCAGCCGCCGCGAGAGCCGGTGCGCGATGTGCACCGGCAACGGCATCAGCTCCGGCGTCTCGTCCGACGCGTAACCGAACATCAGACCCTGGTCCCCGGCCCCCTGCCGGTCCAGCTCGTCCTCATCGCCCTCGACCCGCTTCTCGTACGCGGTGTCCACACCCTGGGCGATGTCCGGCGACTGCGACCCGATCGACACCGACACACCGCACGAAGCGCCGTCGAAGCCCTTCTTCGAGGAGTCGTACCCGATCTCCAGGATCTTGTTGCGCACCAGGGTGGGAATGTCCGCCCACGCCTTGGTGGTCACCTCACCGGCCACATGCACCAGACCGGTCGTGATCAGCGTCTCCACCGCCACGCGCGAGGTCGGATCCTCACGCAGCAACGCGTCGAGAATGGTGTCGCTGATCTGGTCAGCGATCTTGTCGGGATGTCCCTCGGTGACGGACTCCGAGGTGAACAGACGACGGGACACAACGCTCCCTGGGGTTGCAGCGGCTGCTGGCTACTCTGGCTCGGACCGGCAGGGGGCTGCGCCCCTCGACGTTCCGCGAACAGTCTATCGGTCGTGGTCGGGCAATGGACCAGGTGTCTCGCCCGGCGGATGCTCTCGGGTTTCGGAACCGGTCCCCGGTGGGGCACCGATACCCGCGCCGCCGGGGCGTGAATCACCCGGGAGGAGGCGCTTTCCGCCGCCTCCCGGGTGACGCGGAGCGACGGCCCGCCGCACCCCGGATCGTTCCGGCCGCGTCTCAGACCGTGGGACGCAGCCGGGGCAGGACCAGGTCCCAGACCGTCTCGGCGAGCGCTTCCTTCGGCCCGTACGGCACGGGGGTCTCGGTGCCGTCGGCGGCGAGGACCACGGCCTCGTTCTCCTCGGAGCCGAAGGTCCTGCGCTCCCCCACCTCGTTGACGACGAGGAGGTCGCACCCCTTGCGGCGCAGCTTCTCGCGCCCGTTGGCGAGGACGTCGTCGGTCTCGGCGGCGAAGCCGACGACCACCTGCCCGGGCAGTGCCCGGCCGGCGGCCAGTTCGGCGAGGATGTCGGGGTTGCGGACGAGTTCGACGACGGGGGCTCCGTCGTCGCCCTTCTTCTTGATCTTGCCGGGGGCGTAGACGGCGGGCCGGAAGTCGGCGACCGCGGCGGCCATGACCACGGCGTCGGCGTCGGCGACGGCCCCGAGGACGGCCTCGCGGAGCTGGAGGGCGGTGCCGACGCGGACGACGTCGACGCCGGCCGGGTCGGGCAGGCCGGTGTTGGCCTCGACCAGGGTGACCCTGGCCCCCCGGGCGGCGGCGGTGCGGGCGAGGGCGTAGCCCTGCTTCCCGGAGGAGCGGTTGCCCAGGTAGCGGACGGGGTCGAGGGGCTCGCGGGTGCCGCCCGCGCTGACCACGACGTGGCGGCCGGCGAGATCGGGGACGGTGGCGCCCCGGGCGAGGACGCGGCGGCAGACCTCGAAGATCTCGCCGGGGTCGGGGAGCCGGCCCTTGCCGGTGTCGACGCCGGTGAGGCGGCCGACGGCGGGCTCGACGACGACGGCGCCGCGGCGGCGCAGGGTCGCCACGTTCTCCCGGGTCGCCGGGTGCTCCCACATCTCGGTGTGCATGGCGGGGGCGAAGACGACGGGACAGCGCGCGGTGAGCAGCGTGTTGGTGAGGAGGTCGTCGGCGAGGCCGTGGGCGGCCTTGGCGAGCATGTCGGCGGTGGCGGGGGCGACGACGACGAGGTCGGCGTTCTGGCCGATCCGCACGTGCGGCACCTCGTGGACGGACTCCCACACCTCGGTCGAGACGGGGTTGCCGGAGAGCGCCGACCAGGTGGCGGCCCCGACGAAGTGCAGGGCGGAGTCGGTCGGCACGACCCGGACGTCGTGGCCCGACTCGGTGAGCCGGCGGAGCAGCTCGCACGCCTTGTAGGCGGCGATGCCGCCGGTGACGCCCAGAACGACCTTCGGCTTTGCCACGACTTCCACGACTCCCCGCACTCGGATCCCGCACTCGGACACGCACGCGGATGCGTACGGCTCCATGAGACACCACGGGCCCGGCGGATGTTCCGCCGGGCCCGTGGTGGCACGTCTTGCAAGCGCTGCGCGCTTCCTGCTTACTGCGCGGGGCCCTCGATGGCCTCGGACGTCAGCAGACCCGCGTTGATCTCGCGCAGGGCGATCGAGAGCGGCTTCTCGTGGACGTGGGTGTCGACGAGCGGACCCACGTACTCCAGCAGGCCCTCGCCGAGCTGGGAGTAGTACGCGTTGATCTGACGCGCGCGCTTGGCCGCGTAGATCACGAGGCTGTACTTCGAGTCCGTGGCCTCGAGCAGCTCGTCGATCGGCGGGTTGATGATGCCCTCGGGCGCGGTGATGGAAGAGGACACGCTCTACCTTCCGAAGATGGAAAAAGATCAGACAAGCCGTTGGGAACCGGGGATCATTCCCCAGAAGTCAACAGCATCAACGTTAGCAGCTCGCGGGCCACGTCCTCGACGGAGGTGTTGACAAGGGTGGTGTCGAACTCCGACTCCGCGGCCAGTTCGACCTTCGCGGCGCCCAGACGGCGCTCGATGACCTCGGACGACTCGGTGCCGCGGCCGGTGAGGCGGCGGACCAGCTCCTCCCAGCTCGGCGGGGCCAGGAAGACCAGCCGGGACTCCGGCATGGAGTCCTTGACCTGGCGGGCGCCCTGGAGGTCGATCTCCAGGAGGACCGGCTCGCCGGAGTCCAGCCGATCGAGGACGGCGGCGCGCGGGGTGCCGTAGCGGTTGCCCGCGAACTCGGCCCACTCGAGGAGCTCACCGTTGGCGATCAGCTTGTCGAACTCGTCGTCCGTCACGAAGAAGTAGTGGACGCCGTGCTTCTCGCCGGGGCGCGGCTTCCGTGTCGTCGCCGACACCGAGAGCCAGACCTCGGGGTGGACCTTGCGCATATGCGCGACGACCGTGCTCTTGCCGACCCCTGAGGGGCCGGAGAGCACGGTCAGCCGCGGACGTACCTCTGCTGCCATGCGGCGATTATTCCAGTGGTTCACCCCTGCTTGCGCGGGGAGGAGGCCGCATGCCGGGAATGCCCCGAAAGGTCAGGCTCCGGTGGAACCGAACTCGCGCTCCAGGGAGGCGATCTGGTTGGAGCCGAGACCGCGCACCCGGCGGCTCTCGGAGATGCCGAGCCGCTCCATGATCTGCTTGGCGCGGACCTTGCCCACGCCCGGCAGGGACTCCAGGAGCGCGGAGACCTTCATCTTGCCGATGACGTCGTTCTCCTGGCCGGTCTTGATGACCTCCTGGAGGGAGGCTCCGGAGTGCTTGAGTCGATTCTTGACCTCGGCCCGCTCCCGGCGAGCCGCGGCGGCCTTCTCGAGCGCGGCAGCGCGCTGTTCAGGGGTAAGGGGCGGAAGAGCCACGCCTACGTCACCTCGGATGTCGATCTGTCGGATACGGACCGGTGAGGAACCAGTGCCCCACACCAGTGGAGCGACGCCCAACGGAGTGGTCGCTGAACGCCTGCTCTGCCCCGGAGACTAGCGGCCGAGGCCGCTCCAGTCAGCGAGAAAGAAGGAAAAGTCCTGGTCAGCATCGATCGACCAGGACTTTTCCGGCATAACGACCCGCTTTTGAGCCAAGTTTTCGTCAAGGAGCGGAACGACCGGGCGAAACCTCCGCCCCCTCACCCCCCGGACCGGGCCCGATCCGCTCCGACCTGCGGATTGGCCGGCGGGACCCGGACGGAGGTCACACGGCGACGGCCGCGCGGATCTCGTCCGCGTACCGGAGCGCCGCGTCGCGCAGGGCGGTCGCGTCCGGGCCGTGCCGCAGCACCCCCCGGCTGACGTTCGGGACGACGTCGCGGACCGCCGCGCCGAAGACGGCGGGGAGGTCGGCGGGGGTCGCGCCCTGGGCGCCGATGCCGGGGGCGAGGAGCGGACCGTTGATGTCCAGGTCGAAGGAGGACAGGTCGCCGAGGGTGGCGCCGACGACCGCGCCGAAGGAGCCCATGGGGGTCTCCCCCGCGTTCTCCTCGGCCAGGTGGGCGAGCATCGTCGCGGCGACCGTGCGGCCGGCCGGGTCGTCGGTGCGGACGGCCCGCTGGACCTCGCCGCCCTCCGGGTTGGAGGTGAGGGCCAGGACGAAGAGGCCGGCGCCGGACTCCCGGGCCAGGTCGACGGCCGGCTTCAGGGAGCCGTAGCCGAGGTACGGGGAGACCGTGAGCGCGTCGGAGAAGAGCGGGGAGCCCTTCCGCAGGAACGCCTCGGCGTAGGCGGCCATCGTGGAGCCGATGTCCCCGCGCTTGGCGTCCATGACGACCAGGCCGCCCGCCGCGCGCAGGTCGGCGACGGCGCGTTCCAGGACGGCGACGCCGCGCGAGCCGAAGCGCTCGAAGAAGGCGGACTGGGGCTTGAAGACGGCCACGGTGCCGGCGAGGGCCTCGACGACGGTGAAGGTGAAGCGCTCCAGGCCGGCGATGTCGTCGCCGAGGCCCCAGGAGTCCAGCAGGGCGGCGTGCGGGTCGATGCCGACGCAGAGCGGGCCGCGCTCGTCCATGGCGGAGCGCAGGCGGGCGCCGAAGGAGGGGGTCGGGGTCACGGGGCGGCCTTTCGGTTGTCGGCGCCGACGGCCTCGGCGAGGGTGGCGTACGGGGAGGCGGCGAGGCGCGCGGCGAGGCCCTTGTGGATCGCGCGGGCGTAGAACGGGCCCTCGTAGATGAAGGCGCTGTAGCCCTGGACGAGGGTGGCGCCGGCGAGGATGCGCCGCCAGGCGTCCTCGGCGTTCTCGACGCCGCCGACGCCGATCAGGACCAGGCGGTCGCCCACGCGCGCGTGGAGGCGGCGCAGGACCTCCAGGGAACGCTGCTTGACCGGGCGGCCGGACAGCCCGCCGGTCTCCTTGATCAGCTCGGGCGCGGACCTCAGGCCGAGGCCCTCGCGGGCGACGGTGGTGTTGGTGGCGATGATGCCGTCGAGGCCGAGTTCCAGGGCGAGGTCGGCGACCGCGTCCACGTCCTCGTCGGCCAGGTCGGGGGCGATCTTGACCAGCAGCGGGACCCGGCGGTCGGTGACCGTGCGGTCGGCGGCCTCCCGCACGGCGGTCAGGAGCGGGCGCAGGGAGGCGGTGGCCTGGAGGTTGCGCAGGCCGGGGGTGTTCGGGGAGGAGACGTTGACGACGAGGTAGTCGGCGTGGGCGGCGAGGCGCTCGGTGGACTTCACGTAGTCGGCGGCGGCCTCGGCCTCGGGGACGGTCTTGGTCTTGCCGATGTTGACGCCGACGACGGTCCGGAAGACGGGGTTGCGGGCGGCGAGCCGGGCGGCGACGGCGGCGGAGCCCTCGTTGTTGAAGCCCATGCGGTTGATCAGGGCGCGGTCCGGGACGAGCCGGAAGAGGCGCTTCTTCGGGTTGCCGGGCTGGGCCTCGCCGGTGACGGTGCCGATCTCGACGTGGTCGAAGCCGAGCATCGCCATGCCGTCGACGGCGACGGCGTTCTTGTCGAAGCCGGCGGCCAGGCCGAAGGGCCCGTGCATGCGCAGGCCCAGTGCCTCGGTCCGCAGCTCCTCGTACCGGGGGGCGAGGGCGGCGGCGACGAAGGTGCGGAGCACCGGGACGCGGGCGGCCAGGCGGATCCAGCGGAAGGCCAGGTGGTGGGCCTTCTCGGGGTCCATCCGCTTGAAGACCAGGTGGAAGAACAGCTTGTACATCGTCCGGAATATCCCTTGTTCGGTCATGAAGAGGGGGACACCGCGCGGTGGTCGGTGTCCCCCTTCTCCGTACGGGCTGCTAGTCGCGGGCCGCGGTCAGGTGCTCGGCGTGCTCCTGGAGGGAGCGCACGCCGACGCCGCCGTGGTGGAGCGCGTCGATGCCCTGGACGGCCGCGGCGAGCGCCTGGACCGTGGTGAGGCACGGGACGCCGCGCGCGACCGCGGCCGTACGGATTTCGTAGCCGTCGAGGCGGCCGCCGGTGCCGTACGGGGTGTTGACGATGAGGTCGACCTCGCCGTCGTGGATGAGCTGGACGACGGTCTTCTCGCCGTTCGGGCCCTCTCCCTCGCTGAGCTTGCGCACGACCGTGGCGTTGATGCCGTTGCGCTTGAGGACCTCGGCGGTGCCGGAGGTGGCGAGGAGTTCGAAGCCGTGGGCGACGAGCTCGCGGGCCGGGAAGATCATCGAGCGCTTGTCCCGGTTGGCGACCGAGATGAACGCGCGGCCCTTGGTGGGCAGCGGGCCGTAGGCGCCGGCCTGCGACTTGGCGTACGCCGTGCCGAAGACGGAGTCGATGCCCATGACCTCGCCGGTGGAGCGCATCTCCGGGCCGAGGACGGTGTCGACGCCGCGCCCGTGGATGTCGCGGAAGCGGCTCCACGGCATCACGGCCTCCTTGACGGAGATCGGCGCGTCGAACGGCAGGGTCCCGCCGTCGCCGTTCCGGGGCAGCAGGCCCTCGGCGCGCAGCTCGGCGACGGTGGCGCCCAGCGAGATGCGGGCGGCGGCCTTCGCGAGCGGGACGGCGGTCGCCTTCGAGGTGAAGGGGACGGTCCGGGAGGCGCGCGGGTTGGCCTCCAGGACGTACAGGATGTCACCGGCCATGGCGAACTGGATGTTGATCAGGCCGCGGACGCCGACGCCCTTGGCGATGGCCTCCGTGGAGGCGCGCAGCCGCTTGATGTCGTGGCCGCCGAGGGTGATCGGGGGCAGGGCGCAGGCCGAGTCGCCGGAGTGGATGCCGGCTTCCTCGATGTGCTCCATGACGCCGCCGAGGTACAGCTCGTGGCCGTCGTAGAGCGCGTCCACGTCGATCTCGATGGCGTCGTCCAGGAAGCGGTCGACCAGGACCGGCCGGGTGGGGCTGATCTCGGTGGACTCCGCGATGTACGACTCCAGGCGGGCCTCGTCGTACACGATCTCCATGCCGCGCCCGCCCAGCACGTACGACGGGCGGACCAGGACGGGGTAGCCGATCTCGTCCGCGATGGCCTTGGCGTCCGCGAAGGTGGTGGCGGTGCCGTGCTTGGGGGCCGGGAGGCCGGCCTCGGCGAGGACCCGTCCGAAGGCGCCGCGGTCCTCGGCCGCGTGGATGGCCTCCGGAGAGGTGCCGACGACCGGCACGCCGTTGTCCTTGAGCGCCTGGGCGAGACCCAGCGGGGTCTGGCCGCCGAGCTGGACCACGACGCCGGCGACGGGGCCGGCGAGCGTCTCGGCGTGGACGATCTCCAGGACGTCCTCCAGGGTGAGCGGCTCGAAGTAGAGCCGGTCGGAGGTGTCGTAGTCGGTGGAGACGGTCTCCGGGTTGCAGTTGACCATCACGGTCTCGTAGCCCGCGTCGCTCAGGGCGAAGGAGGCGTGGACGCAGGAGTAGTCGAACTCGATGCCCTGGCCGATGCGGTTCGGGCCGGAGCCCAGGATGATCACGGCGGGCTTCTCGCGCGGCGCGACCTCGCTCTCCTCGTCGTAGGACGAGTAGAAGTACGGGGTCCTGGCCGCGAACTCGGCGGCGCAGGTGTCGACCGTCTTGTAGACCGGGCGGACGCCGAGGGCGTGCCGGACCTCGCGGACGACGTCCTCGCGCAGGCCGCGGATCTCCGCGATCTGGGCGTCGGAGAAGCCGTGGCGCTTGGCCTCGGCCAGGATCTCCGGGGCGAGCTTCTCGGCGGCGGCCAGCTCGTCGGCGATCTCCTTGATCAGGAAGAGCTGGTCGACGAACCACGGGTCGATCCTCGTGGCGTCGAAGACCTCCTGCGGGGTGGCCCCGGCGCGGATGGCGGCCATGACGGTGTTGATCCGGCCGTCGGTCGGGCGGACGGCCTCGCGCAGCAGCTCCTCCTTGTCGCCGGGGTCGCCCACGAAGGTGAACTGCGAGCCCTTCTTCTCCAGGGAGCGCAGGGCCTTCTGGAGCGCCTCGGTGAAGTTGCGGCCGATCGCCATGGCCTCGCCGACCGACTTCATGGTGGTGGTCAACGTGGAGTCGGCGGCGGGGAACTTCTCGAAGGCGAAGCGCGGGGCCTTGACGACGACGTAGTCGAGCGAGGGCTCGAAGGACGCCGGGGTCTTCTCCGTGATGTCGTTCGGGATCTCGTCCAGCGTGTAGCCGACGGCGAGGCGGGCCGCGATCTTGGCGATCGGGAAGCCGGTCGCCTTGGAGGCGAGCGCCGACGAGCGGGAGACGCGCGGGTTCATCTCGATGACGATGATCCGGCCGTCGGCCGGGTCGATCGCGAACTGGATGTTGCAGCCGCCGGTGTCGACGCCGACCTCGCGGATGATCGCGATGCCGATGTCGCGCAGCCGCTGGTACTCGCGGTCGGTGAGCGTCATGGCCGGGGCGACGGTGATCGAGTCGCCGGTGTGGACGCCCATCGGGTCGAAGTTCTCGATGGAGCAGACGACCACGACGTTGTCGTTCTTGTCGCGCATCAGTTCCAGCTCGTACTCCTTCCAGCCGAGGATGGACTCCTCCAGGAGCACCTCGGTGGTGGGCGAGAGGGTCAGGCCCTGGCCGGCGATGCGGCGCAGCTCCTCCTCGTCGTGGGCGAAGCCGGAGCCGGCGCCGCCCATGGTGAAGGAGGGGCGGACGACGACGGGGTAGCCGCCGAGCGTCTCGACGCCCGCGAGGACGTCGTCCATGGAGTGGCAGATGACCGAGCGGGCGGACTCGCCGTAGCCGATCTTGGCCTTGACGGCCTCCACGACGCCCTTGAAGAGGTCGCGGTCCTCGCCCTTGTGGATGGCCTCGACGTTGGCGCCGATGAGCTCCACGCCGTACTTCTCCAGGACGCCCTGCTCGTGCATGGAGATCGCGGTGTTGAGCGCGGTCTGGCCGCCGAGGGTGGGCAGGAGGGCGTCGGGGCGCTCCTTGGCGATGATCTTCTCGACGAACTCGGGGGTGATCGGCTCGACGTACGTGGCGTCGGCGATCTCCGGGTCGGTCATGATCGTGGCCGGGTTGGAGTTGACCAGGATCACCCGCAGGCCCTCGGCCTTGAGGACCCGGCACGCCTGGGTGCCGGAGTAGTCGAACTCGGCTGCCTGGCCGATGACGATCGGGCCGGAGCCGATGACCAGGACGGACTGGATATCGGTGCGCTTAGGCACGCTCGGCCTCCATCAGGGAAGTGAAACGGTCGAAGAGGTACGCGGCGTCGTGCGGGCCCGCGGCCGCCTCGGGGTGGTACTGGACGGAGAAGGCCGGCCGGTCGAGCAGCCGGAGCCCCTCCACGACGCCGTCGTTCAGGCAGACGTGGGAGACCTCGGCACGCCCGTAGGGGGTGTCGGAGACCTCGTCGAGGGGGGCGTCGACGGCGAAGCCGTGGTTGTGCGCGGTGACCTCGACCTTGCCGGTGGTGCGGTCCTGGACCGGCTGGTTGATGCCCCGGTGGCCGTACTTCAGCTTGTAGGTGCCGAAGCCGAGGGCGCGGCCCAGGATCTGGTTGCCGAAGCAGATGCCGAAGAGCGGGGTCCCCCGCTCCAGGACGGCCCGCATCAGGGCGACGGGTCCGTCGGCGGTGGCCGGGTCGCCGGGGCCGTTGGAGAAGAACACCCCGTCGGGCCGGACGGCGTAGACGTCCTCGGCGGTGGCGGTGGCGGGCAGCACGTGGACCTCGATGCCGCGCTCGGCCATCCGGTGCGGCGTCATGCCCTTGATGCCGAGGTCGACGGCGGCGACGGTGAACTTCTTCTCGCCGATCGCGGGGACGACGTACGTCTCCTTGGTGGCGACCTCGGCGGAGAGGTCCGCGCCCTTCATCCCGGGCTGTTCCCTGACCTTGGCGAGCAGGGTCTCGTCGCGGACGCCGGCGCAGGCGTCGCCGGAGAAGATGCCGACGCGCATGGCGCCGCGTTCGCGCAGGTGGCGGGTGAGGGCGCGGGTGTCGACGCCGGAGATGCCGACGACTCCCTGGCGCTCCAGCTCCTCGTCGAGGGAGCGGCGGGCGCGCCAGTTGGAGGAGACGCGGGCGGGGTCGCGGACGACGTAGCCGGAGACCCAGATGCGGCCGGACTCGGGGTCCTCGTCGTTGACGCCGGTGTTGCCGACGTGCGGGGCGGTCATGACCACGACCTGGCGGTGGTACGACGGGTCGGTGAGGGTCTCCTGGTAGCCGGTCATGCCCGTGGAGAACACGGCCTCGCCGAAGGTCTCCCCCACGGCCCCGTAGGAGCGGCCGCGGAAGATGCGGCCGTCCTCCAGGACGAGTACGGCGGGAGCCTGGGCGGCTCCCCTGGTGGAGGTCGTCATCGTGCGCCTTCCGTTGCGTTGGTCATGGAGTTGACGGTCTCGACCCAGGCGGCGTGCTCCGCCGCGCGGTCGGACCGGAAGCCGGAATCGAGGAGTTCGCCGCCGTGCTCCCAGGTGATGATCAGGAGGCCGCCCTCGGTGAGGACCTTGCCGGCGATGCCCTTGTCGAGGCGGGCTCCGCGCAGGGCGGCGGCCGGGAGGAAGAAGTCCCGCGCCCCGGGGCGCACGACCGTGATCCCGGCGTCGGTGAGGGTGAGCTCGACGCGGCTGCGGACGCCCAGGCCGTGGGCGACGATCCGGTCGAGCCACTGCCCGGCGGTGGTGGAGCCGTGGTAGCGCCCGTGGAGGGTCAGTCGCGCCTCTCCGGTCCGCTCCGGCGCTCCGGGCAGTTCCGGGAGGCCGGACTGGAGGCTGCCGCGCCACTTCCATCCCTGGCGCATCAGCCAGTACACGAAGGCGACGAAGAGCAGCAGTCCGGCGACCCAGCCGAGCCGTCCGGCCCAGTCGGTCACCTCCGCCGACTTCTGGTCGGCGGCCTCCGCGGCGATTGCTCCCGCGGCGATTGTGATGAGTGGTGTCACGCCAGCTTCCCGTCCACGACCGTTGCCCGGCCCCGCAGGAAGGTGTGGGTGACGCGTCCCGGCAGCTCGCGCCCCTCGTACGGGGTGTTGCGGCTGCGGGAGGCGAAGTCCGCGGGGTCCACGACTCCACGGTAAGCCGGATCGACCAGCGTCAGGTTCGCGGGCTCACCGGGTGAGACGGGGCGTCCGTGGCCCTCGGCCCGGCCGATGCGGGCGGGGGCGAAGGACATGCGGTCGGCGACGCCCGCCCAGTCGAGGAGGCCGGTCTCGACCATCGTCCGCTGGACGACGGAGAGGGCGGTCTCCAGGCCGACCATGCCCATGGCGGCGGCGGCCCACTCGCAGTCCTTGTCCTCGTGGGGGTGCGGGGCGTGGTCGGTGGCGACGATGTCGATCGTGCCGTCGGCCAGCGCCTCGCGGAGCGCGAGGACGTCCTTCTCGGTGCGCAGCGGCGGGTTGACCTTGTAGACGGGGTTGTACGAGCGGACCAGCTCGTCCGTGAGGAGGAGGTGGTGCGGGGTGACCTCGGCGGTGACGTCGATGCCCCGGGACTTGGCCCAGCGGACGATCTCGACGGAGCCGGCGGTGGAGAGGTGGCAGATGTGGACGCGGGAACCGACGTGCTCGGCGAGGAGGACGTCGCGGGCGATGATCGACTCCTCGGCGACGGCGGGCCAGCCGCCGAGGCCGAGCTCGGCGGAGACGACGCCCTCGTTCATCTGGGCGCCCTCGGTGAGGCGGGGCTCCTGGGCGTGCTGGGCGACGACGCCGCCGAACGCCTTCACGTACTCCAGGGCGCGGCGCATGATCACGGCGTCGTCCACGCACTTGCCGTCGTCGGAGAAGACGGTGACGCCCGCGGCGGAGTCGTGCATGGCGCCGAGCTCGGCGAGCTTCCTGCCCTCCAGGCCGACGGTGACGGCGCCGATGGGCTGCACGTCGCAGTAGCCGGACTCCTTGCCGAGGCGCCAGACCTGCTCGACGACGCCGGCGGTGTCGGCGACCGGGTGGGTGTTGGCCATGGCGAAGACGGCGGTGTAGCCGCCGGCGGCGGCGGCGCGGGTGCCGGTGAGGACGGTCTCGGAGTCCTCGCGGCCGGGCTCGCGCAGGTGGGTGTGGAGGTCGACCAGGCCCGGCAGGAGGATCTGTCCGCCGGCCTCGATCACGGTCGCGCCCTCGGCGGAGAGCCCGGTGCCGACCTTCGCGACGGTCTCGCCGTCGATCAGGACGTCCTGCGGCTCGCCGCCCAGTACCTTCGCGCCGCGGATAAGGATCTTGCTCATGGTTACTTGTTCTCCTCGGTGCGCGCGGCGGGGGTGGTGGTGACGGCGGGCTCGGAGCCGCCAAGGAGCAGGTAGAGCACGGCCATGCGGACGGACACGCCGTTGGCGACCTGCTCGACGACCGTGCAGCGGTCGGAGTCGGCGACCTCGGCGGTGATCTCCATGCCGCGGACCATGGGGCCGGGGTGCATCACCAGGGCGTGCTCGGGCATCTTCGCCATCCGCTCGCCGTCGAGGCCGTAGCGGCGCGAGTACTCGCGCTCGGTGGGGAAGAAGGCGGCGTTCATCCGCTCGCGCTGCACGCGCAGCATCATCACCGCGTCGGACTTCGGCAGCACGGCGTCGAGGTCGTACGAGATCGCGCAGGGCCAGCTCTCGACGCCGACGGGGACCAGGGTCGGCGGGGCCACCAGGGTGACCTCGGCACCGAGGGTGTGCAGCAGGTCGACGTTGGAGCGGGCGACGCGGCTGTGGAGGACGTCGCCGACGATCGTGACGCGCCGCCCGGCCAGGTCCCGTCCGAGTCCGGCGTCCCGGCCGACGAGGCGGCGGCGCATGGTGAAGGCGTCCAGGAGGGCCTGGGTGGGGTGCTGGTGGGTGCCGTCGCCGGCGTTGACGACGGGGGCGTCGATCCAGCCGGAGGTGGCGAGGCGGTACGGGGCGCCGGAGGCGCCGTGCCGGATGACGACCGCGTCGACGCCCATGGCCTCCAGGGTCTGGGCGGTGTCCTTGAGGGATTCGCCCTTGGAGACGCTGGAGCCCTTGGCCGCGAAGTTGATCACGTCGGCGGAGAGGCGCTTCTCGGCCGCCTCGAAGGAGATCCGGGTCCGGGTGGAGTCCTCGAAGAAGAGGTTGCAGATGGTGCGGCCGCGCAGGGTCGGCAGCTTTCTGATGGGGCGGTCGGCCACCCGGGCCATCTCCTCGGCGGTGTCGAGGATCAGTACGGCGTCGTCGCGGGTGAGGTCGGCGGCCGAGATGAGGTGACGCATCATCGGGGTTTCTCTCCGTGGTGGGGAGGCGTGAGGGCATGCGGGGGCACAGGGGGGTGCCCCGGCCCCGGCGGAAGGGCCGGTCCGGCTAGGAGGCGGGCTTGGAGCCGAGCAGGACGGTGTCGCGACCGTCCTCCTCGGCGAGCAGGACCTTGACCGTCTCCCGCAGCGACGTGGGGAGGTTCTTGCCGACGTAGTCGGCGCGGATGGGCAGCTCGCGGTGGCCGCGGTCGACGAGGACGGCGAGCTGGACGGCGCGGGGGCGGCCGATGTCGCCGAGGGCGTCGAGGGCGGCGCGGATGGTCCGGCCGGAGAAGAGGACGTCGTCCACGAGGACGACGAGGCGTCCGTCGACGCCGTCGGCGGGGATCTCGGTGCGGCCGATGGCGCGGGCCGGCTTCATCCGCAGGTCGTCCCGGTACATGGTGATGTCGAGGGAGCCGACGGGAATCTCGGTGCCGGTGATGGAGGCGAGCTTCTCGGCGAGCCGGCGGGCGAGGAAGACGCCGCGGGTGGGAATGCCGAGGAGGATCACGTCGTCGGCGCCCTTGGCGCGCTCGACGATCTCGTGGGCGATGCGGGTGAGGACCCGCGCGATGTCGGGGCCTTCGAGAACGGGCCGCGCGTCGTCGCCGTACTGCTGCTGGGTGTCCAGCCGGGTGTCCATGGGAAACGGACCTCCTTCTCCGCCTCACGGGACGGCTCTTAAAGGACGTCTGACTTGCGCGTCAACTCTACCAGGGGTGGTGCGGCGCCCCTCGCGCACCCCCGTGCTCCCCCGGGCGCCGTCCCCCGGGAGGGGGCGGTACGGACCTTTCGGCTTGACGGGTGGGTGTAACGCTGCGTAACCTCACAGTGAGTTACCAGCCGCGCGGCGCAGCCGCATGTCGTCACAGCGTCCGGGAGCGTTATGTCCAGCGAATACGCCAAGCAGCTCGGGGCCAAACTCCGTGCCATCCGCACTCAGCAGGGTCTCTCGCTCCACGGGGTGGAGGAGAAGTCCCAGGGCCGTTGGAAGGCCGTGGTGGTCGGCTCGTACGAGCGCGGCGACCGTGCCGTGACCGTGCAGCGCCTCGCCGAGCTGGCCGACTTCTACGGGGTGCCGGTGCAGGAGCTGCTGCCGGGCACCACGCCGGGCGGGGCCGCCGAGCCGCCGCCGAAGCTGGTCCTGGACCTGGAGCGCCTGGCCCACGTCCCCCAGGAGAAGGCCGGCCCCCTCCAGCGCTACGCGGCGACGATCCAGTCGCAGCGCGGCGACTACAACGGCAAGGTGCTGTCGATCCGCCAGGACGACCTGCGCACGCTCGCCGTCATCTACGACCAGTCCCCCTCGGTCCTCACGGAGCAGCTGATCAGCTGGGGCGTGCTGGACGCGGACGCGCGGCGCGCGGTCGCCCACGAGGAGGGCTGACCCCCTCCGGGGTCGGCAGAAACGTACCGCCGGGGCCCGTGGACGTCATCGACGTCCACGGGCCCCGTGCCGTTGCGGCCCCCGCCCCCGGGAACGGCCCCGGAGCACGCCGAAGGGCCCGCGGCAGCAGGTGCCGCGGGCCCTTCGGCCGCCGGGGGACGGGGGACTCAGGCGTCCGCGTCCCGGCGCAGGCGCGGCTTCAGGTCCTTGAAGCGCGCCAGCAGGCCGTTGACGAAGGCCGGGGACTCGTCGGTGGAGAACTCCTTGGCGAGCTGCACCGCCTCGTCGATCGCGACCGCGTCCGGCGTACCGTCCTCCCAGATCAGCTCGTACGCGCCGAGGCGCACGATGTTCCGGTCGGCGGCGGGCATCCGGTCGAGGTCCCAGTCCACCGCGTAGGTGGCGATGAGCTCGTCGATCCGCGCCACGTGGGACGCGTACCCCTCCACCAGCTGCATGGTGAACTCGTTCACCGGCGGCTGCCGGTCGTCCGTCCGGGCGTGCCGGACCTGGTCCGCGAGGACCTCCTGGACGGAGGCGCGGCGCTGGTCGGCCTCGAAGAGGATCTGGAAGGCGCGCTTGCGGGCCTTGCTCCGGGCGGCCACGGTTAGTCGTTCACCCGGCCGAGGTAGTCGCTGGTGCGCGTGTCGACCTTGATCTTCTCACCGGTGGTGATGAAGAGCGGGACCTGGATCTCGTGACCGGTCTCCAGCGTGGCGGGCTTGGTGCCGCCGGTGGAGCGGTCGCCCTGGACGCCCGGGTCCGTGTGCTGGATCGTCAGCACGACGGCGGCCGGCAGCTCGACGTAGAGCACCGAGCCCTCGTGCTGCGCGACGGAGGCGGTGAAGCCCTCGACGAGGAAGTTGGCGGCGTCGCCGACGGCCTTGCGGTCGACGTGCAGCTGGTCGTAGGTCTCCATGTCCATGAAGACGAAGTAGTCGCCGTCCATGTAGGAGAACTGCATGTCGCGGCGGTCGATGGTGGCCGTGTCGACCTTCACGCCCGCGTTGAAGGTCTTGTCGACGACCTTGCCGGACAGCACGTTCTTGAGCTTGGTGCGCACGAAGGCCGGGCCCTTGCCGGGCTTGACGTGCTGGAACTCGACGACGGACCAGAGCTGGCCGCCTTCGAGCTTGAGCACCATGCCGTTCTTGAGGTCGTTCGTGGAAGCCACGGTTGCGGAATCTCCTGGACTGACGTGGGACCGGGGAGGCGTACGCGCCTCACAGCGCGAGCAGCTCCTTGGTCGTGATGGTGAGTAGCTCGGGTCCGCCGTCCGCCTCCTGGCGCACGACGAGCGTGTCATCGATCCGGACTCCGCCCCGGCCCGGGAGGTGGACCCCCGGTTCGACGGTGACCGGCACACAAGCGTCCAGTTTACCCATGGCCGAGGGCGACAACTGCGGGTCCTCGTCGATTTCCAGTCCCACCCCGTGCCCGGTGAGGGGTACGGCGGTCTCCGCGTGCCCCGCCGCCTTCAGTATCCGGCGGGCCGCCCGGTCCACGTCCCGGTACTCGGCGCCGGGCACCAGGGACTCCCGCGCGGCCCGCTGAGCGGCGAAGACGAGTTCGTACAGGTCGATCTGCCAGTCGGCGGGAGCGGTTCCGATGACGAAGGTGCGGCCGATCTCGCACCGGTAGCCGCGGTAGTCGGCGCCGAGGCAGACGGAGAGGAAATCGCCCTCCTCAACCCGGCGGTCGGTGGGCCGGTGGCCCCGGCGGCCGGAGTGCGGGCCGGTCGCCACCGAGGTGGGGAAGGCGGCCCCGTCGGCGCCGTGGTCCACGAGCCGGCGCTCCAGTTCCAGGGCGAGGTGCCGTTCGGTCCGTCCCACCAGGATCGATTCCAGGAGTTCCCCGAGGGCCTGGTCGGTGATCTCGGCGGCGATCCTGAGGCAGGCGATCTCGTCCTCGTCCTTGACGATCCTGAGCTGCTCCACGGCGCAGGCGAGGTCGGTGAGGCGCGGTCCGGGCGCGACGGCGCCCATCGCCCGGTGGCGGGCGACCGTCAGGTGGTGCTCCTCGACGGCGAGCGCGTCGGCGCCCGCGCGGCGGGCGAGGCCGACGGCCGTGACGGCCGGGTCCCCTCCCCCGGTGGGCAGGACCTGCTGCCGGAGCAGTTCGTCGATCCGTCCGTCCGCCGGTTCACCCCCGGCCGCGACGGGGCGGAGCAGGACGTCCGCCTCCGGCTCCGGGCCGACGAGCAGGACGGATCCCGGCGGGGAACCGCCCGCGAGATAGCGGACGTTGGCGGGGCGGGAGACCAGGGCCGCCGGGCTGCCCGCGGCCGCGCACCGGTCGCGCAGCCGTACACGGCGGTCCGCATACACCTCTGACATGCTCCGAGCCTACGAGGAGCGGGCCGCGGCGGCCTGTTCAGGGCGGCCGACCGGGCGGGACCCGGGTCACCAGGCGGGCGGGCTCGCGATCGCGCGGGCGAGGACGTCGTCCAGGACGCGGGCGGTGGTCTCGACGTCGTACGTGGAGTTGTCGATGATCGGCAGGCCCGAGCCGTACCAGCCGGCCATCCGGCCGTGGATGGCGGCGACCTCCTCGTCCGAGAGGCGCCGGTTGCCGCTGCGCTCGGCGTTGCGCTCCAGGACGACCTCCAGGCCGGGCAGGAGGACGACGGGCAGCAGGCCGGGGCCGACGTGCCGCTTCCAGCCGCCGAGGCCGACGACGGGCCGGTCCGGGAAGACCGCGTCGTCCACGATGCAGGAGATGCCGTTGGCGAGGAAGTTGCGCGCGGCGAAGCCGCAGGTGCGGCGGGCGAGCCGGTACTGCGCCTCGGAGTGCTCGTTCCACCCGGACCGCGGGTCGGCGAAGCCGGAGCAGACCCACTCGCGCACGTCGTCCAGGCTGATGTGGGCGGTGGGCACGCGGCGGCGCCGCGCCCAGTGCCGGGCGACGGTCGTCTTGCCGGCGCCGGCCGGGCCTATCAGCAGCACGGCGAGGGTGGCGGCGCCGGTCCCCGCGCCGTGCTCCGCGGCCGGCGCGGCGGGCGAAAGCGGCACCTGTCCGGTGGGGTCGCCCGGGTGCGGGGCCCCGGGGGGCACCGGCCCGGCGACCGGGGGCGGCGGTACGGGCCCCGGCGCGCCGGACGCCGGGACCGGCGGGGCGTACGGGAGCCCGGGGGCCCCGCCCGGGGGGACGGGGTGGACACCGGGCAGGGGACGGACGTCCGGCCCCGGGTGCGGGGCGGCGCCCCGCGCTACGGGCGGCGGTCCGCCCCTGGTGCCGTCCCCCGCCGCGGGAACGGGGCCGGAGGCCCCGCCCGGCCGCCCGTGCGGTGGCGGCGGGCCCCCCACTGCGTGCTGCATCCGGTGCCACTCCGTCTCGTACGCCTGATGTCCTCCGGGGTCGGTCGTGTACCCCGGACGGCGGAACGTTACCGCCCCCGGCCCCCCTGGGGGGAACGGCCGGGGGCCTCCCCCGGTGCCCCGTCAGCCGGCCAGTTCCCCGGCGAGCGCCCGCAGCGCCAGCCGGTAGGAGCCGATGCCGAACCCGGCGACGGTCCCGGTCGCCACGGCCGCGATCACCGAGGTGTGCCGGAATTCCTCGCGGGCGTACGGGTTCGAGATGTGCACCTCGATCAGTGGCGCGGTCCGCTGGGCGGCCGCGTCCCGCATCCCGTACGAGTAGTGCGTGAACGCCCCCGGGTTGATCACCACCGGGACCGAGCCGTCCGCCGCCTCGTGGAGCCAGCGGATCATCTCGCCCTCGTCGTTGGTCTCCCGCACCTCGACGTCGAAGCCGAGTTCCGCGCCGAGGGCGCGGCAGGACTCCACGAGCCCCTGGTAGGAGGTGGCGCCGTAGACGTCGGGCTCGCGGGAGCCGAGCCGGCCCAGGTTCGGGCCGTTCAGGACGAGGACCGGGCGGCCCGGACGCGGCTCGCTCACGCCGACACCTCGCCGTACGCCGCGACCAGGACGGCCGGATCGGGGCCCTCCAGGACGGTCGGCCTGCCGAGCCCGTCGAGCACGATGAAGCGCAGCAGGTCGCCTCGGGACTTCTTGTCGACCCGCATGGTCTCCAGGAGCTTGGGCCACTGGTCGCCGCGGTAGGTGAGCGGCAGGCCGACGGACTCCAGGACCGCGCGGTGCCGGTCGGCGGTGGCGTCGTCCAGGCGCCCGGCGAGGCGGCCGAGTTCGGCGGCGAAGACCATGCCGACGGAGACGGCGGCGCCGTGGCGCCACTTGTAGCGCTCGTTCTTCTCGATGGCGTGGGCGAGGGTGTGGCCGTAGTTGAGGATCTCGCGGCGGCCGGACTCCTTGAGGTCGTCGGAGACCACCTCGGCCTTGACCCGGATCGAGCGGACGAGCAGCTCGGTGGTGTGCGGTCCGGCCGGCGTGCGGGCCGCCCCCGGGTCCTCCTCGACGAGGTCGAGGATCACCGGGTCGGCGATGAAGCCGGCCTTGATGACCTCCGCGAGGCCGCTGACGTAGTCGTGCACCGGCAGCGAGTCGAGGGCCGCGAGGTCGCAGAGGACCCCGGCGGGCGGGTGGAAGGCGCCGACGAGGTTCTTGCCCTCGGCGGTGTTGATGCCGGTCTTGCCCCCGACGGCCGCGTCGACCATGGCCAGGACGGTGGTCGGCACGGCGATCCAGCGCACGCCCCGCAGCCAGGTCGCGGCGACGAAGCCGGCCAGGTCGGTGGTGGCGCCGCCGCCGACGCCGACGACGACGTCGGTGCGGGTGAAACCGGTCTGGCCCAGGGCCTTCCAGCAGTAGGCGGCGACCTCGGCGGTCTTGGCCTCCTCGGCGTTCGGCACCTGGATGGCGACCGCCTCGTACCCCTGGTCGGCGAGGTCGGCGCGGAGGGCCTCGCCGGTGTCGGCCAGGGCCTCGGGGTGGATCACGGCGACCCGCTTGGCGCGGTCGCCGATCAGGGCGGGGAGCTCGCCGAGGAGCTGTCGGCCGACCAGTACCTCGTACGGCTCCGTACCCGCGCTGCCCGCCACGTGGATGCGGGTCACTTCCTGGTCCGTGCTCATGCGTCCTTCTTGAGTTCCAGTGCCGAGAGGACCGCGTCCGCGACCTCTTCGGGGGTGCGGTCGTCGGTGGCGACGACGGCGCGGGCGACTTCGGTGTACAGGTGGCGGCGCGCCTCCATCAGCTCGCGCCACTGCCGGCGGGGGTTGACGGCGAGCAGCGGCCGCGCGGTGTTGAGACCGACGCGGCGGACCGCCTCCTCGACGTCCATCGAGAGGTAGGCGACGGGCAGTCCGGCGAGCAGGCCGCGGGTGCCGGCGTCGAGGACCGCGCCGCCGCCGAGGGCGAGGACGCCCTCGTGCTCGGCGACGGCGCGGGCGACGGCGGCCCGTTCCAGGGCGCGGAAGTGCTCCTCGCCGTCCTCCACGAAGATGTCGGAGATCTCGCGTCCCTCGGCGGCGACGATGTCGGCGTCGGTGTCCCGGTAGGGCGCGCCCAGCCTCTCGGCCAGGAGCGCGCCCACCGTGGACTTGCCGGACCCCATCGGGCCGACGAGGACGACCAGGGGTCCGGCGGTCACCGGATCTGGAGGTTGTCGAGGTACGACCGCACGTTGCGGCGGGTCTCCGGGACGCTGTCCCCGCCGAACTTCTCCAGGACGGCGTCCGCGAGGACGAGCGCGACCATGGCCTCGGCGACGATGCCGGCGGCGGGGACCGCGCAGACGTCGGAGCGCTGGTGGTGGGCGGCGGCGGCCTCGCCGGTGGCGACGTCGATGGTGGCGAGGGCGCGCGGGACGGTCGCGATGGGCTTCATCGCGGCACGGACGCGCAGCAGTTCGCCGGTGGTGAGACCGCCCTCGGTGCCGCCGGCGCGGCCGGAGGAGCGCCTGATGCCGTCCTCGGTGCGGACGATCTCGTCGTGGGCCTTGGAGCCGGGCACGCGGGCGAGGTCGAAGCCGTCGCCGACCTCGACGCCCTTGATCGCCTGGATGCCCATGAGGGCGGCGGCGAGCCGGGCGTCGAGGCGCCGGTCCCAGTGGACGTGGGAGCCGAGGCCGACGGGCACGCCGTAGGCCAGGACCTCGACCACGCCGCCGAGGGTGTCGCCGTCCTTGTGGGCCTGGTCGATCTCGGCGACCATCGCCTTCGACGCGTCGGCGTCGAGGCAGCGGACCGGGTCGGCGTCGAGCTTCTCGACGTCGGCGGGGGTCGGGCGGACGCCGTAGGGGGCCTTGGCGGCGGCCAGTTCGACCACGTGGGAGACGACCTCGATGCCCGCGGCCTCCTTGAGGAAGGAACGGGCGACGGCGCCGAGGGCGACGCGGGCGGCGGTCTCGCGGGCGCTGGCGCGCTCCAGGATCGGCCGGGCCTCGTCGAAGCCGTACTTCTGCATGCCGGCGAGGTCGGCGTGGCCGGGGCGGGGCCGGGTCAGGGGGGCGTTGCGGCCCGTCTCCTTGAGCTCCGCGGGGTCGACCGGGTCGGCCGACATGACCTTCTCCCACTTGGGCCACTCGGTGTTGCCGATCATGACGGCGATCGGGGAACCGAGGGAGAGGCCGTGCCGGACGCCGCCCAGGAAGGTGACCTCGTCCTGCTCGAACTTCATCCGGGCGCCGCGTCCGTAACCGAGGCGCCTTCGCGCGAGGTGGTCGGCCACCAGCTCCGTGGTGACCGGGACACCGGCGGGGAGACCCTCGAGGGTCGCGACCAGCGCGGGTCCGTGGGATTCTCCAGCCGTCAGCCAACGCAACCTGCTCAACGATGCTCCTCATGCTCGCGCCTGGCACTGCGACGGCGCGCCCGGGTGCGCGGCCCTGGCCCGCCGCCCCCGATCCTCCCACGCCGGAGCGACCGCTCGGTTGCCGGTCCGGTCACCGGACAGGAAGCGCGTGCGGCGGAGCGGCCCGCCCGGTCCCGCCGGTGCTCTCCGGGGCGGCGTCGGCCGGTTCCCGGCGCTGGGAGGGGCGCCTACCGGGCCGCCAGCGCCCGCTCGCCCGCCGCCCTCATGGCGGCGAGGGGGGCCGGCGCGCGACCCGTCATCAGCTCGACCTGGAGGACGGCCTGGTGGACCAGGAGGTCGAGGCCGCCGACGACCTTGCCGCCCCGGTCGGCCCAGGCGGCGGCCAGCGGGGTCGGCCAGGGGTCGTAGAGGACGTCGAAGAGGGTGCCGACGGCGTCGGGGACGGCGGTCGCCAGGGCGTTCGTCGTGCCGGCGGGGGTGGTCGCGATCACCAGCGGGGCCTCGAACGCCTCCGCCGCGCGCTCCCAGTCGGCGGTGCGCACGTCCACGCCGAGCCGCTCGCCCCAGCCGCGCATCTCCCCGGCCCGCGCCTCGCTCCGTACGTACGCGGTGACGGGCCCCGCGCAGACGCGGGCCAGCGCCGCGAGCGCGGAGGAGGCGGTGGCGCCGGCGCCGAGGACGGCGGCGGCCTCCACCTTCTCGACGCCCCGCTCGCGCAGGGCGGCGATCATGCCGGGGATGTCGGTGTTGTCGCCGACCCGCCGCCCGTCTTCCCGGAGGACGACGGTGTTGACGGCCTCCACGGACGCGGCCGTGTCGCTGACCTCGTCGAGCAGCGGGATGACCGCCCGCTTGAGCGGCATGGTCAGCGAGAGCCCGGCCCAGCCGTCGTCCAGCCCCTCCATGAACCCGGGCAGCGCGGCCTCGTCCACCTCGAAGCGCTCGTACGACCAGGCGTCGAGGCCGAGCGCGGCGTACGCGGCCCGGTGCAGGACCGGGGAGAGGGAGTGGGCGATCGGCGAACCGAGGACGGCGGCGCGGCGGACCACCTCACTGGCTCGTGGTGGCATCGAACTTTTCCTTCAGCTTGTTGTGCTCGGCGAGGGTCTTGGCGAACTCGGTCTTGTGCATGCCGTCGGTGGCGACGAAGTAGATCCAGCCGTCCTTCGTCGGGTCGAGCATGGCGGCCAGCGCCTCGTTCCCCGGATTTCCGATCGGCCCCGGAGGCAGCCCCCTGTGCACGTACGTGTTGTACGGGTCCCGGTTGCTGTTGGCCTCCTTCTCGGAGATCTTGATCTCGCTCTGCCCCTTCAGGTAGTTGAGGGACGAGTCGAACTGGAGCTTCTGGTTGGTCTCGTAGTTGTCCGGCTTGAGGCGGTTGTAGACCACCTCCGCCATCTTGCGGAAGTCGTCGTGGGTCTTGCCCTCCGCCTGGACCAGGCTCGCGACCGTGACGAGTTCCCAGGGCCCCGCGACGCCCAGGGACTTCGCCTTCTCCTCCAGGTTCAGCTTGTCGTACTCCTGGTTGGCGCGGGTCACCATCTTGCGCAGCGCGTCCTCGGGCTTGCCGCCCTTGGCGACGGGATAGCTCGCCGGGAAGAGGAAACCTTCCAGCGGGTCCTTGACGTCGGGGTGCTTCTTGGCCCAGGCGGGCAGACCGAGGGAGTCCGCCTTCGCACGGGCGATCTCCTTCGTGGTGCCCGGCTTGAGGCCCAGGCGCTCGTCGAGCTTCTCGTAGACCCAGACGTTCCGCTTGCCCTCGGGGACGACCAGGTTGGCCTGGCTCGCCGGGTTGAGCATCAGCTTGACCGCGCTCTCCGCGGACATCTCCTTCTTCAGCGTGTAGACGCCGGCCTGGATCGTGTTGCCCTTGGGGTCCTTCTGCTGGGCCGACACGAAGGCGTCGACGCTCTTCACGACGCCCGCCTTCTTCAGGATGTTGCCGATGTCGGAACCGTAGGAGCCCTTGGGGATCTCGACCTGGATCTCGCCGCTGCCGCTTCCCGCGTAGTCGGGAACGGCGCCGAACTGGCCCTGCCAGAACTTGTAGCCGAAGTACCCGATGCCGCCCACGGTGCCGACCAGGACGGCCGCGACGACCAGGCAGGCCATGCCGTTCTTGCCCTTGCGCTTCTTCGCCTTGCCCCGGCGTTCGCGGTCGTCGCCGCGGGAACCGCGTCCGCGCGCCGGTTCCTCGTCGTCGTGGTCGTCGTAGCCGTCGTGGTCGTCGCGGCCGCCCCGGTCGTCGTCCCCGCCGGTGAAGAAGGGGTGGTTCTCCTCCTCCGGCTCCGGGTGCTCCTCCGGCGCCCAGTCGATCACCGGCTCCGGCGGACCCTGCCGGCGGCCGGGGGGCTGGGGCGGGGGGTAGGCCCCGGGGGTGCCGTACAGGTCCGGGTCCTGGCCGCCGTACGGATCGGCCGGGGGCGTGCCGTACGCCATGGCCGCCTGGCCCGACTCCCAGCCGCCGTCGTACTGCTGACCGAGGTGCCCGGGCGCGTCGTAACCGCCCTGGTGCCCCGTCCCGTACTGCTGCTGGTCGTAGACCTGCTGGTACTGCTGCTGCTGATGCGGGTGCTGATGCTGTTGCTGCTGATGCGGGTGCTGCTGGTCGTGCTGCTGCTGGTACTGGGGGTCGGCGTAGTCCTGCGGCTGCTGCCGGTACTGCTGCGCCTGCTGCCCGTACTGCTGGTACTGCTGGTACGGGGCGTCCTCGTACCCCTGGCCGCCATGACCCCCGTGACCGTCCCGGCCGTACGGGTCCTGGTGGCCCTGGTCCTCGTGGCCGTACTGGTTCGCCTGCTGCGGGTGCGGGTACTGCTGCCGGCCGTCCCACCCCTGGTCCCCGTAGAGCGGGTCCTCGGGGTGCCACGGTTCGGAGCCGGAGCCCCGGCCATACTCAGTCATCGATCCCCAAAACAGCCGCGAGGCTTCCGGACGATCCGCCTCTCCGTAGTACGGCAGCTGTTCGAACGCCGCCGTATCGCGCGGAACGTTACCGTATCGCGATCAGATGACCGCTTCGACGCCCTCACCGGGCGGATTACCTGATACCCGTTCGGACTCAAGAGCGTTCTGCAGGATGATCACGGCGGCGGCCTGGTCGATGACGGACCGCCCCTTCTTCGCCTTCACGCCGGAGGCCCGCAGGCCCTGGGTGGCGGTGACCGTGGTCATGCGCTCGTCCACCAGCCGGACCGGGACCGGGGCGATGCCCTTCGCCATCTCCCGGGCGAAGGCGCGGACCTTGGTGGCGGCGGGGCCCTCCCGCCCGCTGAGCGAGCGGGGCAGGCCCACGACGACCTCGATCGGCTCGTACTCCTCGACGATCCGGCGGAGCCGCCGGTGGGCGGCCGGGACGTCGCGTCCCGGCACGGTCTCCACCGGCGTGGCGAGGACCCCGTCGGGGTCGCACGAGGCGACCCCGATCCGGGCGTCCCCGACGTCGACCGCGATGCGGCGGCCGCGGCGCATCGTCACGCCGTCTCCCCCACGAGGCGCTCGACGGCGGCGACGGCCTCGCCGACGGCCTCCGGGTTCTGGCCGCCGCCCTGGGCGACGTCCGGCTTGCCGCCGCCGCCACCACCGAGGGTCTTGGCGGCCGTGCGGACCAGCTCGCCGGCCTTGAGGCCCCGCTCGCGGGCGGCCTCGTTGGTGGCGATGACCGTGAGCGGCTTGCCGCCCACGGTGGTGAAGAGGGCGACGACGGCCGGACGGTCGCCCGGAATCCGGCCGCGCACGTCGAGGACCAGCCTGCGCAGGTCGTCGGCGGTGGTGCCGTCCGGCACCTGCCCGGTCACCAGGGCGACGCCCCGGATGTCACGGGCGGACTCGACGAGGCCGGCGGCGGCCTGGAGGACCTTCTCCGCACGGAACTTCTCGATCTCCTTCTCAGCGTCCTTCAGCTTGCCGAGCATGGAGGAGATCTTCTCCGGCAGCTCCTCGGGGCGGCCCTTGACCAGCTCCTGGAGCTGGGCGACGACCGTGTGCTCCTTGGCGAGGAAGTGGTACGCGTCGACGCCGACGAGGGCCTCGATGCGGCGCACGCCGGATCCGATCGAGGACTCGCCGAGCAGCTTCACCAGACCCAGCTGGGCGGTGTTGTGGACGTGGGTACCGCCGCACAGCTCCTTGGAGAAGTCCCCGATGGTGACGACGCGGACCTTCTCGCCGTACTTCTCGCCGAACTCGGCGATGGCGCCCTGGCGCTTGGCCTCGTCGATCGGCATGACCTCGGCGTGGACCTCCAGCTCGCGCGCGAGGACCTCGTTGATCTTCTGCTCGACGTCGGTGAGGACCGCGCCGGGAACGGCGTTCGGGGAGCCGAAGTCGAAGCGGAAGCGGCCGGGCTGGTTCTCGGAACCGGCCTGGGCGGCCGTCGGGCCGAGGGCGTCGCGCAGCGCCTGGTGGGTGAGGTGGGTGGCCGAGTGGGCGCGGGCGATGGCCCGGCGGCGGCGCACGTCGATGGCGGCGTAGGCGGTGGCGCCCACGGTCACCTCGCCGACCTGCACGGAACCCTTGTGCACCGAGACGCCCGGGACCGGCTGCTGCACGTCGCGGACGTCGATGACGGCACCGCTGTGCAGCCTGATGCGGCCCTGGTCGGCGATCTGGCCGCCGCCCTCGGCGTAGAACGGGGTGCGGTCGAGGACGACCTCGACCTCGTCGCCCTCCGAGGCGGCCGGCGAGGGGACGCCGTTGACGAGGAGGCCGACGACCGTGGTCTCGCCCTCGGTGCTGGTGTAGCCGGTGAACTCGGTGGCGCCCTTGCTGTCCGCGATCTCGCGGTAGGCGGTGACGTCGGCGTGGCCGGTCTTCTTGGCCCTGGCGTCGGCCTTGGCCCGGTCCCGCTGCTCCTTCATCAGGCGGCGGAAGCCGTCCTCGTCCACGGAGAGGCCCTGCTCGGCGGCCATCTCCAGGGTGAGGTCGATCGGGAAGCCCCAGGTGTCGTGGAGCAGGAACGCCTTGTCGCCGGAGAGGACCGTGCCGCCGGACGACTTGGTCTCGGTGACGGCGGTGTCGAGGATGTTGGTGCCGCCCTTGAGGGCCTTCAGGAAGGCGGCCTCCTCGGCGAGGGCGACGGTCTCGATGCGCTTGCGGTCGGTGATCAGCTCCGGGTACTGCTCGCCCATCGTGCCGATCACGGTGTCCACGAGGTCCTGGACGACCGGGCCGGTGGCGCCGAGCAGGCGCATGTTGCGGACGGCGCGGCGCATGATGCGGCGCAGCACGTAGCCGCGGCCCTCGTTGCCGGGGGTGACGCCGTCGCCGATGAGCATGACGGAGGTGCGCATGTGGTCGGCGACCACGCGGAGCGAGACGTCGCTCTCGTGGGCCTTGCCGTACTGGACGCCGGTCAGCTCGGTGGCCTTGTCGATGACGACCTTGAGGGTGTCCGTCTCGTACATGTTCTGGACACCCTGGAGGATCATCGCCAGGCGCTCCAGGCCGAGGCCCGTGTCGATGTTCTTGGCGGGCAGGTCGCCGAGGATCGGGAAGTCGTCCTTGCCGGAGCCCTCGCCGCGCTCGTACTGCATGAAGACCAGGTTCCAGATCTCCACGTACCGCTCGTCGTTGACGGCCGGGCCGCCCTCGACGCCGAACTCGGGGCCGCGGTCGTAGTTGATCTCGGAGCAGGGGCCGCAGGGGCCGGGGACGCCCATGGACCAGAAGTTGGGGCCCATGCCCAGGCGCTGGATGCGCTCGGCGGGGACGCCGACGACGTCGCGCCAGATGCGCTCGGCCTCGTCGTCCTGCTCGTAGACGGTGATCCAGAGCTTCTCCGGGTCGAGCCCGTAGCCGCCGTGCTCGACCGGGGTGGTCAGCAGCTCCCAGGCGAGCTTGATGGCGCCTTCCTTGAAGTAGTCACCGAAGGAGAAGTTGCCGCACATCTGGAAGAACGTGCCGTGGCGGGTGGTCTTGCCGACCTCTTCGATGTCGGGCGTGCGCACGCACTTCTGCACGCTGGAGGCGCGCGAGAAGGGCGGCTTGACCTCGCCCAGGAAGTAGGGCTTGAAGGGCACCATGCCGGCGGGGACGAGCAGCAGAGTCGGGTCGTCCGCGATGAGCGACGCCGAAGGGACGACGGTGTGCCCGCGCTCCTCGAAGAAGCTCAGCCAGCGGCGGCGGATTTCAGCCGACTCCATCAGTGGTCCTCATTCCGGTTGAACGAACTCGTGGGGGACGTGAAGTACGTGGGTGCGGGGCCGAGCGCGGCCCTGCGACGGGGTTCCGGAAGCTCCCGGGCCGCGTCCGCGCCGTCGGCGGCGTCGAGCCCGAGCGCCTCCCCCAGCTCGGCCTCCCGCTGGACCATGCCCGCCCTCACGTCGAGGGCGAAGTCCTTGAGGCGGTGGCCGGTCTCGACCGCCTTGTTCGCGGCCTGGGCCGCGAGGCTCTCGGGGGTCAGCTGCTTCAGCTTCCGGTTGACCTTGGTGGTGGCCCACACGCCGGCGGCTGCGCCGGCCGTGAACCAGAACGTGCGGCGGAACATACGGCTCAGCCCTTCTGCTTCCGGGGTCGCGAGAACGGCACGGTACGGCCGACGACCACGGTACGGCGCGCGGAGGCGCGCGGGGCGCCCTCCCCGTCCCGGCTCCGGCCCAGCGCCCGGCGCACGCCGTAGCCGAAGGCGGCCACCTTGACGAGCGGGCCGCCGAAGGTGGAGGCGACGGTGGTGGAGAGCGCGGAGGCGTTGGAGGTGACCTCCTGGACGTCCGAGGCGATGGCGTCCACCCGGTCGAGCTGGGTCTGCGCCGACCGCACCGTGGCCGAGGCGTCGGCGAGCAGGGGAACGGCCTGTTCGGTCACGTCCGCCACGAGCTTGGTGGTCGCCCTGAGCGTCTGCGCCAGCCTCGCCAGTGCCACGGCGAGGAAGGAGACGAGGATCGCCCAGAAGACGGCCACCAGGAGCCCGGCAACCTCTCCACCGGTCACGCTGCACCGCTCTCTGCTGTCGTTGGGCCTTGTGAAAAGTCGTCCCCCGACCCTATCGCGCCCGGACTGCCGTGCCGTACCGCATTACCGCCCGCGTCGGCGCCCTCGCGGCCCGTGGAGGACCGGCGGCGGAAACCGGTCGTACGGAGCGCGCGGGGGTGAGCACGCTCCGTGCCCCGCGTGGCGGAGCGGTCCTCCCGGCGGAGCCGGACCGGTCCGCCGCACGGGCCGCCGGGCCCCCGGGAACGCGGAAGCCCGCCGGCTCCCCCGCCGGAAAGGGCGGGGAAGCGGCGGGCCGGACACCGCGGGGGCGGTACCGCGCTCGCGTCAGCGGGCGTAGTACTCGACGACCAGCTGCTCGTCGCAGATGACCGGGATCTCCTTGCGGTTCGGGTCGCGGTCGAGGCGGAACGCCAGCGCCTTCAGGTTGACCTGGAGGTAGCGGGGGGTCTCGCCGTCGGCGGCGAAGCCACCCTCGCGGGCGACCTCGAACAGCGGCTTGGTGCGGCTGCGCTCGCGGACCATCACGACGTCGTCGGGACGGACGCGGAAGGACGGCTTGTCGACCTTCTGGCCGTTGACCTGGATGTGGCCGTGGACGACCATCTGGCGGGCCTGGTAGATGGTGCGGGCGATGCCCGAACGCAGGACCAGGGCGTCGAGGCGACGCTCGAGCTCGACGACCAGCGCCTCGCCCGTCTTGCCCTCGGCCTTCTTGGCGCGGTCGTAGGCGCGCGCCATCTGGCGCTCGCTGATGTCGTACTGGGCGCGCAGACGCTGCTTCTCGAGCAGACGGACCTTGTAGTCCGAGTTCTGCTTGCGGCCGCGGCCGTGCTCGCCCGGCGGGTAGGGGCGGGCCTCGAAGTACTTGACGGCCTTCGGCGTCAGCGCGATGCCGAGGGCACGCGACTTCTTGACCTTGGGGCGGGACTGGTTCGGCATGAACCAACCTCTCTGTGGGAAAGAAACGGCTTCACCAGGGTTAGGGGAGGTCGCATCCGCAGCCGGGAAACCCGCCGGGTCCGTACGGGACGGACCTGCCGGGCAGCCGCTCCCAGGTCTGGGCACATACGTGCAGCACGCGAACGACCCATCGCCGCTCCCGGGATTCCGGGGGGGGTGATGGGTGGCACGCGACACCTTCGAAGGTGCGCGACGCTCCTGGAGACCCCGTCCGAGGACCGGGTCTCCGACTGACTGTCCCGTTCTGGTGGTGCCGACCGGAGCCGGACACGGGACGCAGCGATCCGGACCAGTGTACCGGGTCCGAGCGGGCCCCGCGCACACCGCGGTCCCGGAGGCGGTCCGGAGCCCCGGGGCCTACTCGTCGCCCCGCAGCCGTGCCCGCACGCGCTCCACCACGTCCGCGTACCTCGCCTCCGCGCCGTAGCGGGTGGGCTCGTAGTACTGGCGGCCGTGGACCGTGTCCGGGGCGTACCGCTGGGCCGCGATGCCGCCGGGCACGTCGTGCGGGTACACGTACCCCCGGGCGTGGCCCAGCGCGGCCGCGCCCTTGTAGTGGCCGTCGCGCAGGTGCGACGGGACCGGGCCCGCGAGGCCGGCCCGCACGTCGGCGAGGGCGGCGCCGATGGCGGTCGTCGCCGCGTTCGACTTCGGGGCCAGGGCCAGGGCGATGGTGGCGTGGCTCAGGGTCAGCGCCGCCTCGGGGAAACCGATCATGGCGACGGCCTGGGCGGCGGCCACGGCGATCGGCAGGGCGTTCGGGTCGGCCAGGCCGATGTCCTCGCTCGCGGAGATCATCAGCCGCCGCGCGATGAAGCGCGGGTCCTCCCCCGCCTCGATCATCCGCGCCAGGTAGTGCAGGGCCGCGTCCACGTCCGAGCCCCGGATCGACTTGATGAGCGCGCTGGCGACGTCGTAGTGCTGGTCGCCGTCCCGGTCGTACGCCACGGCCGCCCGGTCGACGGTCTCCTCGACCGTCCCGAGGGTGATCTCCGCCTCGCCCTTGGCGATCGCCGCCCCGGCGGCGGCCTCCAGGGCGGTCAGGGCGCGGCGGGCGTCGCCGCCGGCGACCCGGAGGAGGTGGGCCTCGGCGTCCTCCGGCAGGGTCACCGCCCCGCCGAGTCCCCGCTCGTCCGTGAGCGCCCGCGCGAGCAGGCCCTTCAGGTCCTCGTCGGTCAGCGGCTCCAGGGTGAGGAGCAGCGAGCGGGAGAGGAGCGGGGAGATGACGGAGAAGTAGGGGTTCTCGGTGGTGGCCGCGATCAGCGTCACCCAGCGGTTCTCGACGGCCGGCAGGAGGGAGTCCTGCTGGGCCTTGGAGAAGCGGTGGATCTCGTCGAGGAAGAGGACGGTCTCCCTGCCGTAGCCGCCGGCCGCGCGCCGGGCGCCCTCGATGACGGTCCGGACCTCCTTGACGCCGGCGGTGATCGCGGACAGCTCCACGAACCGCTTGTCGGTCGCCTTGGAGACCACGTACGCCAGGGTGGTCTTGCCGGTGCCCGGCGGGCCCCAGAGAATCACGGAGGAGGCGCCGGCGGGGCCGCCCGCGCCGCTCCCCACGAGCCGGCGCAGCGGCGAGCCGGGTTTGAGCAGATGCCGCTGGCCCGCCACCTCGTCGAGGGTGCGGGGGCGCATCCGGACGGCCAGCGGGCTGCTGGACGGGTCCTTCTCCTGGCGGTCTTCGGCGGCTGCGGTAAAGAGGTCGGGCTCCACGTTCATGAAGCCTAGGTCACGCCGCCGACAACGCCGCCGGGATCAGCTCGTCCAGAAGTCCCACCAGCGGGTCAGGACCAGCATGCCGATGATCCCGATGTGCAGGGCGGGCAGGACCCAGGTGAACTCGCCGAAGAAGGTCCTCAGCCACGCGGGGGCGGGGATCACGCCGTGGCGCACGTTGTGCGAGGTCACGTACCAGAACATGACGATGGTCCCGACCCAGGCCAGGCAGCACCACAGGCAGAGCGCGTTGATCTCGTACAGCGACTGGTAGGTGAGCCAGGCGCAGAAGCCGACGCCGAAGAGGGTGCCGGCGTGGAGGCCGAGCCAGTACCAGCGGCGGTAGCGGGCGCCGGCGAGCAGGCCGACGCCGATCGCGACCACCATGCCGTACGCGACGAGGCCGAGCATCGGGTTGGGGAAGCCGAAGACCGCCGCCTGCCCGCTCTTCATGATGTTGCCGCAGGAGACGACCGGGTTGAGGCTGCACCCGGGGGTGAAGCCGGGGTCCTCCAGGAGCTTGAACTTGTCGATCGTGATGACCCAGGCGGCGAGCAGTCCGGCCGCGCCGGTGACCACCAGGAGCCACGCGAGGGCCCGGCTCGCTCCGATCGTGCCGGGTGCCGGGTCGTCCACCGCTGCCTTCGTCATGTTTCCGATCCCTCGCTCGCGGGCTGCTGGGCACGGACATTCTGCCGCACGGAGGTCCGTGTCCACCGTTCGGTGGACATAAGGAAGGGCCCGGCCGCTCGCGCGAACCGGGCCCGCTTCCGTGCGTGCGACCGGGCGTCAGGCCAGCTCGGCCCGCACCGCGTCCAGGAGGCCGTCCAGGGCGACCGCCCGCTGCTCGCCGGACTCCATGTCCTTGAGCTGGACGACGCCCTCGGCGAGGTCGCGCTCGCCGGCGACGACGGCGAGGCGGGCGCCCGAGCGGTTGGCGTCCTTCATGGAGCCCTTGAGGCCCTTGCCGCCGAAGGAGAAGTCCGCGGCGACACCGGCCCTGCGCAGCTCGGTGACCTTGCCGAAGAGGACCCGGCGGGCCTCCTCGCCGAGGGCGACGGCGAAGACGCTGGTGGCGGAGGGCAGGTCGAGTTCGACGCCCTCGGCCTCCAGGGCGAGGACCGTGCGGTCCACGCCGAGCGCCCAGCCGACGGACGGCAGCGCGGGGCCGCCGATCATCTCGGAGAGACCGTCGTAGCGGCCGCCGCCGCCGACCGCCGACTGCGAGCCGAGGCCGTCGTGGACGAACTCGAAGGTGGTGCGGGTGTAGTAGTCGAGGCCGCGCACCAGCTTCGGGTCGTCCTCGAAGACGACGCCCGCCGCGGTGATCAGGGCGCGCACCTCCGCGTGGTACGCCGTGCACGCGTCGCACAGGTGGTCACGCAGGAGCGGGGCGTCGGTGAGCTGCTTCCGCACGGACTCGCGCTTGTCGTCGAGGACGCGCAGCGGGTTGATCTCGGCGCGGCGCAGGGTGTCCTCGTCCAGGTCGAGGCCGCGCAGGAAGGTCTGGAGGGCCTCGCGGTAGGCGGGACGGCACTCCTTGTCGCCGAGCGAGTTCAGCAGGATGCGGAAGTTCCGCAGGCCCAGGGAGCGGTACGCCTCGTCGGCCAGGATGATCAGCTCGGCGTCGAGCGCCGGGTCCTCGGCGCCGATCGCCTCGGCGCCGACCTGCGAGAAGTGCCGGTAGCGGCCCTTCTGCGGGCGCTCGTAGCGGTAGTACGAACCGGAGTACCAGAGCTTGACCGGCAGGTTCCCCTGCTTGTGGAGGTTGGCTTCCAGGGCGGCGCGCAGCACGGAGGCGGTGCCCTCGGGACGCAGGGCGAGGCGGTCGCCGCCCTTGGTCTCGAAGGCGTACATCTCCTTGGTCACGATGTCGGTGGACTCGCCGACGCCGCGGGCGAAGAGGTTCACGTCCTCGAAGCCGGGGGTCTCGACGTAGCCGTAGCCGGAGCGGCGCAGGGGGGCCGCGATGGCCTCGCGGACGGCGAGGTAGGTCGCCGAGACCGGCGGGATGAGGTCGTAGGTGCCCTTGGGGGCCTTGAAGGTGCTCACGTGGGTCGTCACATTCCTCGTCGGGGAGCGTCGGGGCTCCCGAGGCCGGCGGCCACCTGCCGGAGGTAGGGGTTGGTGGCGCGTTCCTGGCCGATGGTCGTCTGGGGACCGTGCCCCGACAGCACCACGGTCGAGTTGTCGAGCGGCAGGCACACGCGGGCCAGCGATCCGAGCATCTCGTCCATGTCACCGCCGGGCAGGTCGGTGCGTCCGACGGAGCCGGCGAACAGCAGGTCCCCGGAGAAGAACACGGAGGGGACCTCCGCGGTCTCGGGCATCCTGAAGGTCACCGACCCCTTGGTATGGCCGGGCGCGTGGGCGACCGAGAACTCCAGACCGGCGAGCCTCAGCTCGGAGCCGTCCGCGAGTTCGCGCACGTCGTCGGGCTCCCCCACGGTCAGCTCGCCCATGAGGGGCATGCCGATGGAGCGGCCGAGGGCCTTCTCCGGATCGCTCATCATGTAGCGGTCCGAGGGGTGGATCCACGCGGGGACGTCATGGGCGCCGCACACCGGGACGACGGAGGCGACGTGGTCGATGTGCCCGTGGGTGAGGACGACGGCGACGGGCTTGAGCCGGTGCTTCCTGAGCGTCTCCTCGACCCCCTGCGCGGCCTGGTGGCCGGGGTCGACGATCACGCACTCCTCGCCCGCGGCGGGGGCGACCAGATAGCAGTTGGTCCCCCAGGCCCCGGCGGGGAACCCGGCAATCAGCACGTTCGTCCTTAGGGTCGTCCGGCACAGGGGCGCGGGATTCACGGGAAACGCAAGAAACACGGGAAACGCAAGAAACACGGCAAACACGGAATGCGGCGGATCAGAGCCTACCGGCGGTGCCGCTTCCACAGCCAACCCGTATACGGTACGGGCACATCCGGCCAGGCCGGGAACAGACGAGCGACAAGGAGCGGACCCGGTGGTCAGCAGCGATCAGCGGCGGCGGCAGCTTGCCAGGGAGAAGTACGTGCGGCAGCAGCAGCGGCGGGAGGAGAAGCGCCGCAAGGCCAGGCGCCGCAACACCGTCGTCGCCTCCGCCCTCGCGGTGGTGCTGGCGGCGGGCGGCGCCGTGTACGCCTCGGTGAAACTGACCGGCGACGGCACGAAGGGCTCGGACGGCGCGGCGGGCGGCACGCCCATCCCCGGGGCCCCCTCCTCCACGCCGGCGCCCTCGCGGTCCGCGAACCCCGAGCCGGAGCTCACCGTGGACCGGAACGCCTCGTACGACATGGTGCTCAGGACCAGCGAGGGCGCCGTCACGATCACCATGGACGCGGCGAAGACCCCGCGCACGGTGAACTCCTTCAAGCACCTCGCGGACAAGAAGTACTTCGACGGGACGAAGTGCCACCGGCTCACCACGCAGGGCATCTACGTGCTCCAGTGCGGCGACCCCCAGGGCACCGGCACCGGCGGCCCCGGCTACACCATCCCGGACGAGAACCTGGACGGCCTCGGCAAGGCGGGCGCGGACGGCACGGTGACCTTCCCGGCCGGCAGCGTGGCCATGGCGAACACCGGGCAGCCGGGCAGCGGCGGCTCCCAGTTCTTCCTCGTGTACAAGGACACCAAGCTGCCGCCGACGTACACCCCCTTCGGGAAGATCGACGCGGCCGGCCTCAAGGCGGTCCAGGACGTCGCCGCGGCCGGTGTCGCGGGCGGCGCCACGGACGGCGCCCCGAAGAAGGCCGTCACCATCGAGAAGGCGACCGTCACGAAGAAGTGAGCCGGAGCGGACGCGCGGGCCCGCGCGTCCGCTCCCGCGCGCCGGCCGTCGAATCTCGGTCCCGCCGAGTGCGGACAGCCGGGCCGCGGTTCGCCTAGATTGGCGGTGTGCAGCGTGGGCCGTCGGCCGCGCTGCGGAAGGCGGGCGAGGCCCGCCGGGAAACTGTGGACGATGCCGGGGGGTACGACCCCGCGACGGCATCATGGTGAGGAGGCGCTGTGAGCAGCGACCCGTGGGGCCGCGTCGACGAGACGGGCACCGTGTACGTGCGGACGGCCGAGGGCGAGAAGGTCGTCGGATCGTGGCAGGCCGGCACCCCCGAGGAGGCCCTGGCCTACTTCGAGCGCAAGTACGAGGGCCTGGTGGTCGAGATCGGCCTCCTCGAGAAGCGGGTGAGGACCACCGACCTCTCGGCGAAGGACGCCACCGCGGCGATCGAGCACATCCGGCACCAGATCGACGAGCACCACGCCGTCGGCGACCTGGCCGCGCTCGGCGCCCGCCTGGACAAGCTCGTGGAGACGGTCGAATCGCGCCGCGAGGAGCGCAAGGCCCAGAAGGCCCGGCAGACCGACGAGGCGCGGGCCGCCAAGGAGAAGCTCGTCGCCGAGGCCGAGGAACTGGCCGGGAGCGAGCAGTGGCGCTCCGCGGGCGAGCGGCTGCGGGCGCTCGTGGACACGTGGAAGGCCCTCCCGCGGCTCGACCGCAAGTCCGACGACGAGCTGTGGCACCGCTTCTCGCACGCCCGCTCGGCGTTCTCGAAGCGCCGCAAGGCCCATTTCGCGTCCCTGGACGCCCAGCGCGAGGACGCCCGCAAGGCGAAGGAGCGCCTGGTCGCGGAGGCCGAGTCCCTGTCGAACTCCACCGACTGGGGGGCCACGGCGGCCCGCTACCGCGAGCTGATGGCGGACTGGAAGGCGGCGGGCCGCGCCCAGCGCGAGCACGAGGACGAGCTGTGGAACCGCTTCCGCGGCGCCCAGGACGTCTTCTTCGCGGCGCGCGGCGAGGTCTTCGCCGAGCGGGACGCGGAGCAGACCGAGAACCTGAAGCTGAAGGAGGAGCTGGCGGCCGAGGCCGAGAGGCTCGTCCCGGTGACGGACCTGAAGGCGGCCCGTGCGGCCTTCCGCTCCCTCAACGAGCGCTGGGAGGCGATCGGTCACGTCCCGCGTGACGCCCGGCCCAAGGTGGAGGGCCGGATGCAGGCGGTGGAGCGGGCGATCCAGGAGGCCGAGGAGGCCGAGTGGCGCCGGACGAACCCGGAGGCGCGCGCGCGTGCCGCGGGTCTGACCGGCCAGCTCCAGGACGCGGTCGAGAAGCTGCGCAAGCAGATCGACGCGGCCCGTGCCGCCGGAAACGACGCCAAGGCCGACAAGCTCTCGCGCGAGCTGGAGGGCCGCCAGGCCCTGCTCGACCAGGCCCTGAAGGGCCTGGAGGAGTTCGGCGGCTGACACGGCCGTCACGAAGGGGGCGGTTCCGGTGCGCACCGGAACCGCCCCCTTCCCGTTCCTTCGCTACGGCCTGCGGGCCGAGGTCACGCGGTACACGTCGTAGACGCCCTCCACGCCCCGCACGGCCTTCAGGACGTGGCCCAGGTGCTTCGGGTCGCCCATCTCGAAGGTGAAGCGGGAGGTGGCCACCCGGTCGCGGGAGGTCTGCACGGCCGCCGAGAGGATGTTGACGTGCTGGTCCGAGAGGACCCGGGTGACGTCGGAGAGCAACCGGGAGCGGTCCAGCGCCTCGACCTGGATGGCGACGAGGAAGACGGAGGACTGGGTGGGGGCCCACTCGACCTCCAGGATCCTCTCCGGCTCCCGGGAGAGCGAGTCCACGTTGACGCAGTCGCTGCGGTGAACCGATACTCCACTGCCCCGGGTGACGAACCCGATGATCGGATCGCCGGGCACGGGGGTGCAGCAGCGGGCCAGCTTCACCCAGACGTCCTCGACGCCCTTGACGACGACGCCGGGGTCGGTGTTGGAGCGGCGCTTGGAACGCCCGCGGGTCGGCGGGGTGGCCTCGTCGATGTCCTCGGTGGCCGCCTCCTCGCCGCCGAGCGCCTGGACCAGCTTCTGCACGATGGACTGGGCGGTGACGTGGCCCTCGCCGATCGCCGCGTACAGCGAGGAGATGTCGCTGTAGCGCATCTCGTGGGCGAGGGTGACGAGGGAGTCGCCGGTCAGGATGCGCTGGATCGGCAGGTTCTGCTTGCGCATGGCCCGCGCGATGGCGTCCTTGCCCTGCTCGATGGCCTCGTCCCGGCGTTCCTTGGAGAACCAGGCCCGGATCTTGTTGCGGGCGCGCGGGGACTTGACGAAGCCGAGCCAGTCGCGGGAGGGCCCGGCGCCGGCGGCCTTGGAGGTGAAGACCTCGACCAGGTCGCCGTTGTCGAGGGTCGATTCGAGCGGGACGAGCCGCCCGTTGACCCGCGCTCCTATCGTGCGGTGGCCGACCTCGGTGTGGACCGCGTACGAGAAGTCGACGGGGGTGGCCCCGGCGGGCAGCGCGATGACGTCGCCCTTGGGGGTGAAGACGAAGACCTCGTTGCGGGAGAGGTCGAAGCGCAGGGACTCCAGGAACTCGCCGGGGTCCTCGGTCTCCTTCTGCCAGTCGAGGAGCTGGCGCAGCCACGCCATGTCGTTGAGGTGGTCGTCCTTGCCGGTCCTCCTCGGCGCCTCGGCGCGAACCTTGGAGGCACCGGCGACGGCCTCCTGCTTGTACTTCCAGTGCGCGGCGATGCCGTACTCGGCGCGCCGGTGCATGTCGAAGGTGCGGATCTGGAGCTCGACGGGCTTGCCGTTGGGTCCGATGACCGTCGTGTGCAGCGACTGGTACATGTTGAACTTCGGCATCGCGATGTAGTCCTTGAACCGGCCGGGGACCGGGTTCCATCGCGCGTGGACGGTGCCGAGGGCCGCGTAGCAGTCGCGGACGGTGTCCACGAGGACGCGGATGCCGACCAGGTCGTAGATCTCCGCGAAGTCACGGCCGCGGACGATCATCTTCTGGTAGACGCTGTAGTAGTGCTTGGGACGGCCGGTGACGGTGGCCTTGATGCGGGCGGCGCGCAGGTCGGCCTGGACCTCGTCGGTGACCACCGCGAGGTACTCGTCCCGCTTGGGGGCGCGCTCGGCGACGAGCCGGACGATCTCGTCGTACATCTTGGGGTAGAGGATCGCGAAGGCGAGGTCCTCCAGCTCCCACTTGATGGTGTTCATGCCCAGGCGGTGGGCCAGGGGGGCGTAGATCTCCAGCGTCTCGCGGGCCTTCTTCTCCTGCTTCTCCCGCTTGAGGTAGCGCATGGTGCGCATGTTGTGCAGGCGGTCCGCGAGCTTGATGACCAGGACGCGCGGGTCCTTGGCCATGGCGACGACCATCTTGCGGACGGTCTCGGCCTGGGCGGCCTCGCCGAACTTGACCTTGTCGAGCTTGGTGACGCCGTCGACGAGGAGCGCGACCTGGTCGCCGAAGTCCCGGCGCAGGGTGTCGAGGCCGTACTCGGTGTCCTCGACGGTGTCGTGCAGGAGCCCGGCCATCAGGGTCGCCGGGTCCATGCCCAGCTCCGCGAGGATGGTGGTGACGGCGAGCGGGTGCGTGATGTACGGGTCGCCGCTCTTGCGCTTCTGGCCCCGGTGCCAGCGCTCGGCGACCTGGTAGGCCCGCTCGATCTGGCGGAGCGTGGCCGTCTCGATCTTGGGGTCGTTGGAGCGGACGATCCGCAGGAGCGGTTCCAGGACCGGGTTGTACGGGGAGGAGCGCTGGACGCCCAGGCGGGCGAGGCGGGCGCGGACGCGGTTGGAGGAGCCGCCGGAGCGGGCGGGCGGGGCCGGTGCGGGGCGCGCGGGCGAGGCCGGCTCGGACGCGGCGGCGGGCGCGGGCCCGGCCTCCGCGGGCTCGTTCCGTGGCGCCCCGGTCCCCGGCGCGGCCTCCTCGGCCTTCGGGTCGGGCTGCGCGGCGGAGAGTGGCTGGGCCTCGTCTGGCAAGAGCGCTCCTCTGGGGTCCCCCCGGACGGGGTCTGGGGGAGGTTCCGGGTCCCCCGGTCAGGCCCGGAAGGCCATCGTATCGAGCCGTGTCCCGCCCCGCTCACGCGCCCGGAGCGGACGGGCGTCCCGGGTGCCCCCGGCGTACCGGACCGGGGCACTCCGGAAAACGACGGGGGCGCCCCGGTGATTCCCGGAGCGCCCCGCGCGGGTGGAGACCCGGCGTCAGACGGTGATCAGCGCCGTGAGCGGAGCGCCCTTCAGGGCGGGCTCCAGGCGGGCGCGGCCCGGAAGGAAGCCCAGCTCCATGAGGACGGCGACGCCCGCGACCTCGGCGCCCGCGCGGCGGATGAGCTCGACGGACGCCCCGGCCGTGCCGCCGGTGGCGAGGACGTCGTCGATGACCATGACGCGGTCGCCCGCCGCCAGGTCCTCGGCGTGCACCTCGATCTCGGCGGTGCCGTACTCCAGCTCGTACGCCTGGCGCAGCGTGGCCCCGGGGAGCTTGCCGGCCTTGCGGACCGGGACGAAGCCCAGGCCCGCGCGGACGGCCGCCGGCGCGGCCAGGATGAAGCCGCGGGCCTCCAGGCCGACGACCTTCGTCGCGCCGTGCGCGGAGCACAGCCCGGCGAGGGCGTCGGTGAGCGCGCCGAACGCCTCCGGGTCCGCGAGCAGCGGCGTGATGTCCTTGAACAGCACGCCCGGCTTCGGGTAGTCCGGCACGTCGCGGATGCGGCTCAGCAGGAGGCCGGTGACGTCCGGGGCTCCCGCGGTCATCCTCGGTGCTCCTCGGTACGGCCCCGGCGGCCGGCCCGGGGGCCGACGACGGCGGTCTCGGCGCCCTCGCCGAACGCGTCCGTCCCGTCCGCCCGCTCGTCCTTGGCGGCGGCCCGCTTGGCCAGGACGCGCCGCTTGAGGTCCTTGATCGCCGGGTCGCGTTCCTTGAGGTCGGCGACGAGCGGGGTGGCGATGAAGATCGACGAGTACGCGCCGGCGGCGAGGCCCACGAACAGCGACAGCGAGATGTCGTTGAGCATGCCGGCGCCGAGGACGCCGCCGCCGATGAAGAGCAGGCCGGCGACCGGCAGCAGCGCGACGACGGTGGTGTTGATCGAACGGACCAGGGTGCCGTTGATCGAGCGGTTGGCCAACTCGCTGTAGGTGAAGCGGGCCTGCTTCTTCGTGAGGTCCTTCGTGGACTCCTTGAGGGAGTCGAAGACGACGACGGTGTCGTACAGCGAGTAACCGAGGATCGTCAGCAGGCCGATGACGGTGCCGACGGTGACCTCGAAGCCGACCAGGGAGTAGATGCCCACGGTGATGGTGAGGTCGTGGATGAGGGCGACGAGCGCCGCGACCGCCATTCTCCACTCGAAGGCGATGGCCAGGTAGATCACCACGAGGATCATGAAGACCCCGAGGCCGGTCCACGCCTTGTTGGCGATCTGTTCGCCCCAGCTGGGACCGACCAGCTCCGCCGCGATCTTGTTCTCGGCGACCTTGAGGTCCTTGGCCAGCTCCGAGCGGACCTGGTCGGACTTGTCGGTGTCGAGGCCGCCGACCTGGATGCGCAGCGAGCCGTTGCCGAGCTGCTGGACGATCGCGTCGTGGCCCGACGCCTCTTCCGCGTACTCCTGGGCCTGGCTGACGGAGACGTCCGTCTTCGGGGTGGTGAAGACGGCGCCGCCCTGGAACTCGATGCCCATGTTGAGGCCGCGGACGGCCAGGGCGACGATGGCGGTGATGGTGATCAGGACGGACAGGCCGTACCAGAGCTTGCGGTTGCCGATGAAGTCGTAGCCGACCTCACCTCGGTGGAGTCGGGCGCCGAGATCGCCGAGCTTCGACATCTCACGCCTCCTTCGGGTCGACAGGGCCGGCGGGGGCGGTGGTGCGGCGGGTGCGGCGCAGCGGCGGCTTGGCGCCGAGGCGCTTCGGGTCCAGACCGGACCACGGGTGACCGTTGCCGAAGAACTTGGTCCGCGCGAGCAGGGTCATGACCGGCTTGGTGAAGAGGAACACCACGACGATGTCGAGCAGGGTGGTCAGACCGAGCGTGAACGCGAAGCCCTGGACCTTGCCGACGGTGACGACGAAGAGCACGGCCGCGGCCAGGAACGACACGAAGTCGGAGACCAGGATGGTGCGGCGGGCCCGGGGCCAGGCGCGCTCGACGGCCGGACGGATCGTGCGGCCCTCGCGGAGTTCGTCGCGGATGCGCTCGAAGTAGACGATGAACGAGTCCGCGGTGATGCCGATGGCGACGATGGCGCCGCAGACGGCCGGCAGGTTCAGCGCGAAGCCGATGGCCGGACCGAGCAGGGCCATGATCACGTAGGTGAGGAGCGCGGAGGCGCCGAGGCTGAGGATGGCGATCAGCGACAGGCCGCGGTAGTAGACGACCAGGTAGATCACGACGAGCCCGAGACCGATGGCACCGGCGATCAGGCCGGCCTCCAGCTGGTCGCCGCCGAGCGCGGCGGTGACGGTGTCGACGCTCTGGGTCTGGAAGGAGAGCGGCAGGGCGCCGTAGGACAGGATGTTGCCGAGGTCCTGGGCGGACTGCTGGTTGAAGTTGCCGGAGATCTCGGCGCTGGCGCTGAGCGTCTGGCGCACCGAGGGGGCCGAGACGACCTCGCCGTCCAGGACGATCGCGAACCGGTTCTGCGGGTCGGTCTGCGAGGACAGCTTGCCGGTGATCGCCTGGAACTTCTTCGAACCGGCGTCCGTGAAGTCCATGGTGACGATCCACATGCCGCGCTGCTGGTCGAAGACGCCCTTGGCGTCGTCGACGTCACGGCCCTCCACCTCGGCCGGGCCGAGGATGTACTTCGACCACGCGCCCGGCCCGTCCTCGCCGCAGGCCACGGTGGGCTCGGACGGCTTGACGCCCTGGCCGGCGGCGGAGCGCTGCTTGGGGTCGAGGCAGTTCAGCGCGGTGAACTTCTGCTCGAGGGCCGCGGCGGCGGGGTCCGGAGCCGGGGTCGCCGCGGGGGTGCCGGTGGCCTTCGGCGTCGCGGAGGCCGGGGCGCTTCCGGTGGGGGTCGGGGTCGGGGCCCTGAGGGCCTCGGTGAGCGCGCGGCCCTGGGGAGGGGCGGTGGTCTTCGGAGCGGTGGTCTTCGGGGCGGCCGTCTTGCCGCCCGCGGTCGCGCCGGAGGCGGACGGCGCCGGAGGGGCCGTGGGAGAGCCGGAGGAACCGGCGGTCGGCGCGGGCTGGGGCGCCCCGCTCGTCACCGCGAGGACGGGCCGGAAGTAGAGCTGGGCGGTGGTGCCGACCTGCTCACGGGCCTGCTTCTCGTCCGTCCCCCGGGGGATGTTGACGATGATGTTCTCGCGGCCCTGCGTCTGGACCTCGGCCTCGGAGACACCCAGACCGTTGACACGGCGCTCGATGATGTCGACCGCCGTGTTCATGTTGGTCTCGTTGACCGCCGACTCCTGGCCGGGGTCGGCCTTGGCCTTGAGCGTGATCGACGTACCGCCGGCGAGGTCGATGCCCAGGCGCGGGGTGGTGTGCCCCGACCAGAACATGCCGCCGGTGAGCGCGACCATGGCGATCAGGATGAGTGCCAGGGCGCGGCCCGGCCGGCTCTGTCCCCCCGCCGGCCTTCGGCCCTTCTTCGGTGCTGCCACCTGTCGTATCTCCCTGTCCAACCACCGCGCGCCGGGTGTGCGCGCGGTGGCCACGAAGTATGTGTGGGGACCTTCCCCCGCAGACGTGGAACCGTTCCGGGGCCGCGCACTCCCGGAGGCGTGCGCGTGTTCCCCGGCCGCGACTACTTCGCGTCGGTCTCGCCGTCGGCCTTGCCGTCCTTCTGGCCCTCGACCGCGTCCGACTTCTTCGTCAGGTCCGCCTTGGGGGCGTCCTCGGCGGTGATGTCGGTGGCCCCCGTCAGGGAGGAGGCGTCGTCCGGGACGACGGCGTCGGAGTCCTGCGCCTCGTCGCCCTCGTCGCCGTGGACGATCCGGTTGTACTCGGAGTCCTCCAGGACCGCGCCGATGGCGTTCTTGGCGTAGACGGCGTGCACGCCGGGCGCGACCTCCAGGAGGACGGTCTCGTCGCCGATCTCCTTGACGGTGGCGTACATTCCCCCGATCGTGCGTACGCCGGTGCCGGGCTGCATCTGGTTGCGCATCTCCGCCGCCTGCTGCTGCTTCTTCTTCGCAGAGCGGGTCATCAGGAACATCGCCCCGATGAGCACGATGAACGGGAGGAGCATGCCGATGTTATTCACGGGACGGAAATCCTTCGCACGGTCACGGAGAACCCGCGGCCTGGTCTTCGGGGGTGGGCGCGCCGACCAGAAAGGGCGGCATCGGCGGAGTCTAGGCGAGTCCGCATCGATGGAACAACGCCCAGCATGGCACCGTGGTTCCTGCTCGGGCGACACTCCGCGCCGTCACCCGCCCGTCACCCGGGCCCCTCACGCCCCGAAGAGCCCCTGCTGTCCGCCTCCGGGCGCCGCCGGGCCCGCCGTCCCCGGCGGAACGAGCCCGAGGTGGGCCCACGCGGCGGGAGTGGCGACCCGGCCCCGGGGGGTACGGGCCAGCAGGCCCTCGCGGACGAGGAAGGGTTCGGCGACCTCCTCGACGGTCTCGCGCTCCTCCCCCACCGCGACCGCGAGGGTGGACAGGCCGACGGGGCCGCCGCCGAAGAGCTTGAGCAGGGCCTCCAGGACGGCGCGGTCGAGCCGGTCGAGGCCGCGGCCGTCGACCTCGTACACCCTCAGGGCCGCCTCGGAGATCTCCCGGGTGATGACCCCGTCCGCCCTGACCTGGGCGTAGTCGCGGACCCGGCGCAGCAGGCGGTTGGCGATGCGGGGGGTGCCGCGCGAGCGGCCGGCGATCTCGGCGGCCCCGGCCGTGTCGATCTCGACGTCGAGGAGCCCGGCGGAGCGGTGGACGACGCGCTGGAGTTCGGACGGGTCGTAGAACTCCATGTGGGCGGTGAAGCCGAAACGGTCGCGCAGCGGGGGCGGCAGGAGACCGGCCCGGGTGGTGGCGCCGACGAGGGTGAAGGGCGGCAGTTCGAGGGGGATGGCGGTGGCGCCGGGGCCCTTGCCGACGATGACGTCGACGCGGAAGTCCTCCATCGCCATGTAGAGCATCTCCTCGGCGGGGCGGGACATCCGGTGGATCTCGTCGAGGAAGAGGATCTCGCCCTCCTGGAGGGAGGAGAGGATCGCGGCGAGGTCGCCGGCGTGCTGGATGGCGGGGCCGGAGGTGATGCGGATCGGGGCGTTCATCTCGGCCGCGATGATCATCGAGAGGGTGGTCTTGCCGAGGCCGGGGGCGCCGGAGAGCAGGACGTGGTCGGCGGTGGCGCCGCGCTGCCGGGCGGCCCTGAGGACCAGGTCGAGCTGCTGGCGGACCTTCTCCTGGCCGACGAACTCGCTGAGGTCCTTGGGGCGCAGGGCCGCCTCGACGGCCTGGTCGTCACCCTCTGCGGCGGCGCCGACGATGCGCGCCTCGGCGTCGGGTGCCTCGGCGGCGGTGTCGTCGTCCCAGTTCACGGTGGTGCCTTCTCGTTCGTACGGGGCCGGTGGGGTGCCGGGGGTCAGCGGGCGCGGTTGAGGGTCTGCAGGGCGGCACGGAGCAGCTGCGGCACGGGGGCGGTGCCGGTCTCGGCGAGGGCGGCCTCGGCCTGGGGGGCGACGGCGTCGACGGCCTCCTCGGCCTCGCGGGGCGCGTAGCCGAGGCCGACGAGGGCCGCGGCGAGCTGCTCGGTCCAGGGCGCGGGGCCGGAGGCGGCGCGCCGGACGCCGGCGGGGCCGCCGCCGCCGAGGGGGGTGCCGAGCTTGTCCTTCAGCTCCAGGAGGAGCTTCTGCGCGCCCTTCTTGCCGATGCCGGGGACGGCGGTGAGGGCCTTCTCGTCGCCGGTGGAGACCGCGAGGCGCAGCGCGTCGGGGCTGTGCACGCCGAGCATGGCCTGGGCGAGGCGGGGGCCGACGCCGCTGGCGGTCTGGAGGAGTTCGAAGACCTGCCGCTCGTCGTCGTCGGCGAAGCCGTACAGGGTGAGGGAGTCCTCGCGGACGACGAGGGAGGTCGCGAGCCGGGCCTCCTCACCGATCCGCAGTCCCGCGAGGGTCGCCGGGGCGCACTGGACGGCCATGCCCACGCCGCCGACCTGGATGACGGCCGTGGTGGGGGCGAGGGCGGCGACGGGGCCGCTGACGAAGGCGATCATCGGGTTCGGCCTTTCCCTGCGGACGCGTGCCGTGCGGCCGCTTCCTGGAGACGGTTCTGGGCGGCGACGGCCTGCTGGAGGCGGTTCTGGGCGGGGGCCCGCCAGATGTGGCAGATGGCGAGGGCGAGGGCGTCGGCGGCGTCGGCCGGCCTGGGCGGTTCGGAGAGCCGGAGCAGCCGGGTCACCATCGTTCCGACCTGGGCCTTGTCGGCGCGGCCGCTGCCGGTGACGGCGGCCTTGACCTCGCTGGGGGTGTGCAGGGCGACCGGGATGCCGCGCCGGGAGGCGCAGAGCATGGCGACCGCGCTGGCCTGGGCGGTGCCCATCACCGTACGGACGTTGTGCTGGCTGAAGACCCGCTCCACGGCGACGAGTTCGGGTGAGAAGCGGTCGATCCACTCCTCCAGGCCCCGCTCGATGCCGACCAGGCGCATGCCGATGTCGGCGTCCGCGGGCGTCCGCACCACGCCGACGCCGAGCATGGTCAGGGGCCGGCCGGCGACGCCCTCGACGACGCCGACGCCGCACCGGGTGAGCCCGGGGTCCACTCCGAGTACGCGCACGTCGCCCCCTCTCTTCGATCTCCTGTTTGAGCAGGCTATCGGCTGCCACCGACAACGCAGCGGGCCGACGGGAGCGTGTCCCCGTCGGCCCGCTGCGGAAAGAGCGCGATCAGGCGTCGACCTTCGCCATGACCTCGTCGGACACGTCGAAGTTGGCGAAGACGTTCTGCACGTCGTCGCTGTCCTCCAGCGCGTCGATCAGCTTGAACATCTTGCGCGCGCCCTCCTCGTCCAGCTCGACCTGCATGGTCGGGACGAAGCTGGACTCGGCGGAGTCGTAGTCGATGCCGGCCTCCTGGAGGGCGGTGCGGACCGCGACCAGGTCGGTGGCCTCGCTGACGACCTCGAAGGACTCGCCGAGGTCGTTGACCTCCTCGGCGCCCGCGTCGAGCACCGCGTCCAGGACGTCGTCCTCGGTCAGGTCGCCCTTGGGGAGCACGACGACGCCCTTGCGGTTGAACAGGTACGAGACGGAGCCCGGGTCCGCCATGGAGCCGCCGTTGCGGGTCATGGCGACGCGCACGTCGGAGGCGGCGCGGTTGCGGTTGTCGGTGAGGCACTCGATGAGCACCGCGACGCCGTTCGGGCCGTAGCCCTCGTACATGATCGTGGCGTAGTCGACGCCGCCGGCCTCCAGGCCGCCGCCGCGCTTGACCGCGGAGTCGATGTTCTTGTTGGGCACCGAGCTCTTCTTCGCCTTCTGGATGGCGTCGTAGAGCGTCGGGTTGCCGTCGGGGTCGGCACCGCCCGTGCGGGCCGCGACCTCGATGTTCTTGATCAGCTTCGCGAAGAGCTTGCCGCGCTTGGCGTCGATCACGGCCTTCTTGTGCTTCGTCGTAGCCCATTTAGAGTGGCCGGACATCTGCCTGTCTCCTTCGCGTAACCCATTCCTGAACGAACCCCAGAGATCCTACCGGGATCGGATCAGCCCGCCGTGCGCACCATGTCGACGAACAGGGCGTGGACGCGGTGGTCCCCGGTGAGCTCGGGGTGGAACGAGGTGGCGAGCGCCCGGCCCTGCCGTACGGCGACGACGTGGCCCCCGTGCTCGGCCAGGACCTCGACGTCCGCGCCGACCGACTCCACCCAGGGGGCCCGGATGAAGACGCCCTCGACGGGGCCCCCCTCGACGCCCGCGACGGTGACGCCGGCCTCGAAGGACTCGTTCTGCCGCCCGAAGGCGTTGCGGCGGACGATCATGTCGATGCCGCCGAAGGTCTCCTGGCCCGAACGCGGGTCCAGGATCTTGTCGGCGAGCATGATCAGGCCGGCGCAGGTGCCGTAGACCGGCAGGCCCCCGGCGATGCGCTCGCGCAGCGGCTCCGCGAGGCCGAAGAGCGCGGCCAGCTTGGAGATGGTGGTGGACTCGCCGCCGGGAAGGACCAGGCCGTCCACCTCGGCGAGTTCTTCGGGGCGCCTCACCGGCCTGGCCACGGCGTCCGCCGCAGCCAGGGCGATCAGGTGCTCCCGTACGTCGCCCTGGAGCGCCAGGACACCGATCACAGGAGTGCTCATGGGTGGTTACCAGCCGCGGTTGGCGTAGCGCTCGGACGCGGGGAGGGTGTCGCAGTTGATGCCGACCATGGCCTCGCCCAGGTTGCGGGAGGCGTCCGCGACGACCTTCGGGTCGTCGTAGAAGGTGGTGGCCTTCACGATGGCGGCGGCGCGCTTGGCCGGGTCGCCCGACTTGAAGATGCCGGAGCCGACGAAGACGCCCTCGGCGCCGAGCTGGCGCATGAGCGCGGCGTCGGCGGGGGTGGCGACGCCACCGGCGGAGAAGAGGACGACCGGCAGCTTGCCGAGCTCGGCGACCTCCTTGACCAGCTCGTACGGGGCGCGCAGCTCCTTGGCGGCGGCGAACAGCTCGTTGTTGTCGTAGCCGCGCAGCCTGGCGATCTCGTTCTTGATCTGGCGCAGGTGGCGGACGGCCTCGACGACGTTGCCGGTGCCGGCCTCGCCCTTGGAGCGGATCATGGCCGCGCCCTCGGCGATGCGGCGCAGGGCCTCGCCCAGGTTGGTGGCGCCGCAGACGAAGGGGGTGGTGAAGGCCCACTTGTCGGAGTGGTTGACCTCGTCGGCCGGCGTGAGGACCTCGGACTCGTCGATGTAGTCGACGCCGAGCGACTGCAGGACCTGGGCCTCGACGAAGTGGCCGATGCGGGACTTGGCCATCACGGGGATGGAGACCGCCCCGATGATCTCCTCGATCATGTTCGGGTCGGACATGCGGGCCACGCCGCCGTCCTTGCGGATGTCGGCGGGGACCCGCTCCAGGGCCATGACGGCCACGGCGCCGGCGTCCTCGGCGATCTTCGCCTGCTCGGCGTTGACCACGTCCATGATCACGCCGCCCTTGAGCTGCTCGGCCATGCCGCGCTTCACGCGGGCGGTGCCGGTCTCGGGGGACGGGGAGGGGGTGGAAGGCGTGGTGGACACGGATACCTCACTGGTGACAACGGGGGTTGACGACAGAGTCGAGGAAACAGTCCACTCGCGGTCCACCACAAGGGCCAATGGGGACCCGGTGGATCGTTTTCGCAGGTTACGGAGGGTCAGACCGGACGATCGGCAAGGGCCACCGGCGGCTCGTCGTCCATTTCGAAGGCCAGTGGAAAGGGGGCGTGGCCCGCGAGCCGGAGCCAGCGGACCGTACGGTGGCGGCGCAGCGCCCGAGCGGCCCGTACGGCGTCGTTGTGGAAGCGGCGGGCCATCGGCACCCGGCGGACGGCCTGCGCCAGTTCCCCCACGGCCTCCTCACCGCCGGGGGCCTCCCGTACGAGTTCCATCTGCTCGGGCTCGCCGAAGACGGCCCGCAGCGCCTGGCTGAGTTCGCTCTCGGCGACCTCCCGGTGGTCCTCCTCGGCCTGCCGGGCGGCGTGCGCGGCCTCGTACAGCACGATCGAGGCGGCCGGGTCGAGGATCCCCGAGGTGGCCAGTTCCTGGGTGACCGAGGCCCGTCGGAGCAGCTGCGCGTCCAGGGCGGCGCGGGCGGCGTCGATGCGGGAGTGCAGCCGGTCGAGCCGCCCGGCGGTCCAGCTGAGGTAGACGCCGACGAGGATCAGCGCGGCGACGGTCCAGATGAGGGTTTGGGTCACGGGCGCACAGGCTACCGGGGCGGTGGCAGCACGCCGTCCCAAAGGGCGTGGTCGTGGGCGAACAGGACACGGGCCGGGCGGCCGGCGGCCAGTTCGGCGAGCCGGCCGAGCCAGGGGCGGTACGGGACGCCGAACTCGCCCGCGATGTCGTACGCCTGGCCCGCGAGGACGGTCACGCGGTCGCCGTGGTCGAGGAACAGCGACTGGTGCCCCTCGGTGTGGCCGGGCGTGGGCACGACGAGGACGCCGGGCGCGATCTCGTGCTCGCCGTCCAGCTCCTCGTACCGGACGCCGGGAAGGAGCGAGTCGATGGTGTGCCCGCCGGCCCGGGCGAGGGCGAGTTCGGCGCGCTGAACGAGGACGGGGGTGCCGGGGAAGCGCTGGTTGCCGCCGATGTGGTCGAAGTGCAGGTGGCAGTTGACGACGGCGTCCACGTCCCCGGGGCGGACGGCGAGCGGCCTGCGGACCGGCCGGTAGTGGGCGTCGGTCTCCGGCGAGCCGGTGCCCATGCCGGTGTCGAGGAGGACCGTCCCGCGCGCGTGCCGCACGAGGTAGCCGAACACGGGCTCCACGCGCGCGTGGGGCCCGCCCCACTCCTCGGCGGGGCGGGTGAAGTGCCCGAGGTCGAGCCGGTGCACGGTGATCGGGTTCATCGTCCCAGCGTGCCCCGCGGCTCCCGGCGCGAGGCGGGTTCCGCCGGGAGCGTACGGCCGCCGGTCCGGCCCGCCGCGGGCCCGTGGGCGTCGCGGGGGTCCGTACGCCCCGGGGCCCGCCCGTCCCCGGCCCCGCCGGGCGCGGTCCGCGGGCGCTACAGCCCCAGCCGCGCCCGCAGCCCGCCCGCCCGTTCGTCGGTGTCCACCGCCGCCGCGCCGGCCGTGACGGTCTCGTAGACCGAGAGGACGTCCGCGCCGACGGTGGACCAGTCGAAGCGGCGGACGTGGGCCGAGCCCCGGGCGCTCAGTTCCGCGCGGCGCTCCCCGTCGCCCAGGAGGCGGATCGCCGCCTCCGCGAGGGCGTCCGCGTCCTCGTTGGCGAAGAGTTCGCCCGCGCCGCCCTGGTCGAGGACCTGCGCGAAGGCGTCCAGGTCGGCGGCGAGCACGGGCGCCCCGGCCGACAGCGCCTCGACCAGGATGATGCCGAAGCTCTCCCCGCCGGTGTTGGGCGCCACGTACACGTCGACGCTGCGCAGCAGCCGGGCCTTGTCCTCGTCGCTGACCATGCCCAGGAACTCCACCCGGGACCGCGTCTCGGGAGGCAGCGAGGCCACCGCCTCCTCCTCGTCCCCGCGCCCTGCGACCAGGAGCCGCGTCCCGGGCCGTTCGGCGAGGATGCGGGGCAGCGCCCTCATCAGGACGGGCAGGCCCTTGCGGGGCTCGTCGATGCGGCCGATGAAGCCGAGGGTGCCGCCCTGCCACTCCTTCCTCGGCTCGGCGCGGGCGAAGAAGTCCACGTCGACGCCGTTGGGGATGACGACGGCGTCGCCGCCCAGGTGCTCCACCAGCGTGCGCCGCGCGTACTCGCTCACGGCGATGCGGGCGCTGATCTTCTCCAGGGCGGGCTGGAGGATCGGATACGCGGCGATCATGGCGCGCGAGCGCGGGTTCGAGGTGTGGAAGGTGGCCACGATCGGCCCCTGCGCCGCCCAGCAGGTGAGCAGCCCCAGGGAGGGCGAGGTCGGTTCGTGGATGTGGACGACGTCGAACGCGTTGTCGTGCAGCCAGCGGCGCACCCGCGCGGCGGAGAGGAAGCCGAAGTTCAGCCGGGCCACCGAGCCGTTGTACGGCACGGGGACGGCCCGGCCCGCGGAGACCACGTAGGGCGGCAGCGGGGTCTCGTCGTCGGCGGGGGCGAGGACGGAGACCTCGTGGCCGAGACCGATCAGGTGCTCGGCGAGGTCGCGGATGTGGAACTGGACGCCGCCCGGCACGTCCCAGGAGTACGGGCAGACGATCCCGATCCTCACGCCGTCCCGCCCTCGTTCCGCTCCGGAGCCCGCCCGTCCGCGCCGCGCCCCTGCGCGTCCCGCTCCTCCAGGTCGGCGAGCCAGAGCCGTTGCAGCATGTGCCAGTCCTCCGGGTGCTCCGCGATGCCCTCGGCGAAGGCGTCGGCGAGGGCCTGGGTCATGAGCGCGGTCCTCTCGGCCCGCGTGCCCGTCCCGGGCACCTCCACGGGCGGGTGGATCCGCCCCCTCATGACCGCGGCGCCGTCGTACCAGAGCGTCGCCGGCAGCAGCAGCGCGCCCGTCTGCTGGGCGAGTATCGCCGGGCCCGCCGGCATCCGCGCGGTCTCCCCGAAGAACGTGACCTCGGTGCCGGAGGCCGACAGGTCCCGGTCCGCGACCAGGCAGACCAGGCCGCCGGCCCGCAGCCGCCGCGCGAGCCGGCCGAAGGCGGAGCCGCCGGTGTGCGGCACGACCTCCATGCCGAGGGACTCGCGGTAGGCGACGAACCGGTCGTACAGCGACTCCGGTTCGAGCCGCTCCGCGACCGTGGTGAACGGCACGCCCAGCGCGCGGGTCGCCCAGACGCCCGCCAGGTCCCAGTTGGCCAGGTGCGGCAGGGCGAGGACGACCCCGCGCCCGGAGGCGAGACCTTCTTCGAGGAGGTGGATGTCCTTGATGTCCACCGCCCGCCCGACCTGCTCCCTGCTCCAGGTCGGCAGCCGGAAGGACTCCATCCAGTACCGCATGTACGAGCGCATGCCGGCCTTCGACAGCTCGGCGAGCCGTTCGGGCGTGGCGTCCGGCACCACGCGCGCGAGGTTGGCCTCCAGGCGCAGGACGCGCGGGCCGCGCCGTTTCCACGCGAGGTCGGCGATCCCCCGGCCGAGGCCGGCGGCCACCGGCTCGGGCAGTTTCTTCACGGTCGCCCAGCCGAGGCCGTACAGGCCGTCGGTGAGCCGGTCCTTCAGCGCGCTCATGCCGTTCCCCCGCTTCCCCCGGCCGCGGCGGCGTCCGCCTCGGCCGATTCCCGCCGTACCGTCACGACGCGCTGGCCCAGGGTGACCGCGCTGCCGACGGCCACGGCCCACAGGGCGATCGGCAGCAGCACCTGGACGCCGGGGACGCCGAAGGCGTGCAGTCCGGCGAGTCCGGCGGCGACCAGCGAGACGACGAGCCGCTCGGCGCGCTCGACGAGGCCGTTGACCGCGACGGGCAGGCCGATCGATTCGCCCCGGGCCTTGGTGTACGAGACGACCTGGCCGCTCGCCAGGCAGAAGATCGACACGGCGCACATCACGTCGTCGTCGCCCTTGCCCGCGTACCAGAGCGCGAAGCCGCCGAAGATCGCGCCGTCCGCGACCCGGTCGAGCGTCGAGTCGAGGAAGGCCCCCCAGCGGCTGGAGATCCCGGCCTGCCGGGCCATGTTGCCGTCGACGAGGTCGGAGAAGACGAACAGGGTGATGACGATGGTGCCCCAGAAGAATTCCCCGCGCGGGAAGAAGACCAGCGCGCCGGCCATCACCCCCGCCGTGCCGATGAGCGTGACCGCGTCGGGGCTGACGCCCCTGCGGAGCAGAAACGCGGCGAACGGTGTGAGGACACGCGTGAAAAAGGCACGCGCGTACTTGTTCAGCATGGCCTTCCCGAGGTTCGGTGGGCCGCGCGGCCCCTACGACCACCGGCCCGCCCATCGTAGTCACGAGCGCCCCCGGTCATCGGCGGGTGCCCGCCCGTTCGCGTCGGCGTGCCTCGGGACCGGGGCCCGGCGGGCGGGCGCCTCCGCCACGGATGGACGCCTCCCGGGGAGGGTGCCAAGCTCGAAGGACCACCACGGAAGCCGGTGCCGGGCCCGGAGGGCCGCCACGGGCACCGGCGCCGGGCCGAAGGGCCGCCGCACGCGCCACGAGGGCCGGTGCCGGGCCCCGGAGGGCCGCCGCGGGAGCCGTGCCGTACGGCGCGCCGCTCCCCGCGCCCGCGTCCCGTTCGCGCCGCGCGAGCAGTCGGGAGGAACACGTCATGGGTGACAGGGCGAAGACGGCCGCCGGGGCCGCCGGCGGGGTTCCGGCGGCCGACCGGCCCTCGGCCGTGCGGAACGTGGTGCTGGTCGGCCACTCCGGATCGGGCAAGACGACGCTCGTCGAGGCCCTCGCGCGGACCGCCGGGGCGGCCGGCCGGGCCGGGCGGGCCGAGAACGGCGGCACGGTCTCCGACCACGACGGGACCGACCGGCGGCACCACCGCTCCGTGCAGCTCTCGCTCGTCCCGGTCGACTGGGACGGGTACAGGATCAACCTCCTCGACACCCCCGGGTACGCCGACTTCGTCGGGGAGCTGAGGGCCGGTCTGCGCGCGGCGGACGCGGCCCTCTTCGTCGTCTCGGCCGCCCAGGAGGCCGACGCCGTCGCCGCCTCCACCCGTGCCGCCTGGGAGGAGTGCGCCGCCGTCGGCACGCCCCGCGCCATCGTCGTCACCCATCTCGACACCGCCCGGACCGGCTTCGCGGAGCTGACCGAGGTCTGCGCCGGGCTCTTCGGCCACGACGACCCGGACGCCGTCCTCCCCCTCTACCTGCCGGTGCGCGGCGCCGAGGGCTCCGACGGGCGCGCGCCCGTCACCGGTCTGGCCGGCCTGCTCTCGGAACGCGTCCTCGACTACTCCACCGGAGTGCGGCGGGAGGAGCCGCCCGACGGGAGGCGGGCGGAACTCGTCGCGGGCGCCCGCGCCCGGCTGATCGAGGGGATCATCGCCGGGAGCGAGGACGAGAGCCTCATGGACCGCTACCTCGGCGGCGGGCCGATCGATCCGGAGACCCTCGTCGGCGACCTGGAGAAGGCGGTCGCCCGGGGCGCCTTCCACCCGGTGCTCGCGGCCGCGCCCGCCGCCGACGGCGGTGCGCAGGGCCTGGGCACCGTCGAACTCCTGGAGCTGATCACCCGCGGCTTCCCCTCGCCCCTGGAGCACGGGCCGCGCGCCGTCACCGCCCCCGACGGGAGCGACCGGCCCCCGGTCGTCTGCGACCCCGGGGGTCCCCTGGTGGCCGAGGTCGTCAAGACCGCCTCCGACCCCTACGTGGGACGGATCTCCCTGGTCCGGGTGTTCTCCGGGACCCTGCGCCCCGAGGAGGCCGTCCACGTCTGCGGACGCGGTCCCGCGGGCCGGCGGGAAGGGAGCCGGGGGGACCGGGACCTCCACGAGGCGGACGACCGGACCGGCGCCCTCACCTCCCCCTTCGGCGGGCGGCAGCGTCCCGTGACGCACTGCGTCGCGGGGGACCTCGTCTGCGTCGCCCGGCTCGGGCACGCCGAGTCCGGTGACACCGTCTCCGCCGAGGACGACCCGCTCCTGATGGAACCGTGGCCCCTGCCGGAGCCCCTGCTGCCGCTCGCCGTCCGGGCCCGCGGCAGGGCCGACGAGGACCGGCTGTCGCAGGGCCTCGCCCGGCTGGTCGCCGAGGACCCGGCACTGCGGCTCGAACAGAACCCGGACACCGGGCAGACGGTGCTGTGGTGCCTGGGCGAGGCCCACCAGGAGGTCGCCCTCGAACGCCTCCGCGAGCACCACGGCGTCCGGGTCGACGCCGTGCCGTACGAGGTGGCGCTGCGCGAGACCTTCGGCGGCGCCTCCTCCGGCCGGGGCCGGCACGTCAAGCAGTCCGGCGGCCACGGCCAGTACGCCGTCTGCGAGATCGACGTGCAGCCGCTGCCGCCGGGCAGCGGCATCGAGTTCGTCGACGAGGTGGTCGGCGGGGCGGTGCCGCGCCCGTTCGTCGCCTCCGTCGAGAAGGGCGTACGGGCGCAGGCCGCGCGCGGGATCGCCACCGGCCACCCGCTCGTGGACGTCCGGGTCACCCTGCGCGACGGCAAGGCCCACTCGGTCGACTCCTCCGACGCCGCCTTCCAGACGGCCGGAGCCCTCGCCCTGCGCGAGGCGGCCGCCGGCGTCCCCGTCCGCCTCCTGGAGCCGGTGGACGAGGTCGAGGTCCTCGTCCCCGACGAGTACGTCGGCCCGGTCATGAGCGACCTGTCGGGCCGGCGCGGCCGGGTCGTCGGCACCGACCGGGCGGGCCCGGGACGGACCCTCGTGCGGGCCGAGGTCCCGGAGGCCGGGATCACGCGGTACGCGGTCGACCTGCGGTCCGTGTCCCACGGCACCGGGCGCTTCGGCCGTACGTACGCCCGGCACGAGCCGATGCCGCCGCATCTGGCGGAGAAGGTCCGGGAACGGGCCGAAAAGAGCTCCTGACTGACGGCCCGACAGTCGTGACCGACGGACCGGCAGCCGTGACCGCCCGTGCGGGGCGGGCGGCATTCGGCCGTCCCCCCGCACTCCGGTGACGCACGGGGCGGTACCCGGTTACGCTGGGGTGCCCAGCTCAGAAGGTGTGCGGGGCACCGCAGTTGGGAAACAGCCCGCACAGGGACTCGGCGCGATGGGGGCGGCAGTGGCGATGGACGGTTTCGGTCTCGGGGCGCAGATCCCCCTCCAGGGCTCGGACGCGCAGACGGCGGCGACCCACGCCCTCGCCTCCGCCGCGTACCGGGACGGCCCCGTCGACAAGATCCTGGAGGCCGACAACGACCTGTACAAGTCGAAGGTCACCCCGGGCAAGTGGCACAAGCTCTTCCGCCCCGACCTCGGCGAGGCGTTCTCCCACGCCGTCCAGGTGCGGATGCTCGGCGGAGCCCGCAAGGCGCTCGTCCAGTCCTTCGGCGTGGAGCCCCAGCCGGTGGTGGTCCACTGCCTCGCGGCCAACCGCATCCGCAAGCAGCGGGACGTGCGGCTGACCCTGATCACGCTCGTCTGCGGGCTCCTCTTCCTCCCCGGCCTGCTGCTCTGGCTCGCCGTCATCCAGCTCCGCCGGTTCGCCGCCGGCTCCGACAACAGGCGCACCAGCTTCCTCGGCACCGCGGTGCTCGTCGCCGCCGGGTTCCTCGCCCTGCTCGTGATGTTCAAGCTCCCCTTCGCCGGGGTGCTGCCGACCTATCTGCGCGCCATGCTGGTGGCCCCGGTCATCGGCTGGTTCCTCGCCCGCCGCGTCTGCGAGAAGACCGCCGTCGACCTGCGTGAACGCTGGAGCGCCCTGCTCGGCGGCGGCGGCATCGGCGCCAAGATCCCCGAGGCGGCGCCCCGCGACCCGGGCGAGAAGGCCGCCGAGGAACTCCGCCAGAACCTGGAGAAGCTCTCCGCCGAGCAGCAGTCCAACATCGTGTTCTACGCCGGCCCCAAGGGCATCCTCGGCCTGGGCACCCGCTGGGGCAGCTGGACGCTCGCCGAGGAGCTCGTCCCCAAGCACGGCAAGGAGATGCACGACTTCCGCGCCTGGGACGTCGTCCGCAAGATCCACGAGCAGCTCACCCTCCTGGAGCGCGGATCGCTCAAGAGCGGCTTCCCCAAGCCGACGGTGAAACACTGGATCGTCGTCCCGGTCGGCGAGGGGGCCGACGAGGTCAGCCGCCCCGAGGGCGACAGCATCGTCCACTACCAGGTGAAGCCCCACGAGATACAGCGCATCTGCAACGAACAGCAGTTCGGCGCGGGCAACCGCCACTACCTGGGCGTGCAGTTCACCCTCTGGGACGGCAACCTCGTCCTGACCATGATGGTCACCGTGACCTCGCTCCACCACACGCTCCGCGTCGAGGTCACCGGCCACGCCCTCGGCCCCGTCCACGGCCTCTTCACCCAGAAGCCGGCGGCGAAGACCAAGGTGGTCTCCAAGTCCGTCCGCTTCTGGGAGACCCGCGAGGTCAAGCTGCCGCTGACCACCACCGACGACGTCGTGCGGACGGCCGTGCGCGCCCCGCTCACCTGGTTCCCGCCGGTCCTGGAGTTCCTCGGCGGCAAGCTCGTCCTGCCGGAGCCCTTCGGCCTGCGTCACGTCTGGGCCGGTCCGCTCTGGAGGAACCGCTTCATGGCCGACGACGCCATCCGCATGGCGACGCCGGTCCTGCGCGCGGTCCACAACGCCACCATCAAGGTCCTCGACGAGCACAACGTCGACACGGACCGCTTCACCAACCGCTCGCTCGCCCTCAGCGGCGGCGTCCAGGAGGCGAGCCCCAAGAAGGCCGACGTCTACGACGCCTGACGTGGCCGTGGGGGGGGGGCGGGGCGGCGGGGCGGCGCCCCTCTACCCCTGCACTCCCATACCCTACTCTGCTG
>NZ_JBVIZC010000009.1:226760-261028 GCF_055591945.1 Streptomyces sp. NPDC041191 | reverse complement strand
GACTCAGATCCCAACGCCACCCCCCCAGCTATCCCCCCTCCCTCCTCCCCCCCCCCGCCGCCCACCCCACGTCTCCCCCCTCCACAACCACACTCCCCCCCCCCCCCCCACGGCCACGGCTCAGACGCCGGACGGCCAGGCGTCGGCCAGCATCCTCCGGGTGTCCGCGAGGAGCTGGGGCAGCACCTTCGTGTGGCCGACGACCGGCATGAAGTTGGTGTCCCCGCCCCAGCGGGGCACCACGTGCTGGTGCAGGTGCGCGGCGATCCCGGCACCCGCGACGGCGCCCTGGTTCATGCCGATGTTGAAGCCGTGCGCGCCGGAGGCCGCCCGCAGCGTCACCATCGCGCGCTTCGTGAAGGCGGCCAGCTCCAGCGTCTCCGCCGCGTCCAGATCCGTGTAGTCGGCGACGTGCCGGTAGGGGACGACCATGAGGTGGCCGCCGTTGTACGGGTACAGGTTGAGCACCGCGTACACGCTCTCGCCGCGCGCGATCACCAGCCCGTCCTCGTCCGACTTCGACGGAATCGAGCAGAAGGGACAGCCGTCCTCGGCACCCGGCCCGGTCGGCTTGTTCTCGCCCTGGATGTACGCCATCCGGTGAGGCGTCCACAGGCGCTGGAACGCGTCCTGCGTCCCCACTCCGATCTGCTGCTCCGGCTCAGTCGTCATGTCGTGCAGCATATTGCGTCGTCCGTTCGGAACGTGTCGCCGGGGCGACGGATCCGTACGGCGGCCATGCTGGTCCGATGAGCGACAGGCCATCGGGCGACAGGCCGCCGACACCGTCCCGGCAGGAGCGCTGGGACCGCCGCATGGAGGTGCCCCTCGCCGTGGCCTCCCTCGTCTACCTCACCGGCTACGCCGTCCACGTCCTCGCCCGCCGGCTCCCCCCGGTCTGGCACGGCGTCTGCCTCACGGTCATCCTCACCACCTGGGCCTTCTTCGTCGTGGACTACCTGGTGCGGCTCCGGCTGAGCGGCCTCTCCCCGTTCCGCTTCCTGCGCACCCACCCCCTCGACACCCTGGTCGTGCTCCTCCCCCTGCTGCGTCCGGTGCGGACGGTGAAGGTGTACGAGCGGGTCCGGCGCCGCCGGGGCGAGCCGAGGCTCGGCCTCTACGGACGCGTGATGGTCTACTCGGGCCTCAGCGTGGCCCTGCTGGGCTTCGCGGGGGCGCTCACGGTCTACCACCACGAGGTGGACGCCCCCGGCGCCACGATCCTCACCTTCGGCGACTCGGTGTGGTGGGCCTGCTCGACGCTGGCGACGGTGGGGTACGGGGACGTCTCCCCGGTGACCCCGGCCGGCCGGGTGACGGCGGTGGGCCTGATGGCCTGCGGCCTGGCGCTGCTGGGGGCGGTGACGGGCTCGTTCTCGTCCTGGCTGGTGCAGGCGTTCACGCGGGAGGACGAGAGGCGGACGGACGCGGGAAGGCCCCCGGGGGATCCCCCGGGGGCCTGACCCCCGCGCGGGCGGGGGGCACGACGCCTCGTGCTCGTGCGCCTTTCGAACGGCCCCGCTCACGCGGGCTCCCGTCACACCTGGACGCGGCTCTCCACCACGTCGACGAGCTTCGCCAGCGCCTGCTCGCGCGGGATGCCGTTCTCCTGCGACCCGTCGCGGTAGCGGAAGGAGACGGTGCCGGCCGCCATGTCGTCGTCACCGACGATGATCATGAACGGGACCTTCTGCTTCTGCCAGGTCCTGATCTTCTTCTGCATCCGGTCGGAGGACGCGTCCACGTCGACCCGCAGCCCCAGCCTCTTCGCCTCGGCCGCGAAGTCCTGGAGGTACTCGACGTGCGCGTCGCCGATCGGGATGCCGGCCGCCTGCACGGGCGCCAGCCACGGCGGCATCGCGCCCGCGTAGTGCTCCAGGAGCACCGCGAAGAACCGCTCGATCGAGCCGAACAGCGCGCGGTGGATCATGACCGGGCGCTGCTTGGTGCCGTCCGGCGCGGTGTACTCCAGGTCGAAGCGCTCCGGCAGGTTGAAGTCGAGCTGCACGGTCGACATCTGCCAGGTGCGGCCGATGGCGTCCCGCGCCTGCACGGAGATCTTCGGCCCGTAGAACGCGGCGCCGCCCGGGTCGGGGGTCAGCGGGAGGCCCTGCTTCTCGGCGACCTGCTGGAGGACCGCGGTGGCCTCCTCCCACACCTCGTCGGAGCCGACGAACTTCTCCGGGTCCTTGGTGGACAGCTCCAGGTAGAAGTCGGTCAGGCCGTAGTCGCGGAGCAGGTTCAGGACGAAGGTGAGGGTGCGGTCCAGTTCGTCCGCCATCTGCTCGCGGGTGCAGTAGATGTGCGCGTCGTCCTGGGTGAAGCCGCGGGCCCGGGTCAGGCCGTGGACGACGCCGGACTTCTCGTACCGGTACACGGTGCCGAACTCGAACAGGCGCAGCGGCAGCTCGCGGTAGGAGCGGCCGCGCGCGTCGAAGATCAGGTTGTGCATCGGGCAGTTCATGGGCTTGAGGTAGTAGTCCACGCCCTCGTCGAGCTGCATGGGGGGGTACATGCCCTCGGCGTACCAGTCCAGGTGGCCGGACTTCTCGAACAGCTTGCCCTTGGTGGCGTGCGGCGTGTAGACGAACTCGTAGCCCTCCTCCTCGTGCCGCCTGCGCGAGTAGTCCTCCATGGCCCGGCGGATGATGCCGCCCTTGGGGTGGAAGACGGCGAGGCCGGAGCCGATCTCGTCCGGGACGGAGAAGAGGTCCAGCTCGTTGCCCAGCTTGCGGTGGTCGCGCTTCTCGGCCTCGGCGAGGAAGTCGAGGTGCGCCTTCAGCTCGTCCTTCGACGGCCAGGCGGTGCCGTAGATGCGCTGGAGCATCGGGTTCTTCTCGCTGCCGCGCCAGTAGGCGGCCGCGTTCCGCATCAGCTTGAACGCCGGGATGTTCCGGGTGGTCGGCAGGTGGGGACCGCGGCAGAGGTCCTTCCAGCACAGCTCGCCGGTCTTGGCGTCGAGGTTGTCGTAGATGGTCAGCTCGCCGCCGCCCACCTCGACGTTCGCGCCGTCGTCGGCCGAGGCCGCGCCCTTGATGCCGATGAGCTCCAGCTTGTACGGCTCGTCGGCCAGCTCCTCGCGGGCCGCCTCGTCGGAGACCACGCGGCGGGCGAACCGCTGCCCGCGCTTCTGGATCTCCTGCATCTTCTTCTCGATGACCTTGAGGTCCTCGGGGGTGAAGGGCCGGTCGACGTCGAAGTCGTAGTAGAAGCCGTCCCGGACCGGCGGGCCGATGCCCAGCTTGGCCTCGGGGAAGAGCTCCTGCACGGCCTGGGCCATGACGTGGGCGGTCGAGTGGCGCAGGATGTCGAGACCGTCCGGGGAGGAGATCCCGACGCCCTCGACGACGTCGCCGTCGGCGAGCTCGTACGACAGGTCCTTCAGCTCACCGCCGACGCGGGCGGCGACGATCGTACGGTCGTCGGCGAACAGGGCGCCGGCGGTGGTGCCCGCGCTCACCGTCCTCTCCTCAGGTTCGGAAGCGGACTGGACGGTCACACGGACATCGGACACGGGTACTCCATACATCGGGGCGCGGACAGACACGAGGTGTCGGCGCCGGTGGCGCGCGACAGAGACGAGGTGCCGCGCACCGCCGATCCTACGGGCTCCGCCCCGCACCCGTCTCCGGAGTTCCGGCCGGCCGCTCCGCCCCTCAGTCCTCCGGTCCGCACGCCTCCCCGAAGAAGTCCAGGTTCTCGTGGAGCGCCTTCATCAGGCGGTCCCGCTCGGTCTCGTCGACCTGGACGGGGACGACGCCGGACGCGCCGGTGAGGCGGCGGAAGCCGCCCCGGCTCTCCAGACGGCCGGAGACACGGATGGGGAGCCCGACGAGGTGGGCGTGGCCGGCGGTGCGGTACGCCTCCTCGTCGAGGACGACGCGGACGTGCGGGACCTCCGCGCCGCCGAGGACGCGCAGCCGGACGGTGCCCTCGCCCCGGGGGCCGGAGCGGCGCATGCGGACGACGGCGCCGGTGAGGCGGACCGGCACGGAGGGCTCGCCGGCCAGGTAGCGGGCGCTCGCCTCGCGCAGGGCCGGCAGGTCGCCGGGGGAGAACTCGACGGGTTCGGGGCGGGCGGCGCACCCCTCGGGCGGCCCGGCGGCCGGGGCCCACTCCAGGGCGACGCGGGCGCCCTCCGTGCCCCGGACGAGAGCGATCAGGGCCTCGGTGAGTTCGTGGCTGACGCCGGCCCCGACGGCGGCGTCGAACGCCTCCGCGCCGCCGGTGGCCCGCCGGTAGTCGGTGGCCTCGCGGGCCGCGTGGAGCGCGTGGTGGAGCCGGACGGCGAGCGGGCGGCCGGGGTCGACGGGCAGGAAGGCGGTGAGGCCGTGCCCGCCGGGGTCCGCTCCGACGAGGACGGTCTCCAGGGAACTCCGGGCCTGGCGCCGGTGCCGGGCCCCGTGGTAGCCGGCCCGGTCGCACACGGCGAGGGCCCCGGCGAGAAGGAGCCGGCGGGCGGCCGAGCCGAGCTGGTCCCGCACGGTCCAGGGGACGGTTCCGGCCGGGCCCGGGGGCACGTCCCGCCACCAGCGGACCTCGTCGCTGGGGACGGCGACGCCGGTGAGGATCTCGCGGGCGGAGGGGGCGGTGCCGCGGGCGAGGGCGGCGAGGGCCTCGCCGAGCAGGTCCTCGCAGTCCGGGAAGGCGCGGCTCTCGGGGACGAGGAGGCTGGTGGCGGCGCCCCCGGGCGGGGTCCAGCGGCCGTAACGGCCGGGCACCCCGCCGCGCCGCCGCCAGCCGTGGCGGGCGAGCAGGGCGCCGAGGACGCGCGGATCGACGCGGCCGGGGTCGGGCGCGCCCCGGGCGCCGTCCCAGGGGCCGGCGGGCGGGGCGGGGAGCCCGGGGCGGGGTCCGGGCACCGGGCGGGGGCGGCGGGGCGGGAAGACCGGACCGTACCCGCCTCCGCCCTCCCCTCCCCCGGAACCCCCGGCGCCGTCGGGTCCGGGGTCGTCGGGTCCGGGGTCGTCGGGTCCGGCGCCGTCGGGTCCGGGGTCGTCGGTCGGCCGGTGCATCAGGGTCTCCCTCCCACGCCGACCCGGGTCATGATCTCGCAGAGCGCCCGGTCGTCGAAGATCCGTGCCGTCGGCACGCGCACGGTGGTCCGGCGCCGCCCCGTGACCGGGTGCCCGGCCAGGTTGATCCAGTAGCAGCAGTGCCGCAGGTCGAGCCGGTCGTGGCTCGCCCTCAGCCAGTCCTCCCGTGACCTCGGGACGAGCATCACGACCAGGATCTTGTGCACGGACACGGGGGTCCGGGCGAGCTTCACCAGGTGGTCGTTGTCCAGGGTGAAGGAGAAGGCGCTCCCGGAGGGGCGCGGCGGTATCTGGTAGGTGCACTTGAGCTGCACCTTGATGGTCACCTCGTCGTCGACGGTGTGCCCGGGAGCGCTGTGGCTCACGTGCCAGTCGATGCCGTTGTCCGGAAAGGGCTGGGACAGCGAGCAGCCGGCCGCGGCGGCGACGGCGTGCAGGTATCCCACCTGGAGGGTCTCCATGCAGGCGGTGGTGGCGAGTGAGCCGCGGGCCGGTGCCGCCCGCCCGGGCGGGGGCCCACCCGCCCCGGGCTGGGCGAGCGCCATGTCGTCTTCCTTCCCCGTCCCTTCTGTTGTGACCGGTCCGCGTACGGCGCAAACAGTCCGGGTATCACCGTTTCGGGGCAGGGGGTCGGCCATCTGCCGCACGGGCGCAGGGAGTTCGGGGATGACGTTGCACTGGTACGAAGGGCCCCTGGCCGCTTTCGACACGGAGACCACGGGAGTCGACGTCGAGGGCGACCGGATCGTCTCGGCCGCTCTCGTCGTACAGGACGCGGCGGGGGCGCGTCCGCGCGTGACGCGCTGGCTGGTGAACCCGGGCGTACCCGTGCCCGCGGAGGCCACCGCCGTACACGGCCTGACGGACGGTCACCTCCAACGGAACGGCCGGTGGCCCGCTCCCGTGATGGAGGAGGTGGCGCGGGCACTGACCGAACAGACCGCGACGGGGCGTCCGCTGGTGGTGATGAACGCGCCGTTCGACCTGACGCTCCTCGACCGGGAGCTGCGGCGGCACCGGGCGTCCACCCTCGGCGACTACCTGGCGGGGGCGCCGCTGTGCGTGCTCGACCCGCGGGTCCTGGACAAGCACCTGGACCGCTACCGGAAGGGCCGCAGGACGCTCACCGACCTGTGCGCCCACTACGGGGTGGAGCTGACGGGGGCGCACGACGCGGCGGCGGACGCGACGGCCGCGATGGAGGTCGTACGGGCGGTGGCGCGGCGCTTCTCGTCCCGTCTGGAGCGGCTGACCCCGGCGGAGCTGCACACGCTCCAGGCGGTGTGGCACGCGGCGCAGGCGCGGGGGCTCCAGGCGTGGTTCGCACGGCAGGGGACGCCGGAGGCGGTGGACCCCTCGTGGCCGCTGCGCCCGGAGCTGCGGACGGCGGCGTGATCCGCGCGGCCGCGCGCATGACAGAGGCCGGCCCGTCTTCCGACGGACCGGCCTCTCCCGGTGGGCGATACTGGGATCGAACCAGTGACCCCTTCGGTGTGAACGAAGTGCTCTCCCGCTGAGCTAATCGCCCGGGAACGGGTTGAACCATACAGGCACTTCCGTCCTTCCTTCAAACCGATCGCAGGTGGGCGGCGAGCCCCCGTCTCCCGCCGCGCATCATCACGGCGTGGTTGGCGCGGAAGACGGGTCTGCCGGGGACGGCGAGCGCCCTCAGGAGCCGGGCGCGGACCTCGACCTCCTGCTCGTACAGGGCGCGGGTGCCGATCCCCTCCGGGGTGAGGGTCCAGCGGGCCCAGCCCTCCAGGTCCCCGCCGAGGCCGATCTCCAGGACCCGGTCCGCGCGGTCGCGGCGCAGGGCGCGGACGGTGACGACGAGGTCGTACGGGAGGAAGGACCGGAAGCGGGCGGTGCCGGCGGTCTCGGGGGCGTCCTCGGAGGGCACCACCTCGCGGACCTGCGGCCACCAGCGGGGGTACTCCTCGGCCCGTTCGAGGACGGCGTAGACGGTTTCGGGCGGGGCGGCGAGCCGCCAGACGCAGCGGAATCGATAGCGGGACCAGTCCATGACCCCAGTCTGGGTGTACTCAGACGGGGATCTGAGTACGGACGCCCCTTTCCGGCCGCCGGGCCCGGGACGACACTCCGGACATGGACAACACCCTGCCTCCCGCGGACGAACTGGTGCTCGTCGACCGCGAACTGGCCCGACTCGAGGCGCGCCGGACCCAGTTGCTGACCCGGCAGGCCTGGCTGATCCAGATCCTGTACCAGCCGGTCCGGGCGGCGTCGCCGTACCCGGTGCCGCCGATGCCGCAGGCGGCGCCGGCGGCGGACTCGACGCCGCGGAGCGCGCAGAACGTGCTGCTGACGCTGGGGGGCACGCTGCTGACGATCGCGGCGGTCGCGTTCACCCTGGTGAGCTGGGGGGCGATGGGGATCGGCGGTCGCGCGGCGGTCCTGGCCGTGGTGACCGGCGCGGCGCTCGCGGCGCCGGTGGCGCTGCTGCGCAGGGGCCTGGTGTCGACGGCCGGGGCGGTGGCGGCGCTGGGCCTGGCCCTGACCGTGCTCGACGCGTACGCGCTGCACCGGGCGGCGCTGTCCGGGACGGACGGCACCGCGTACACGGCGGCGGCCTCGGCGGTCCTCGCGGGGACGTGGGCGGCGTACGGCTCGGCACTCCCCCGGCTGCGCGTCCCGCTGCCGGCGGCCGCGGCCGCCGCACAGCTGCCGCTGCCGCTGGGCGTGCTCGCGGCCGGCGGGGGACCGACGGCCTTCGCCTGGGCGGCGCTCGTCACGGCGGTGGCGGACGGGGCGGTGGTCCTGCGGGCGCGTCCGCTGCCGGTCCGGATCACGGCGGGCGCGGGCGGGGCGGCCCTGGGCGGCTGGGCGTTCCTGACGGGCGGCTGGCTCTCCCTCGCCTCGCCGTGGAGCGGCGCGCCGCTGCTCCTGGCGGGCGCGGCGGCGTGCCTGTACGCGGCGTGGCGGGCGCCCTCGTGGGCGGTGGCGGCCTCGGTCGTCGCCGGTCTGGCGGTGGTGGCGGCCCCCGGCGGCCTGCTGCGGTCCGCGCTCCCGGCCGACTGGACGGTCCCGGGGTATGTGCTGTGCGCCCTCGTCCTGGCGTCGGTGTGGCGGACGGGCGCGGGCGCCCGGCTGCCGCGCGGGGTCCGGACGGGTCTGGCGGCCGCGGGGGCGTCGGCGGCGGGCCTCGGCCTCCTGTGGGCGCTGCCGCCGGTCGTGACGGGGGCGCTGGGGCCGTCGGTGCGGACGACGGGCGTCTGGTCGGGCGAACACGCCGAGCCCCTCCTCGCCCCGTACCCGGCGGCGGCCCTCCTGGTCCTGGCGGTGGCCGCCGCCGCGCTCGCGGCCGTCCCCCGCCTCCCGGCGCGGTGCGGGGCCCTCGTCCTGGCCTGGTCGCTCCTCACGGCCCTGCCGGTCTCCCTGGACCTGCCGTACGCGGCGGCGCTCGCCCTCCGGCTGCTGACGGCGGCGGCGGCCCTGTGGATCGCGGTCCGGCCCGGGACGACGGCCCGCGGCCTGCCCCGGCCCCGGACGCCCGGAGCGCCCGGAGCGCCCGGAAGTACGGACGCTCCGGCGGCGGGGGCCCCGGAGGACGCCGTGCCACCGGCCGCCGGTCCCGCCGTGCCGCCTCCGGTCCCGCCCTCGTCCCCGTATCCGTCCTGGCCCCCGGCGGGGCCGGCGGCCGGTACCGGTGCCTCCCGGCCCGGCCGGACGCTCCCGCGGGTCGGCGCGACGGAGCCGGGCGACGTCCTCGGGCGGCTCGCGTACGCGGGCGGGCTGGTGTCCGCCGCGGGGGCGCTCGCGCTCGCCCTGGACGTGCGGGGTGCCACGTTCGCCGCGCTCACGGCGGTGCTCGCGCTCCTCACCGCGGTCGCCGTCCTCGGTACGGGCACGCGCCGGGCGGTCTCGGCCTGTGGGGCGGTGCTCGCGGCGGCGGGGCTGGTGTGCGCGGTGGCGGCGGCCCGCGGGTTCGAGGACCACTGGACCGCGCTCGCCCTGCTCCTCGTCCCGGCGGCGACCGCCGCCGTCGGCGCCCGGGCGCGGCCGGTGGCCCTGCCGGTCGAGATCACCGGCGCGGCGGTGGGCCTGGCGGCCCTGGGTCCGGCCGGGTCCCGGCCCGCGTTCCTGGCGCTCGTCCTGGCGCTCGGCGGAGTGATCGCGGCGGCGACGGCGCTCCGGCCCGAGCGGCGCCGCTTCGCCTCCTGGGCGGCGGCGGGGCTGTTCCTGACGGCCACCTGGGTGCGGCTGGGGGCCTGGGACGTGACGGCCCCGGAGGCGTACACGCTCCCGGTGACGGTTCCGGCCCTCGTCGTCGGGTACCTGCGGCGGCGGCGCGCCCCGGAGGCGTCCTCCTGGACGGCGTACGGTCCCGGTCTCGCGGTGACGCTGCTGCCGAGCCTCGGCGCCGCGTGGACGGACCCGGGGTGGACGCGCCCGCTGGTCCTGGGGATCGCGGCGCTCGCGGTGACGCTGGCCGGCGCGCGGTTCCGGCTCCGGGCGCTCCTGGTGCTGGGCGGCGCGGCGCTCGCCCTGGACGGGCTGCACGAGCTGGCCCCGTACGTGGTGCAGGTGGTCGGCGCGCTGCCGCGCTGGCTGCCGCCCGCCCTCGCCGGACTGCTGCTGCTCGCGGTGGGCGCCACGTACGAGCAGCGGCTGCGGGACGCCCGGAGGCTGCGGGAACGGCTGGCGCGGATGCGGTGAGGGGACCGGGGAACGCCGAAGGCCCGGAGACGGTGATCGTCTCCGGGCCTTCGGTCCGGGTGGTGGGCGATACTGGGTTCGAACCAGTGACCTCTTCGGTGTGAACGAAGCGCTCTCCCACTGAGCTAATCGCCCGGGCGCACCGCATACGTTACCCCATGTCAGCGGGGCTCCCGAACCGCCGGAGGGTCACTCGTCGATCTTCCACGGCATGACGAGGCCGAACTTCCAGAGGTAGACGCCGAGCAGGACGGCGACGATCACCAGGCCGACGGTGGTGAGGACGATGTTCCTGCGGCGGACCTTGGGATCGAGGGCCCGCTGGGCGGCCTCGGTGACCTTGCGCTTGGTCCAGCGGAGCACGAGCTGCGCCCAGACGAACTCGGTCGCCCAGATCGCCATGCCGCCGAAGATGACCAGCCAGCCGGGGCCGGGGAGCGGCAGCATGACCACGCCGGCGCCGACCACGGCGAGCCCCACGATGAAGACGCCGACCTGCCAGCTCAGGTGCAGGGTCCGGCGGGCCTTGATGAACTCCGGCGCGCGGGAACCCAGTTCGGCCCCCCGGCCGGCCGCCGACTCCTCGGCGCGCTCGTCACTCTCCGCATGCATGGATCCAACCTACCGGACCCGGGGCCGCAGCCGGAACGATGGTATTACCCATAGTTACACACGCCCAGACGAGCTACCTGAACGCCCGCAAACCAGACAGAGGGGTTTACAACAGCATCAGAGGTGGCATGTCGATTGCGCCGACGTGCGAATCCCCGAGCGCACACTGAGCGAAAGGCCCTGGCGCTTATGAACACCACGGTCAGCTGCGAGCTGCACCTGCGCCTCGTTGTGTCGAGCGAGTCCTCACTGCCTGTACCCGCGGGCCTGCGGTATGACACGGCCGATCCCTATGCCGTGCACGCCACCTTCCACACCGGAGCCGAGGAGACGGTCGAGTGGGTCTTCGCCCGCGACCTTCTCGCCGAGGGGCTGCACCGGCCCACCGGCACGGGCGACGTCCGCGTCTGGCCGTCCCGTAGTCACGGTCAGGGAGTCGTCTGCATCGCGTTGAGCTCCCCCGAGGGAGAAGCCCTGCTCGAGGCCCCGGCGCGGGCCCTGGAGTCGTTCCTGAAGCGGACCGACGCCGCCGTGCCACCGGGCACCGAGCACCGGCACTTCGACCTCGATACGGAGCTTTCCCACATCCTGGCCGACAGCTGAACCAGGCAGGGGCCCGCACGACGCCGTCCGACTCGGGGAGACGGCGCCGCGCGGGCAGCTCCCAGGCACGTCATCCGGCGCCCACCGCCGCGCAGCCGGCGCGGCGGTGGGCGCCGGTGCCGTCCTCCCGGTCGCGCTAAAGTCAGCGCCATTCCACGGGCGCCCGCCCGCGGCAGGCCAGGGAGCGAATCGTGCTGATCCCTCACGACACCCGGATCGCCCTCGACACCGTCGTCGATCTGATGAACACCGCGCCGCAGGGCGACCGCGACGACGCCCTCGCGGATCTCCGGGGCCTCCACGACTTCGTCCACGCGCACAAGATCAGCGACGTGGGCACCCTCGGCCCCGACGACCTGCGGGCCGTGCGCGCGGTGCGCGAGAAGTTCGCGGCCGTCTTCTCCGCCCCCGAGGCCCGGATCGCCGCCCCCCTGATCAACCAGCTGGTGGCGGGTGCGGGCACCACCCCGCAGCTCACCGACCACGACGGCTACGACTGGCACGTGCACTACTTCGCGCCGGGCGCCTCGGTGGCGGACCATCTCGCGGCCGACTGCGGCATGGCCCTCGCGTTCATCGTCGTGGCGGGCGAGCAGGAACGGCTGCGGCGCTGCGAGGCACCGGACTGCGGCCGGGCCTTCGTCGACCTCTCCCGCAACCGCTCGCGCCGCTACTGCGACAGCCGGACCTGCGGGAACCGGCTGCACGTGGCCGCGTACCGGGCGCGCCGCAAGGAGGCGGGGGGCTGACCCGCCCGGCCGGACGCGCGGGGCGGTGGACGGCGACGGGGGCACGAGCGGGGGTCACAGCACGAAGAGGTCGTGCACGGCGGCCATGAGCAGCAGGCATCCGATCACCCCGAGGAAGATCATCAACGGCGGCTGGGAGAGCGCGAACAGGCAGCCGCGCGGCTCTTCGCCGACGCCGGGGGCGTCTGCGGAAGCATCGGTGGGGGCGGGGACGAGGTCCCGCGAGGTATCCGGCATCTCGGGGGGATGATCGCGCACACGGCACACCCGAAATTCCGGAAACCACCCCGAAGCGGGGGTCGTTCACTCCTTCCCGTGGTTCACCGAACCGGGACGGACATCGGAATCATCAGAAGCGATCAGATTCCGTGCTTCTTCAGAATCGCCTCGATGTCGCCGAAGTCGTCGTCCGCCGACGGGGCGGAGCGCGGCTTCGCGGTGACGGTCCGCGAGGGGACCGGGGCGCCCGGGGCCACGGCTCTCGGCTCCGCTCCCCCGGCGGCCCCCGGCCGGCCGGCCCGGCGCCGCTCGACGGCCCGGGTGGACAGGAGGAGGAGCCAGGCGGCGCCGAGCACGCCGAAGCCCGCCCAGACCACCGGGCTGAACGACAACGCGTCCGCGACCCAGGCGACGGCTCCCGTCATCACCAGGCCGAGCGGCACCAGCGCGTAGGCGGCGATCCGGGCGGCGGCGAGGAAGCGCTTCCGGTACGCCGTGATCGCGGCGATGCCCAGGCCCGCCGCGGACACCGCGGAACAGATGGTCTCGGCGAGCATGCTGGTCCTCCAGGTCCGGGTGATACGTCCCTTCCATCCTGCACGCCACCACCGCCCTGGGCCATGCCCCGCGACCGGTCTCAGGGAGATCTCCGGGTCGTCCCGGCCGGGATCTCCTCCCCCGGTCCCGGTGAGGGAGACTGCTGCCATGAGTGACTCCACCACCGCACCCGCCTCCCCCGTCGTCCTGGAGGCGTGGTTCGACCTCCAGTGCCCCGACTGCTTCCGGGCCCTCGACGACGTCCGCGCGCTCCGCGAGGAGTACGGCGACCGGCTCGACGTGCAGCTGCGCCACTTCCCGCTGGCGAAGCACAAGCACGCGTACGCCGCCGCCCAGGCCGCCGAGGAGGCGTTCGCGCAGGGGAAGGGCTGGCCGTACACGGAGGCGCTGCTCGCCAGGACCGCCGAGCTGGGCGAGCGGGGCGAACCGGTCCTCCTGGAGGTGGCGGCCGGACTCGGCCTGGACGCCGAGGAGATCGACACCGCGCTGATCGACGGCCGGCACCTGCTGACCGTCGACGCGGACGAGGCGGAGGGCAGGGCGATCAAGGTGACCGGCACGCCGACCTACGTCATCGGCGGCGAACGCCTGGACGGCGGCCGGAGCCAGGAGGGCCTGCGGGAGCGGATCGGGACGATCGCCGACCGCCTCCTGGGCGCCTGAAGGAACCGTCCGCGCGCCCGTCCGCCCGGCTCGGCGAGGAGCGGACCGGGCGGCGGGGCGCCCCGGCGGCCGGGCACGCGGACGCCCCGGCCGGGACGACCGGGCGCCCGGGCCGCCCGGGTCACACCAGCGACTTGGCGCTGTTGACGTGGGTCGTGCGGTACCCGAGCGACTCGTAGAGCCGGACCGCCGGGGTGTTGTCCGCGAAGACGTGCAGTCCGATCAGGGTCTCCCCGGCCTCCCGCGCGACCCGCTCGGCGAGCAGCATGAGCGCCCTGCCGTGGCCGCGCCCGCGCTCCTCCTCCCGGACCTCTATGTCGTACACGTAGGCCGCCCGCCGCCCCGGTTCGAGTTCGGTCCGGCCGGTCCACAGGGAGCCGACGGGCCGCCCGTCGCGGACGAGGACGTGGATTGCCGTGCCGGGGGTGGCGAGACCGTCGGGAAGGAGCGCGCGGTGGCTGCTCTCGGCCTTGGCGCGGGCCTGTTCCTCGGGGACGCCCCGCTCGATCCAGCTCCGCGCGAAGGCGTCCCGGGCCCGCGCCTCCCACACGGCGAACCCGGCCGCGTCCATCGGCCGGATCTCGACGCCCTCCGGCAGCACGGGAAGGGCGCCGGACAGCTCCTTGACCATGTTCCGGCTGCGTTCGGCGTAGCCGAGCGAGCGGACCGCGCGCAGCGCCGTCCCGGCGTCGGCGGGCACCGACACCCGCACCTGGACGCAGCCCCAGCCCCGCAGCACCTCCTCGGAGGCGAGCGCGGCGACCGTGCCCCGGCCCCGGCCCCGGTCCGGTTCGTCGATCCGGATGTCCTCGATCACCCCCGAGGCGGCGCCGAAGGCGGGGTCGGTGGCGAGGCGGACGGAGCCGACGCGGCGGCTGTTCACGCACACGTCGTAGGTACGGGAACGGCCGCCGTCGGGCGACTCCTGAAGCGGCCCGGCCGGCCGCAGGGTGGTGGTCATCAGAGGTGTTCTACCCGCCCCGCGGCCCATCCGTCATCGTGTTTTCGCGCGGGCCGCAGCTCCCGGCCCCGGCTCAGCCGAGGACCGGGTCCCGGTCCCGGGCCGCGTACTCCTCGAAGACCCGCATCGCCTTGGCGGTCACCGGCCCGGGAGCGGGCGACAGCTCGCGCCCGTCGACCCGGTGCACGGCCTGCACGTCGCGGAGCGTCGAGGTCAGGAAGACCTCGTCGGCGCTCTCCAGGACCTCCAGCGGCAGATCGGCCTCCTCCGCCCCGGTCCACCGCACGGCGAGGGCGCGGGTGATGCCCGCGAGGCAGCCGGAGGAGACGGGCGGGGTGAGGAGGCGGCCGTCGACCACGACGAAGACGTTGGAACCGGTGCCCTCGCAGAGCCGCCCCGCCGTGTTGGCGAAGAGGGCCTCGGAGGCCCCCCGCTCGCGCGCCCGCGCGAGGGCGACGACGTTCTCGGCGTACGAGGTGGTCTTGAGGCCGGTGAGGGCGCCGCGCTCGTTGCGGGTCCAGGGCACGGTGATCACGGCGGTGGAGTCGGGGCGGCGGGTGGTCTCGCCGAGGGCGACGACGAGGCTGGCCCCGGCGTCGCCGCGCTCCGAACCGAGCGGGGAGAGACCGCCGGTGTACGTGATGCGGAGGCGGCCGAGCTCCATCGGGTTGGCCTCCAGGACGGCGGCGCAGGCGCGGCGGACCTCGTCGAGGTCCGGGTCGGGGAGGCCGAGGCCGCGCGCCGAGCGGGCGAGGCGTTCCAGGTGGAGGGTGAGGGCGAAGGTTTCGCCGCGTTCCGCCTTGACCGTCTCGAAGACGCCGTCGCCGACGGTCAGTCCGTGGTCCAGTACGGAGACCCGGGCGGTTTCCGCGTCGTGCAGACCGCCGTTGACCCAGAGTTTCATCGAGGAATGGCCTTTCCGGTCGCCCCGCGGGCGCCTGACTCGTAGGCGCCCGACGCTATCGCGACCAGCCGGGACGCCTTCAGCTCGGTCTCCTCCCACTCGCGCTCCGGGTCGGAGCCCCAGGTGATCCCGGCACCGGTGCCGAAGCGCAGCACGCCTTCGGGGCGGTCGATCCAGAAGGTGCGTATGCCGACGGCCAGCTCGCCGGTGCCCGCGTCGGCGTCCACCCAGCCGACGCCTCCGCAGTACGGACCCCGGGGCGCGGTCTCCAGCGCCCCGATGATCCGCAGGGCGCTGGACTTGGGGGCGCCGGTGACCGATCCGGGCGGGAAGGTGGCGGCGAGCAGTTCGGGCCAGCCGGCGTCCTCGCGCAGCAGGCCGTCGACCGTGGAGACGAGGTGGACGAGGCCGGGGTGCTCCTCGACCGCGCAGAGGGCGGGGACGGTGACGGAGCCGGTCTCGCTGACGCGTCCCAGGTCGTTGCGGACCAGGTCGACGATCATCACGTTCTCCGCGTGGTCCTTGGGCAGGAGGTCGGCGGCGGTGCGGCCGGTCCCCTTGATCGGGCCGGAGGAGATCCGGGCCCCTTCCCTGCGCAGGTAGAGCTCCGGGGAGGCGGTGGCGATCTCCACGCCGTGGGCGGGCAGGCGGATCGTTCCGGCGTACGGGGCCGGGTTGCCCGCGGCGAGGAGCGCGGTGAGGGCGTCCACGTCGGCGGCGGCCGGGTCCGGCAGCGGCGCGGTCAGCACCCGGCAGAGGTTCGCCTGGTAGACCTCGCCGCGCGCGATGTGCTCCCGCACGCGCCGCACGCCCGCCGTGTAGGCGGCGCGGTCGAGGGAGGACGTCCAGGCGTCCGCGGCGGGGCCGCGCCAGGCACCCGGCGCGGGCGGGGGCACCGGGTCCGGCCGTACGTCCCCGAAGCGGGCGCAGGTCAGGCGCCCCTCGAAGTCCGCGCAGACGGCCCAGAAGCCGGTGGAGTCCAGGGCCGCGGGGTCGTGGGTCACGTCCCGGAGGTCGGTCGCGACGAGGCCGCCGAAACGGGCCAGGGGGGCGAGGTCGTGCACACGTCGAGTCTAGGCGTGCGCCGAAAGTCCCGTCTGCCCGGCGGTGTCCGGCACGTGCCCCAGGCCGGACGGGAGGGCGGCACCGGATCGCGTGCGGCGGGGACTCCGCGCGACCCGGGCGGCGCGGCGGTGAACGCCGCGCGAACCCTCCGGGGCGGCACCCGGCCCGCCCCGGCCGGCGCCCCGGTCGGTCCGCAGGTCAGCACGCTGCGGAAACGCGTTTTTGTACTGGCCCGGGAATCCGCTAGAGTTCAACACGTCGCCGGGACGCGCAAGCGGGCCGGAAACGACAAGCGGACGTGGCTCAGTTGGTAGAGCATCACCTTGCCAAGGTGAGGGTCGCGAGTTCGAATCTCGTCGTCCGCTCGATGTGGGGGATCTTCCCGAACCCCTGTATTCACTCCTGGTGGAGTGGCCGAGAGGCGAGGCAACGGCCTGCAAAGCCGTCTACACGGGTTCAAATCCCGTCTCCACCTCCAAGGACGATTAGCTCAGCGGGAGAGCGCTTCCCTGACACGGAAGAGGTCACTGGTTCAATCCCAGTATCGTCCACCGGACCTTCGGGTCCCCCGCGCGATTAGCTCAGCGGGAGAGCGCTTCCCTGACACGGAAGAGGTCACTGGTTCAATCCCAGTATCGCGCACGCAGTACGCCCCACCTCCGGACACCTCGTGCCCGGCCCGCGCGATTAGCTCAGCGGGAGAGCGCTTCCCTGACACGGAAGAGGTCACTGGTTCAATCCCAGTATCGCGCACGCAGCAAGGAGCCCCCGGCCGCCGACAGCGGCCGGGGGCTTCTTCGTGTCCGCCGCCGGACCCGGCGACACGGGCCGGCGCCCGCCGGGGCCGGTCCGTGTCGCCGGGTCCGCTCAGGACACCGGGGCTCCTCAGGAGGAGAAGAGCATCCGGCCGAAGCCGCGCTGGCGGTAGTGACCGCCGCCGTGGTGGCCGCCGCCGTGGTGCGGGGCACCCCAGGCCGGGGCGGCGGGGGCGGGCTGCGCCGGGTAGCCCCCGGGGACGGGCGGGGCCGGCGGGGCCTGCTGGACCCACTGGGACTCCAGGCGGGTCAGCGCCTCCAGCTCGCCGTAGTCCAGGAAGATGCCCCGGCAGCCGCTGCACTGCTCGATCTGGACGCCGTTGCGGTTGTACGTGTGCATGGCGGCATGGCACTTGGGACACTGCATGCTCGGCTCAACTCCCTGACATTGCCGTTCGAATGATGGCTTCACCTTATGGGGACGCCGAGGACGCCTACCCGGTTCGACGTCCGGCGATGCGGACGCAGGCGTCGACCGTCATCTGTTCGACCTCGTCGAGCGGTCGGCGCCCGGCCGTGGACTTCACGAGGGCCAGGGCGGCCGTCTGTGCCGTCAGGGCCCGCGCGGGTACGTCGAGCCGGTCCCAGGGGTCGGCGCCCACGGCCGGTCCGCCCGCCTCCCGGTACGCGTCCAGGAAACGGGTCCAGATCTCCGGGGGCAGGATGCCGGCGGCGAACCAGGCGGCCGGGCGGGCCAGGTCCCAGGCGGGGTCGCCGAGCCCGAGGTCGTCGACGTCGATGAGCCGCCAGGGCGGCGGACCGGCCGGGGGGCGTGGGCTCCCGGAGCGGACGAGCTGGCCGAGGTGGAAGTCGCCGTGGCAGAGCAGCCGGGGCGCGCCCGCGGGGCGTTCGGGGACCGTCCGCCAGGCGCCGAGGACCGCGGTCGCGGCCGGGTGGTCCGGCGCCGTCCGGCGCATCCGTTCCACCGCGAGCGCCGCCTTGAGCGGTGCTCGCATCGCCGGGAGCCCGTCGGCCTCCGGCGGGCACGGGGTGCGGTGGAGCCGGGCGAGCAGCCGGGCCGCCTCCTCCCAGGGGGCGGCGTCGGGGTCGTCCGGATCGACGGGCGGACCGTACGGCCAGAGGGTGACGGGACGTCCGTCGAGTACGTCCGGGGCGTCCGGCGGCGGTGCGAGGGGCGGCAGGAACACGTCGGCGACGGCCGGGTGGGCGGCCAGCGCGAGACGCGCGCGGTGCGCCCCGGGGTCGGTGCCCGGGGCGTGGGCCTTGGCGACGAGCGCCCCGTGGCGTACGACCGTCCCGTCGTCCCGGTCCGCGAGGACCCCGGCGAGGCCGTCCGCGCAGCGGCAGGGGGCGCCCGGTGGATGGGCGGCGGCGCGGGCCAGGGCGGCGAGCCGGTCGGGCAGGGGCGGGACGGAGGAGGTCACGCCGGGAGCGTACGGGGCGGGCGGCGTTCCGGCACCGGCCGGGTGGTCCGCCCCGCGGCGGCGCGGGGGCCCGTCCGCGGAGCGGGAACGCGCGGAGGCCGGTCGGCTCCCCGGCCGACCGGCCCCGCGCTGTCGCCCGCCGCACCCCCGTCCCCACGGGGCTGTTGGCCGGATGCCCCGGTCCGGACCGCTCTCCCGGGCCGGGGGCGCCACTCAGCGCCCCAGCATCACGCCCACGGACGACGCCTGTGTGACCACCGCTTCCCAGCCGCCGAAGACGACCACGAGCAGGGCCGCGAGGGGAAGGACCATGGCGGTGGCCACCAGGGGGTGGCGGTGGCCCGGGGGCCGGGGTGTCGTGTGCGCCATGGTTCCTCTCCCGTCGTGTGGCGCGGCAGGTGCGTGACCTCGGGGGACGAGTGCCGCACCTGCCGCGTGACGACAACATTAGGGAGCGGGGGGCGCCGGGGCGTCATGCCCGCGTACCGGCTTGCGGGCCTCCCGGAGGATGACGCCCGCCCGCGCGGCGTACTCCCCTGGGTGGAGACGCGGACGCGCGTCCCGGGGTCTTCCCGGAGGGGACGCGGGAAGGGGCCGGACGGGTGGAGAAGGGCGTGACATCGCTCACTTCCTTGATCGTCGGAGGTGTGTCCGGGCCGGCGGGGCCGGGAAGCCTCCCTCCCGGACGGCGGGTGGCGTACGGGACGTTCCGTCAAGTGGGTTTTCGGGGACGGCGGTTGGCCGCGACGGAGAGAGGGCCGGGTCCCGACAGCCCGCCCCGTGCCGACAATCGGTCCCGGTGCGAGGGCGCGGCCTATGAGCGCGTGCGGGCGCCACTACGTAAGCTGTGCCACGTCGAACGGACGAGGGGACGGACATGGCGATGATGCGGCTCCGGCGCGAGGACCCGCGGATCGTCGGGTCGTTCCGGCTCCACCGCAGGCTGGGGGCCGGCGGGATGGGTGTCGTGTACCTGGGGTCCGACCGGCGCGGTCAGCGGGTGGCGCTGAAGGTGATCCGGCCCGACCTCGCCGAGGACCAGGAGTTCCGGTCGCGGTTCGCCCGCGAGGTGTCGGCGGCCCGGCGCATCCGCGGCGGCTGTACGGCCCGGCTGGTCGCCGCCGACCTGGAGGCCGACCGCCCCTGGTTCGCCACCCAGTACGTGCCCGGCCCCTCCCTGCACGACCGGGTCGCGGAGGAGGGCGCGCTGCGCGCCGCCGACGTGGCCACGATCGGGGCGGCGCTCTCGGAGGGCCTGGTCGCCGTCCACGAGGCCGGGGTGGTGCACCGGGACCTGAAGCCGTCCAACATCCTGCTCTCCCCCAAGGGCCCCCGCATCATCGACTTCGGCATCGCGTGGGCCACGGGGGCCAGCACCCTGACCCATGTGGGCACGGCCGTCGGGTCGCCCGGCTTCCTCGCCCCCGAGCAGGTGCGCGGCGCGGCCGTCACCCCCGCCACCGACGTGTTCTCGCTCGGCGCCACCCTGGCGTACGCGGCGATGGCCGACTCGCCCTTCGGGCACGGCAGTTCCGAGGTCATGCTCTACCGGGTCGTGCACGAGGAGCCGCAGCTGCACGGCGTGCCGGACGCGCTGGCGCCGCTGATCAGGGCCTGTCTCGCGAAGGACCCCGAGGACCGTCCCAGCACGCTCCAGCTGTCGATGCGGCTCAAGGAGATCGCGGCGCGCGAGGCGCAGGGGCTGCCGGCCGCCCGGCCGCCCGTGCAGCGGGAGCGGGCCGAGGAGCGGAGCGCCGCCCGGCCGACCGAGCGGTACACCGAACGGGACACGCGCGGGCGCGCGCCCGGGGGGGAACGGGGGCGGGGGCGCGGGCCCGGACCGTCGTCGCGTCCCTCCGCCGGGCCGGGGACCGGGGGTTCGCGGGGGCCGCAGTCCCGTCCGGGCACCCGGCCCGGGGCCCGCTCCACCTCGACGGGCCGCCGCCCCGCCAACCCCCGGCTGCTGCGCCAGCGGCTCTTCGTCTTCGTGGTCGTGACCCTCGTCGTCGCCCTGGGCATCGCCGCCGCGCAGGCCCTTCAGGGCTGACCCGCCCCCGTGCGGGCGGGGTTCCCTCAGGACACCGGCCGGCCCGCCGTCACCGCGTAGAAGGCGACGGCCGCCGCCGCGCCCACGTTGAGCGAGTCCACGCCGTGGGCCATCGGGATGCGGACCCACCTGCCGGCGGCCCGCAGGGCCCGCGCCGAGAGGCCCTCGCCCTCCGCGCCCAGCATCAGCGCGACCCGGTCCAGCCGGTGCGGGGCCACCTCGTCGAGGGGGACCGCCTCCTCCGCCGGGGTGAGCGCCAGCAGGTCGAAGCCGGCCTCCCGTACGGTCTCCAGGCTCCGCGGCCAGTTCTCCAGGCGGGCGTACGGGACGGAGAAGACCGCGCCCATGGAGACCTTCACCGAGCGCCGGTAGAGCGGGTCCGCGCAGTCCGGGGAGAGCAGGACGGCGTCCATGCCGAGGGCGGCGGCGCTGCGGAAGATGGCGCCGATGTTGGTGTGGTCGTTGACCGACTCCATGACCACGACCCGGCGGGCGCCGGCGAGCAGTCCGGCGGCGTCCGGGAGGGGCTTGCGCCGCATGGACGCCAGGGCCCCCCGGTGCACGTGGTAGCCGGTGACGCGTTCCGCCAGGTCCGGATCGATCACGTACACCGGCGCGCCGGTCCCGTCGATGACGTCCCGCATGGTCCCGACCCACTTGGCCGAGAGCAGCATGGACCGCATCTCGTACCCGGCCGCCAGGGCCCGGCGGATGACCTTCTCGCCCTCCGCGATGAACAGGCCCTCGGCCGGTTCGCGTCTGCGGCGCAGCTCGACGTCGGTCAGGTCCGTGTAGTCGCGCAGGCGCGGGTCGTCGGGGGTGTCGATCGTGAGGGGTTCGGCCACGGGGTGATACTGCCTTGTCCGGGGTGGGGTGTCGGTGGGGGTCTGTGCGGGGTCGCCCCGGGGGGCGTTCCTAGGCGGTCGGGCGGTCCGGGTTCTCCCTGACGACGTCGCCGACGACGATGACCGCCGGCGGGCGGACCTCTTCCGCGCGGACGGTCTCCGCGACCGTCGCGAGCGTCGCGTCCACCCGGCGCTGGGCGGCCGTCGTGCCCTCCTGGACCAGGGCCAGCGGGGTCTCCGGGGCCTTGCCGTGGGCGATGAGCGTCTCCGCGATCCTTCCGATCTTGTCGACGCCCATGAGGATCACCAGGGTGCCGGTGAGCTTGGCGAGCGAGGCCCAGTCCACCAGGGAGCGCGGGTCGTCGGGGGCGACGTGGCCGCTGACCACGGTGAACTCGTGGGCCACTCCCCGGTGCGTGACCGGGATGCCGGCCGCGCCGGGGACCGAGATCGAGCTGGAGATGCCCGGGACGACCGTGCAGGCGATGCCCTCGGCGGCGAGCGCCTGTGCCTCCTCCATGCCCCGGCCGAAGACGAAGGGATCGCCGCCCTTCAGGCGGACGACAGACTTCCCCGCCTTCGCGTGCTCGATCAGCGCGTCGTTGATGGCCTCCTGGGCCATGAACCGGCCGTACGGGATCTTCGCCGCGTCGATCACCTCGACGTGCGGGGGCAGTTCGTCGAGGAGGTCGCGGGGGCCGAGCCGGTCCGCGATCACCACGTCCGCCTCCGCGAGCAGCCGGCGGCCGCGCACCGTGATGAGGTCCGGGTCGCCGGGACCGCCGCCGACCAGGGCCACGAACGGGGCGCGGGCCCGGTGCTGCGGGGCCGCGAGCGAGCCGTCCCGCAGGCCCTCCACGATCGCGTCGCGCACGGCGGCCGAGCGGCGCGGGTCGTGGCCGGTGAGCACCGCCACCGTGACGCCCTCGCCCCGGCCGGTGGCCGGGGTCCAGGCGGTGGCGGCCTCCGCGTCGTCCGAGCGCACGCACCAGATCCGGGAGCGCTCGGCCTCGGCGGAGGCGGTGGCGTTCGCGGCCGGGTCGGTGGTGGCGACCAGGGCGTACCAGGCCCCGGAGAGGTCGCCCTCCTCGTACCGGCGCCTGATCCAGGTGATCTCGCCCGTCTCCGCCATCGCGTCCACGGACGGGGTCGCGGAGGGCGAGATCAGCGTGATGTCCGCGCCCGCCGCGATCAGCGCGGGGAGGCGGCGCTGGGCGACCTGGCCGCCGCCGAGGACGACGACGCGGCGGCCGGCGAGGCGCAGGCCGACGGGGTAGGCGGGGTGCGCCGCCTTCTCTGCGGGGTCGACGGGCTCGGCGTTCTTGGCCATGGGTGAGCGGCTCCTCGGGACGGGGCGGGTGCGGGCCGCTGCGGCGGTGGAGCGGCTGGTGGGACGCGGTTCGTCCGTCACACGATATCGGTGGCCCGGGGATGCCACTCCGTGACGAATCTCCCCGTGGCAGGGGCGGCGCGGGGCCGGCCGGACGCGTGTCCGGACACCGCGCGACCGGTGCCGCCCGCCGTCGCGGGCCGCGCTCCGCGTGCCGGGGGCGGCCTCGCGCGCCGCCCCGCCGGGCGGGGCGGCGCGCGAGGGGGTGCTACTTCTCGGTGATTCCCGCGGCGTCGAACGTGGCCACCTCGTGCATCGCGCGGGCCGCGCTCTGCACCAGCGGGAGGGCGAGCAGCGCGCCCGTCCCCTCGCCGAGACGGAGGTCCAGGTCCACGAGGGGGCGCAGGCCCAGCTTGTTGAGGGCCGCCACGTGTCCCGGCTCGGCGCTGCGGTGGCCCGCGATGCAGGCCGCGAGGGCCTCGGGCGCGATCGCCCGGGCCACGAGCGCCGCCGCTCCGGTGGAGACGCCGTCGAGGACGACCGGGGTGCGCAGGGAGGCCGCTCCCAGGATCAGGCCGACGAGGGCCGCGTGCTCCAGGCCGCCGACCGCCGCGAGGACGCCGATCGGGTCCTCCGGGTCCGGCCCGTGCAGGGCGAGGGCGCGGCGGACCACGTCCACCTTGCGGGCGTGCGTCTCGTCGTTGATGCCGGTCCCCCGGCCCGTGACCTCGGCCGGGTCCGCGCCGGTGTAGACCGCGATCAGGGCGGCGGACGCGGTGGTGTTCGCGATGCCCATCTCACCGGTGAGCAGCGCCTTGTTGCCCGCCGCGACCAGGTCGCGCGCGGTCTCGACACCGACCTCGATCGCCGCCAGGACCTCCTCGCGGCTCATCGCGGGACCCGTGGTGAAGTCGCCGGTGCCGGGGCGGACCTTGCGCGGCAGGAGACCGGGGGTGGCCGGGAGTTCGGCGGCGACGCCGACGTCGACGACGCAGACCTCGGCGCCCACCTGGTGGGCGAAGGCGTTGCAGACCGCTCCCCCGCCGAGGAAGTTGGCCACCATCTGGGCGGTGACCTCCTGCGGCCAGGGGGTGACGCCCTGGGCGTGCACGCCGTGGTCGCCGGCGAAGACCGCGACGGCCGCGGGCTCCGGGATCGGCGGCGGGCACATCCGGGACAGGCCGGAGAGCTGGGCGGAGATGATCTCCAGCATGCCGAGCGCGCCGGCCGGCTTGGTCATCCGCTTCTGGCGCTCCCACGCCTCGCCGAGCGCCTTGGCGTCCAGCGGGCGGATGTTCGCGACGGTCTCCTGGAGGAGGTCGTGCGGCTCCTCGCCGGGCAGGGCGCGGCGGCCGTACGTCTCCTCGTGGACGACCCAGGCCAGCGGGCGGCGCTTGGACCAGCCCGCCTGCACCAGTTCGGGCTCCTCGGGGAACTCGTCCACGTATCCCACGCAGAGGTACGCGACCACTTCGAGGTGCTCGGGAAGGCCGAGGGTGCGGACCATCTCGCGCTCGTCGAAGAAGCTGACCCAGCCGACGCCGAGACCTTCGGCGCGGGCCGCGAGCCAGAGGTTCTCGACCGCGAGCGCGGAGGAGTACGGGGCCATCTGCGGCTGGGTGTGGCGGCCGAGCGTGTGGCGGCCGCCCCGGGTGGGGTCGGCGGTCACGACGATGTTGACCGGGGTGTCGAGGATGGCCTCGATCTTCAGTTCCTTGAACTGCTTCGCCCGGGCCTTCGGCAGTGACTCGGCATACGCGTCGCGCTGCTTGTGGGCCAGCTCGTGCATCGTCTGCCGGGTCTCGGCGGAGCGGATGACGACGAAGTCCCAGGGCTGCGAGTGACCGACGCTGGGGGCCGTGTGCGCGGCCTCCAGGACGCGGAGCAGCACCTCGTGCGGGATCGGGTCGGGGCGGAAGCCGTTGCGGATGTCGCGGCGCTCCCGCATCACCCGCAGGACCGCGTCCCGCTCGGCCTCGTCGTAGCCGGGGGCGGGGGCGGTCTCCGCCTGCGGGCCGGGGGCCGGGACGGCGTCCTCCTGGCCGGGGGCGGCGGAGGGTGCCTCTTCGGCGGGGGCCGACGGGTCGGCGGGGGCCGGTGCGTCGGCGGGGGCCGGTACGTCGGCGGAGGCCGGCTCCGGGGCGGGGGCCGCCTCCGGGGCGAGGGCCGCCTCTTCGGTCGGGACCGGCTCCTGGGCCGGGGCCGGCTCCTGGGCGACGGCCGTCTCCTGGACGGGGACCGGCTCTGCGGCGGGGGCCGGTCCCACGGCGGGAACGGGCTCCTGGACCGGCTCCTGTGCGGGGGCGGTCTCCGCCTCCGGTTCCGCCGCCTCCTCCGCCGGCACGGCCTGCGGGAGCGGCTCCGCCGGCGGTGCGACGACGGCACTCCCCCGCTCCTCGGGAGCCTTCTCCTCCGGCGCCTCCGCCGGTACGGCCGTGCCCTCGGCGTCCTCGGCGTCCCCGGCGGCCTGTCCGGTCTCTTCCGGCGCGGGCCCGGCGGCCTCGACGGGCGCGGGCGGCTCGACGGCATCCGGTGCCGTGGGCGCGGGCACCCCGGCGGTGGACTCGGCCTCGCGCGGAGCGGGCACGACGGCTTCGGGCGCCGCGGCGGGCGCGGGCGCCTCCGCCTGCTCCGCCACGGCGGTGGGCACCGGCTGCTCCTCCGGTGCGGGAGCCGTCTCGGCGACGGGTTCGGCCGGGGCGCCGGTCATGGTCTCCGCCACCGGAGCCGGTGTCGGGGCCAGGTGCGGGGCGGTCGGGACGGAGCCCTCGACCTGGACGAACCCGCCCGACTGCGGGACGACCGTTTCTGCGGGGCCCGGCCCCTGCGGCTGAGCGGCCCACGGCTCGGCGCCCTGCGGCGCGACCTGCTGCTCCTGCGCGATGTCGAAGTACTCGGGACCCGTGGTGGGCGGGCCCGGGTTCCGGACCGGCACGGGGGCGGGCCCGGTGGCCACGAGGGGCTCCGGAACGGGCTGCGGGGCCGGGGCGGGAGCGGTGGCCGGGCCCCGGTCGGCCAGCGAGCGCACGACGCCCCCGGTGCCCTCGGGCACCGGCGGGCCCATGTGCAGCGGGCGCCGGGCGGGCGGCGGGGTGGGCGCGGCGTGCGGCGGCGTGCGGACGGCGCCGAGATCGACGGAGCCCGTGTCGCGGCCGGCGGCCTCGTGCGCCCCGGTGTCGAGGATGCCGGGCTCGTACCCGTGGTCGGTGGGGACCTGCTCGTACGGAGCGCCGGGGACGCCGTGCGCGGGAGTGCCGTGGGCGGGGGTGCCCTGGGCGGGGACGCCGTGCGCCGGGGTACCGGCAGCGGGCACGCCGTGCGCCGGGGTGCCGTGCGCGGGAGTGCCGTGCGCCGGGGTGCCGGTGAACCGGTCGGACGGGACGTCCTGCGGCAGGGCCCCCCGCTGCGGGGCCGTCGGCGTGTCGCCGGGGGCGACGGGCTCCGGGAGCGGGTCGGTCAGCGGGTCGCCCGCCGGGGCCGGGGCCCCCTGGTGCGGGACGGCCGCGTGCGGCGCGCCCCGGTGCGGGGCGGCCGGGGCCGGCGGGGGCGGTACGGCGACCGGCGGCGCGGGCACGACGCCCGGCGGGTGCTCGCTCCAGGCGCCCTGGGCGCCCGGCATCAGCAGCAGGTCGTCGTCCTCGGGCGTGTGCTCGGAGGGGTCCAGGAAGGTGTACGCGCCCGGTGCGGGGATGCCCGGCTGCTCGACCATGCCTGCGTTCTCCGGCAGTCCCTCGCCCGGGACCTGGCCGGTGTCCGTCATGCGTACCCCTCGCCCATCGCTTGTGTTCCTTCAGACCTGTGCCCGTCGAGAAGAACGAGCACGCGCGCCGCGCGGCACGAAGCACGCGGACACCGACACATTGTCGCGACCCTCGGCCCTCGTGGCGGGAAGATTCGCCACGATGCGCTGTGGACTGCGCCACGTCGCGCGGTTCCCCCTCGTCGCGTACCACGCCGATGGCTCCCGGGGGCCACCCATTCAGGACATCGGCACACGAAGCGACGAGTGTCCGGACGCGGTACAACAATCGGCCAGCCTACCTGGCCCGGTGGGGCGGCCGGGTCAGGGGGCGCGTTCGATCCTGCGTCCGGAGAGCAGGAAGACGGCCGAACGATCGCGTTCCGACCAGGTGTCCGGGTCGAGTCCCACGGTCTGGAGGAGGAGGCTCTCGGTGAGGTAGCCGCCCGCGATGAGGGCGGCGCCGATCGCCTCGGCCTCGTCACGGGTGGAGGCGTGGGCGACGATGCGTTCCGGGCGCCGGTCGGTGCAGGCCGTGACGACCTGGACGCCGCCCGCGCCGATCCGCACGACGTCGGGCTCGGGCAGGCTCTCCAGGACGTGCGGGGCGCGGCCCGGGACGGCCTGGAGCGGTACGCCGTGGCGGCGGGCGGTGGCCTCGGTGCGGGCGCAGGCGTCCGGGTCGGCGTCGACGGCGATGACGGCGGCGCCGAAACGGGCGGCCTCGACGGAGAAGGCGCCGCCCCCGCAGCCGACATCCCAGACGAGGTCGCCGGTCCGGGGACCGAGCCGGGCCAGCTGGGCGGCGCGGAGGGCGGGGTCCGCGCCCGCGCCCGGGCGGACGGTGCCGGTTCCGGGGCCGTGCCCCTCGGAGTCGTACTCCTCGGTGGGCAGGCCCCAGCCCCGTACGGGGCGGACGGCCGGGTCGTGGCCCGCCAGCCAGGGGACGGCGGGGGTGCCGCCGCCCCCGCCGATGACGAGGACGACGTTGGGGTCGCGCCAGGCGTGGTCGGCGGCCTTGTCGGAGGTGAGGACGGAGACCCGTTCGCGGTCGGTGCCCAGTTCCTCGCAGATGACGAAGGTGCGGTGGACCCCGTCGAGGAGGAGGGCGAGTTCGGCGGGGCCGGCGCCCGGCGAGGTGAGGACGGCGACCTTGGGGTGGGCGCGGCAGACGTTGACGGCGCGGCGCAGGGTGCGCTGGTGGGCGACGACGATCCGGGCGTCCTCCCAGGGCATGCCGGCCCGCGCGAAGGCGGCGGCGACGGAGGAGACGGCGGGGACGACCTCGACCTCCAGGCCGTGTTCGGGGGCGCGCAGGGTGCGCACGACGCCGAAGAAGCCCGGGTCGCCGTCGGCGAGCACGACGGCGGTGCCGCGGTGGCCCGCGATGCGCCGTGCGGCGAGGTCGACGCTGCCGAGCCGGACGCGTTCGGCGGCGGGGGGCACCTCGGGCCGGGCCAGGTGGTGGGCGGCTCCGGCCACGAGCGTGGCGGCGGAGAGCGCGGACCGGGCCGCCGGGGAAAGGGGTGAGCCGTCCCAGCCGATCACCGTGACGCGGTCGGCCATCGTCGTCTGTCTCCCTGTGGTGTTGTCGCAGGTCGGGGGCGTGCCGAGCGTACCCCGGGATCGGCCCCGGGAATCAGCTCCAGTCGGTGTACGAGGAGTACCCGGCCTCGGCCATCTGGTCGGCGGCGTCGTCCAGGTCCTCGGGGAGGAGGCCCCAGACGATGAAGTCGGTGCGCAGGTCGGTCCAGCTCCCGTCCTCGGTACGGGTGCGGGCTATGCAGGCGTTGCGCAGGACGCCCTCGCTGATGCAGCCGATCTTCTGGGCGACCTGCTGGGCGGCGGTGTTGTCGGCGGCGGTGCGCAGCTCCAGGCGTTCGAACTTCTGGTCGCCGAAGAGCCACCGGGCGGTGGCGAGGGCGGCCTCGGAGGCGTAGCCCTCGCCGCGGGCCCAGGGGGCGACGATGTACGAGAGTTCGGTGGAGCGGACCCGCCAGTCGGTGTGGTCCAGCCGGATCACACCGACGAGGCGCTGGGTGAGGAACTCGGTGACGGCGAGGGCGAGGCCCCGGCCCGCGGTGCGTTCGGCGGGCGCCTGCCGGGTGATCCAGGCGCGGGCGGCGGCCTCGGTGCAGGGCTGGGGCACGGCGGTCCAGGCGCCGACGAGTTCGTCGTTCATCATCTCGGCGAACGCGGGGACGTCCGCCTCTTCGAGCGCGCGCAGCACCAGCCGGTCCGTGTTGATGGAGATGTCCGGAAAGGTGGTAGTCATGCGCAGCTCCATGCCGTGGACCGTCCGAATCGACCGTGAACGCACAGCATGCAGCATGCCGCCGCCGCCGCGCATGGCCGGGTGGGATGTGGGGGCGGGGGGCGGCGAAGGCCCCGCGCACCGGCCGGGGTGCGGGGGCCTTCGTCCCGAGGGTCGCGAGGGAAAGTCGTCCTGACGGCCCCTCGGCCTCCCGGGTCCTGCTTGTCGGGCCCCGCTCGACGGGTCCCGCTCGACGGGTCCCGCTCGTCGCGTCCTACTCGACGGGACCGAAGGCCGGGACGACCGAGCCCTTGTAGGTGTCCTCGATGTACTTCTTCACCTCGGGCGAGTGGAGGAGCGCGGCGAGCTTCTGGACGCGGGCGTCCTTCTCGTTGCCCTTCTTGACGGCGAGGAAGTTGGCGTAGGGGTTGCCCTCCGCCTTCTCCAGGGCGAGGGAGTCCTTCGCCGGCTCCAGCTTGGCCTCGAGGGCGTAGTTGCCGTTGATGACGGCGGCGTCCACGTCGTTCAGGGCGCGGGGCACGGTGGCGGCCTCCAGCTCCTTGAACTCCAGGCCCTTCTTGTCGGTGATGTCGGAGAGCTTGGCGTCGGTGCCGGCGCCGTCCTTGAGGACGATCAGGCCGTTGGCGGCGAGGAGCTGGAGCGCGCGGCCGCCGTTGGTGGTGTCGTTGGGGACGGCGATCGTCTGGCCGGGCTTGACGTCCTTCAGCGACGTGAGCTTCTTGGAGTAGAGGCCCAGCGGCTCCAGGTGGACGTTGGCCACGGGGACGACGGTGGTCTTGTTCTTCTGGTTGAAGTCGTCGAGGTACGGCTTGTGCTGGAAGAAGTTGGCGTCGACCTGGCCGGACTGGGTGGCGGTGTTCGGCAGGACGTAGTCCGTGAACTCCTTCACCTCCAGCTTCAGGCCGGCCTTCTCGGCCAGGTGGTCCTTGACGTAGTTGAGGATGTCGGCGTGCGGCGTCGGGGACGCGGCGACGACGAGGGGCTTGTCGGCGGAGCCGGCCGGGTCCTTGGAGGAGGACGGGTCGGAGGAGGTGCCGCAGGCGCTCAGGCCCAGGGCGAGGGCGGAGACGGCGGCCAGGCCGGCGGTGAGCTTGATGTTCTTGCGCACGAAGAGTGCCTCTTTCCGGTGGAGCGGTGGACGTCTGGACAACAAGTCCGGACTGTTCTTCGAAGGACGAAGTCTGGGGTGGCCGGGGGGCGTTACGCGGTGCGGCCCCGGCGGGCGAGGAGCCGGACGACTCCGTCGCCGATGAGCTGGACGACGGTCACGATCAGGACGAGGACGACCACCGTGACGAGCATGAAGGTGGTGTCGAAGCGCTGGTACCCGTAGGTGACGGCCTTGGAGCCGAGGCCCTCGCCGCCGACCGCGCCGGCCATCGCGGAGTAGCCGATGAGCACGATCACCGTGGTGGTGACGGCCGAGACCAGGGAGGGCAGGGCCTGCGGGAGCAGGACCTTGCGGACGATGGTGGGGATGCCGCCGCCCATGGCCTGGACGGCTTCGACGAGTCCGTGGTCGACCTCGCGGATCGCGGTCTCGACGAGGCGCGCGAAGAAGGGGATGGCGCCGATGGCGAGCGGCACGATCATCGCGGTCGGGCCGATGAAGGTGCCGACGACGAAGGTGGTGAAGGGGATGAGGGCGATCAGCAGGATGATGAAGGGCAGCGAGCGCCCGATGTTCACGATCGCACCGACGGTCTTGTTCACCGGCGTGTTCTGCAGCAGTCCGCCCTTGTCGGTGAGGACGAGGAGGATGCCGAGCGGCAGACCGCCGACGACGGTGACGACGGTGGCCCACAGGACCATGTAGAGCGTGTCGACGGTGCCCTGCTCCAGCAGGGGCTGCATCTCGGACCAGGTCACTTCGCACCTTCCTCGACCAGTACGGGCGCGGCCTCGACCGGCGCCTCGTCCTCTTCCACGACCGCGACCTGGAGGCCCTGCTCGCGCAGGAAGCCGACCGGGACGACGTTCTCCTCGTACGGTCCGGGCAGTTCGATCCGCATCCGGCCGATCTGCTTCCCTCCCACGGTGTCCATCGCCGCCCCGAGGATCGAGATGTCGATGTTGTACGTGCGGGAGAGCTGGGAGATGACCGGCCGGGTCGCGGCCTCCCCGTGGAAGGTGACGTCCACGACCGTGCGGCCGGGGCCGGTGGGGGCGCCGCCGACCGGGAAGAGTTCGGCCGCGAGGCGGGAGCCGGGGGTGGCGAGCAGCTCGCCGACGGTGCCGGACTCGACCACGCGCCCGTGCCGCATGAGCGCGGCGGAGTCGCAGACGGTCTTGACGACGTCCATCTCGTGCGTGATGAGCAGGACGGTGAGACCGAGCTGCCGGTTGAGGTCGCGCAGGAGCTGGAGGACGGAGCGGGTGGTCTCCGGGTCGAGGGCGCTGGTGGCCTCGTCGGAGAGGAGGACCCTGGGCCGGCCGGCGAGGGCGCGGGCGATGCCGACGCGCTGCTTCTGGCCGCCGGAGAGCTGACCGGGGTACGCCTTGGCCTTGTCGGCGAGGCCGACGAGGTCGAGGAGTTCCAGGGCGCGGCGGGAACGCTCGGCGCCGGAGACGCCGAGGATCTCCAGGGGGAGCTCGATGTTGTCCTTGACCGTGCGGGAGGACAGCAGGTTGAAGTGCTGGAAGACCATGCCGATGCCGCTGCGCGCCCGGCGCAGGTCCCTGCCCGCGCGGCGGCCCCGGCCGGCGAGGGCGGTGAGGTCGACGCCGTCGACGGTCACCGTGCCCGAGGTGGGGCGCTCCAGGAGGTTGACGCAGCGGATGAGGGAGGACTTGCCGGCGCCGCTCTGGCCGATCACGCCGAACACCTCGCCCTCGCGGACGTGGAGGTCGACGCCGTCCAGAGCGGTGACCTGCCGGCCGCGCGACTCGTAGACCTTGGTCAGGCCCGAAGTGGTGATCACAGGGGTTTCCGTCACTGTCGAGTGCGCGACGCGGGGTCCGTCACGCACGGGGCATTCGTCATCGGACAGTCAGGCGCACGGGGTGCCGGTCCGGCGGTGAGCCGGGCGTCGGCGGGTGCGCGGGGCGGGCGCGGTCCACCGCCGTTCGGCGGGGACCGGCGCGACCGTCGGTCCCGCTTCGGGGCGCGGGACTCGGGCGGGGGCCCTCAGAAGGCGCACATTCGACACATGCGGCGAGCACCGGGCGTCGTGATCGCCTCGGTCGCAAGGATGCGGCTGCTCGTCGTGGTCATGTCTGCAAGTAAAGCATGCGCGACTGCGAACGAAAGAAGGATGTCCGAATAGCGGACGCCCTTGAGACGCCCTGCGGACGCTCCGGGGAGGCTCCTGCCGTGACGTCCCGGTGTCCGCCCCGGGTCCTCGCGGGCCCGCCCAAAGGGCCTCCGGGCCCTTGTGGGGCCGCACGTCGGCCGTTCCCCGGGCCGCACCGGGACCGTCCGGACACCCGCGCGGTCCGCCCGCCCCTTCCCGGCCCTGCCGGAGCGCGGTCCGGGGCGGGCTGTGGCCGAGAACACACGGGGGTCCGCGCGGCCGGGAGAGGAGGGCCGGGCGCACCGGGCCGTCCGGACCGTAATACCCTCGGGCCCATGCTCGACGCCCTGACGGTCGCGGTCTCCGCGGCCGCGCTCGCCCTCGCCGCCTGGTGCGGCTTCGCCGCCTTCCGCGACCGGCCGACCAAGGACTGGCACTTCATCGGCATGGCCGTGGTGACCCTCCTGGTCCTGGTCCAGCTGGTCGTCGGCATCGTGTGGCTGGCGCGCGGCGAGAAGGCCGAGGAGGGCGCGACGATCTTCGTCTCCTACCTGCTCGGCGCGTTGTGCGCGGTGCCGGTCGCCGGGTTCATGTCGCTCGCGGAGCGCAGCCGGTGGGGTTCGGCGACGGTGGCGGCGGGCGCGGTCGTCCTGGCCGTGCTCGAAGTGCGTCTCTACGACATCTGGACGGTGGGCTGACCATGACCGGGACGCGGGAGAGGACCGCGGAAGGCGCGAAGACCCAGCTCGTCACGGGTCCTGGCATGCTGGTCGTCTGGCTGTACGGCGTGATGTCGGTGGGCGCGGTCTCCCGCTCGGCCTTCCAGATCGCCACCGAGTTCGACCGGGCGCCGCTCGCGTACGGCCTGTCGGCGGTGGCCGCCGCCGTCTACGTCTTCATCACGTACACGCTGGTGCGCGGCGGGGAGACGGCCCGCAGGGCGGCGCTGGTGTGCTGCGCCGCCGAACTCGTGGGCGTCCTGGTCGTGGGGACCTGGACGCTGATCGAGCCGTCCGCCTTCCCGGACACGACGGTCTGGTCGAAGTACGGCTACGGCTACGTGTTCATCCCGGTGCTGCTGCCGCTGACCGGCATCTGGTGGCTGCGCCGGTCGCGCGCGGTGCCGTCGGCCTGACGCCCCCGCCCGGCGGGCCGGGAGCGGGCGGGCCGCCGGGTCAGGCGGCCTTCTCCAGGGTCACCAGGGTGCGCCCGGCGCCGAGTTCGCGGATGGCGACCTGCGCGTACCCCTTGCGGCGGTAGAGGTGCAGGTGGCCCTCGCCGCGATGGCCGGCGAAGAGCCGGAAGCGCTTGGCGGCCGGCACGGGCGCGGTCGCGAAGTGGCGCTCGATGCCGTCGAGGAGGCGGCCGCCGAGACCGTGCCGCCGCATGCGCGGGTGGACGATGAGCTTGGCGATCCGTACCGTGCCGTCCTCGTCGAGCCTGGCCCGCACCGAGGCGACGACCTCGTCGCCGAGCCGGGCCACGAGCCCGTGGCCCTCCTCCAGTTCGGCGCGCAGGGCGTCGAGCGACTGGGTGAGCGGCTCGATCGACCAGTCGTCGTACAGCTCCGCCTCGCCCTGGTAGCAGAGGTACTGCAACTTCAGGATCTGCTCCGCGTCCCGCGCGTCCGCCGCCGAGATGGTCACGCTCAGGCCCATGTGTGCACGCCTCCCGCTCCCCTGCCGTTCACCGGTCTACCGCACCCTTCCCCGACGGCCCGGGGCGGGAACCTCCGCGGCCAGCATTCTGCGCAGGCATCCCAGGCAACGGGAACGCATCGGGCCCAGACTGCCCTGTGAGATACCCAACTCCCCTGCGATTTCCCGGTAGGTGGGGTCCCCCGGGGCGAGCATCGCGGCCAGGACCCCGGGGCAGCGGCCGGGGGTGCGGGTGACGGCGGCGCGCACCGCGCGGCGGCGTTCGTCGGCCAGCAGGGCGTGCTCGGGGGAGCCGTGGGGCCCGGCGCCGTCGTGGACGGGTTCGTCCCGGTAGGGGCGTTCCCGGTCGCCGGTGCGGCGGGCGCGGCGGGCCTCGGCGCGGACGGCCCGGCGCAGCCAGTCGGCGGGTCGCGCGGGGGCGCCCGTCTCCCGGAGGCGTTCGAGGAGACGCAGCCAGACGGCCTGTTCCAGGTCGCCGGGTTCGACGCCGGCGGCGGGGGCCTCGGCGTCCGACTCGGCGGCGAGCAGCGGGGCGAGCGCGGCGAGGAGCCCGGCGCGCGGGTCGGGGGCGGAGACGGACCCCGGGGCGGCGGCCGCGTCCGGAACGGCGGGAGCGGAGACGGACCCCGGGGCGGCGGCCGCGTCCGGAACGGCGGGGGCGGAGACGGACCCCGGGGCGGGGGCGAGCGGGGCGGGAGCGGAGGTGGTCATGCCCCGCACCATGCCGGGTCACGCGCCCGTGGACGCGGTACGGGACGTAAACCACCCGGGAGGGGGGTCGTGGGGGGGGGGGGGGGGGGAACCTCATACACCCCCAGGGGCGCCAAACAAGCGGGGAAAAACACAAGGGACCCCCCTCCACCCCCCTCCCCCTCCGCCCATGGGATCTCCCCC
>NZ_JBVIZC010000009.1:0-226750 GCF_055591945.1 Streptomyces sp. NPDC041191 | reverse complement strand
CCCACCAACACGTAGGGGCCGCAGGCAGGGGGAGGGGGGACGGGCCGAAAACACGGGGGGGGGGGGCCCTTGCAGGCCCCCCCCCCCCCCCCCACGACCGTCACGGGCGCCGCGAGCCGGGCGGGAACACCCGGGGGCCGCCCGTCGCGACGCGCTTCAGCGGCGGCCGGTGAGGTCCTCGGCGGCGAGCAGGGCGGTGTCGGGGTTGTCGGAGAAGATGCCGTCGATGCCCGTCTCCAGGTACTTCTTCAGGGCGCCGATCGAGTCGCCGTAGGCGTTCGGGTCGGTGCCGCGCCGGAAGTCGGCGGGCAGGAAGGTGTTCTCGTTGCGGTGCGTGTAGGGGTGGAGGATCAGCCCGGCCGCGTGCGCGTCGCGGACCAGGGTGGTCGGGGCGCCGAGCCGGCCGGCCGCGTCCCGGGGGATCACCAGGTCGAGCGTGGGGCCGATGCCCTTCGCGTACGAGGAGATCCGGCGCAGGCCCTCGGGCGTGATCAGGTCCGCGACCGTGCGCGGGTCCCCGGCCTCGACGAAGTCCCAGGGGCGGCTGTTCGCCCCGGAGAGCAGGACCACGCCGGGGGTGTCGACCAGCTTCGCCAGGCGCTGGATGCTGCTCGGCTCGAAGGACTGGAGGAGGAGGGGCGAGTGGGCGCGGTGGCGTCCGTACCGGCGCAGGAGCTTCGCGAGCCGCTCCTCCAGGCCGAGGCCGAGGGAGCGGAAGTAGGTGGGGTGCTTGGTCTCGACGTACAGCCAGACCTCGCGGCCCCGGCGGCGGCCCTCCTCGTCGGCCCAGCGCAGCACCTCCTCGAAGGTGGGGACCGTCCAGCGGCCGTCGTAGAGGGTGTTCTCCTGGCGGGTGCCGGGGATGCGCTCCCCGGCCCGCAGGGTCTTGAGCTCGGCGAGCGTGAAGTCCTCGGTGAACCAGCCGGTGATCCTGGTGCCGTCGACGGTCTTGGTGGTCTTCCGGGACGCGAACTCGGGGTGGTCGGCGACGTCGGTGGTGCCGGTGATGTCGTTCTCGTGCCGGCAGACCAGGTGGCCGTCCCGGGTGGGGACGAGGTCCTGCTCGACGATGTGGGCGCCGAGGTCGAGGGCGAGCCGGTAGGAACCGAGGGTGTGCTCGGGGCGGTAGCCGCTCGCGCCGCGGTGGCCGATGACCGTGGGAACGGGGAGGGAGCGGTAGCCGCGCCCGTGCGGACGGTTCGTCGCGGCTTCCGGGGCGGCCTGCGCGGTGCCGGCCGTGAGGGCCGCGGAGGCGCCGAGGACGGTGGCGCCCGCGGCGCCGAGGACCGTCCGCCGTGCCGGGGTCCGGCGTTCGCCCTGGGTCATGAAGGGTCCTCCTGGGTGGATCGTGGTGTGATGTCCCGCACCTGTCGGCGGTGTTCCCGACGCTAGGCACCGACCCCCTACGGGCGGCAGACCTGCGCCGAACATGGCGGAAACTCGTGTCAACACTGCGTATCCGTTCGGTGAACCCGATGTGCGCGCGGAGGTGACCCGCGAGTATCGTCGCCAGTCGCACCGTCAGTTCGTCCGTCTTCGGCTGACCCGCTTCCCACCGGAGGAACCGTTGTCCCGTCTCGCGATCATCAAGGCAGTGCTCGGGCCGGTCATGCGCCTGATGTTCCGCCCCCGCGTGGAGGGCGCCGAGAACGTTCCGGGGACGGGTCCCGTGATCCTCGCGGGCAACCACCTCACCTTCATCGACTCGATGATCATGCCGATCTGCCTGGACCGTCCGGTCTACTTCATCGGCAAGGACGAGTACGTGACGGGCAAGGGCCTCAAGGGCCGGGCGATGGCCTGGTTCTTCACCAGCGTCGGCATGATCCCGGTCGACCGGGACGGCGGACGCGGCGGCGTGGCGGCGCTGATGACGGGCCGTCGGGTGCTCGACGAGGGCAAGGCGTTCTCGATCTACCCGGAGGGCACCCGCTCCCCCGACGGCCGGCTGTACCGGGGCCGTACGGGGATCGCGCGGCTGACCCTGATGACCGGTGCGCCGGTGGTGCCGTTCGCGATGATCGGCACCGACAAGATCCAGCCGGGCGGGGCGGGTCTCCCCCGTCCGGGCCGGGTGACGGTCCGCTTCGGCGAGGCGATGGAGTTCTCCCGCTACGAGGGGATGGACCGCGACCGCTACGTCCTGCGGGCGGTGACGGACTCGGTGATGGCCGAGGTGATGCGGCTTTCCGGGCAGGAGTACGTGGACATGTACGCCACCAAGGCGAAGGCCGCGTGAGGGCGTAAGGACGCACAGGGGGGTGCCCCCGTACGGCCGGACCGTACGGGGGCACCCCCCTGTGCGGGGGCGGGTCAGTGCTCGATGCCGTCCTCCAGCTTCTGGCCCCTGAGCAGGAACCAGGCGGCGACCGCCGTGACGAGGAGGACCGCCGCACCGGCCCCGGCCGCGATCCGCAGGCCGTCGACGAAGGCCGTCTGCGCGGCCGACACCAGGGCGGTCGCCGTGTCGGGGGCGAGGGCGCCGGACGCCTCGACCGCGCCGCCGAGGGATTCGTGGGCGGCCGACGCGACGTCCGAGGAGACGCCGGCCGGGGTGGGGAAGCCCCGGTAGACGCCGGTCACGATCGAGCCGAGGACGGCGATGCCGAGCGCGGCGCCCAGTTCGTACGCGGTCTCGGAGACGGCGGAGGCGGAACCGGCCTGCTCCTGGGGGACGCTGGAAAGGATCACGTCGGCGGTGACCGTGAAGGCGAAGCCCGCGCCGACGCCGACGACGAGCAGGGTGCCGCCGAGCAGCGGGTAGCCGGTGTGCTGGTCGAGCGTCGTCAGGACGGCGAGGGAGACGCCGACCGCCGCGAGGCCGCCGGCCACCACGGACCGCACGGAGAAGCGGCGGGCCACGACGCCCGCGACGAGACCGGCGGTGACGGCGCCGACCGCGGCGGGCAGTTCGGCGAGTCCGGCCTCCAGGGGGTGGCGGCCCTGGACCAGCTGGAAGAACTGGGACAGGAAGAACACCAGGCCGGAGAGGCCGAGGATGGTCAGCAGGTCCGCGAGGACGGCTCCGGAGAAGCCCCGGTGACGGAAGAGCCGCATGTCCAGGAGGGGCGTGGGCAGGGTCAGCTGCCTGCGGACGAACCAGGCGAGGGCGGCGATGCCGACAGCGGCGGCGAGGCCCACCCCGAGGGAGGGACCGTGCGAGGCCAGCTCCTTGACGGCGTAGACGACGCCGATCATGCCGGCGAGGGAGAGCACGACGCTGGGCAGGTCCCAGGGGCCCGGATTCGGGTTCTTCGACTCGGGGATCAGCTTGATGCCGACGAGGACGAGGACGGCCATGACGGGCAGGTTGATGAGGAAGACCGAGCCCCACCAGAAGTGCTCCAGGAGGAAACCGCCGACGACCGGGCCGACGGCCGCGCCCGCGGAGGCCATGGCGCCCCAGATGCCGATGGCGAGGCTGCGTTCGCGCGGGTCGTGGAAGATGTTGCGGATGAGCGCCAGGGTGGACGGCATGAGGGTCGCGCCGGCGACGCCGAGGAGCGCGCGGGCCACGATCATCATCTCGGGGCTGGACGCGTAGGCGTTGAGCACCGAGACGGCGCCGAAGGCCGTGGCGCCGATCAGGAGCAGCTTCTTGCGTCCGATGCGGTCGCCGAGGCTCCCCATGGAGACCAGGAGGCCGGCGATGACGAAGGAGTAGACGTCGCCGATCCAGAGGAGCTGGGTACCGGTGGGTTCGAGGTCCTCGGAGAGGAAGGGGGTCGCGAGGCCGAGCACCGTGGCGTCGACCGCCACGAGCAGCACGGCCAGGACGAGGACGGAGAGGGCGAGCCACCGGCCGGGGCGGCGGACGCCCTCGGTATGGTTCGGGGTCTTGAGGGTGCTGATGCTCACTTCTCCACACTCCTGCGCGCTCCGCCGAGCAGCAACTCGACGATCATGTACTGGAAGTCCTTGGCGGCGACCCGGCCGTCCTGCACGGCCCAGGTGCCGGAGCCCACGAGTCCGTAGAACGCCTCGGTGAGCCAGGCGGGGGTCAGGTCGATCCGGAAGACGCCGCGCTCCTGGCCGCGCCGGAAGAGGGCGGAGATCCGGGCGTCGATGCGCTCCCAGCCCTCGTTGCGCCGGTCGCCCTCGAAGAGCTGGTTCTCGGTGACGAGGAACGACAGCAGGGGCGCCACGGGCTCCACGGAGGCGATGAGCCGGCGCACGGCCTCGTCCTCGGGCCCCTCCTCGATCCCGGCCGCGTCGAGGGCCGCGTCCAGTTCCTGGAGGCCCAGCTCCTCGAGTGCCCGCACCAGGGCGTCCCGCCCGGCGAAGTGCCGGTGCAGCGTGGCCCGGCCGACCCCGGCGGCCCGGGCGACCTCGTCCATGGTGGCGGTCGATCTCCGGGAGAGCAGGGCGGCGGCGGCGCGGAGCATCTGGGTGCGGTCGACTGACATGAGACGACCATACACCCGGTGAGACATTGACGTCTCATTCAGAGTAAAGGCGTCCCAGAGAGGAAGGGCGTTCCGCAGGCCGGGCAGGACGGACAGCACGGTGCCGCCGCCCCCGGATCGGGGACGGCGGCACCGTGGAACGCGTACGGTCGTTACTTCTTGGCCTCGGCCCAGGCGTGCTGGATCACCAGGTCCGCCTTGACCTCCACGAGCTGGACGGCGACGGCGGAGGGGGCGGTGCCGCCGCGCCCGTCGCGCGAGGCGAGGGCGCCGGGGACGTCGAGGACCGTGCGGACCTCGGGGGTGAGGTGCTCGGAGATCTTGGCGAACTCCTCGTCGGTCAGCTCGTCCAGCTCCTTGCCCTCGGACTCGGCGACCTTCACGCACTCGCCGGCCACCTCGTGCGCCACCCGGAACGGGACGCCCTGCCTGACCAGCCACTCCGCGATGTCCGTGGCCAGCGAGAAGCCGGCCGGGGCCAGCTCCTCCATGCGCTCCCGGTTGACGGTGAGCGTGGCCATCATGCCGGTGAAGGCGGGGAGCAGGACCTCCAGCTGGTCGCAGGAGTCGAAGACCGGCTCCTTGTCCTCCTGGAGGTCGCGGTTGTACGCGAGCGGGAGGGCCTTGAGGGTGGCCATCAGGCCCGACAGGTTGCCGATGAGACGGCCGGACTTGCCCCGGGCCAGCTCCGCGATGTCGGGGTTCTTCTTCTGCGGCATGATCGACGAGCCGGTGGAGAAGGCGTCGTGGAGGGTGACGAAGGAGAACTCCTTCGTGTTCCAGATGATGATCTCCTCCGCGATCCGGGAGAGGTTCACCCCGATCATCGCCGTGATGAAGGCGAACTCGGCGACGAAGTCGCGGGAGGCCGTGCCGTCGATCGAGTTGCCCGCGCTGCCCCGCTCGAAGCCGAGGTCCTTCGCGACCGCCTCCGGGTCGAGCCCGAGGGAGGAACCGGCGAGGGCACCGGACCCGTAGGGGGAGACAGCCGTCCGGGTGTCCCACTGGCGCAGCCGCTCGGCGTCCCGGGAGAAGGACTGGACGTGGGCGAGGAGGTGGTGGGCGAAGAGCACCGGCTGGGCGTGCTGGAGGTGCGTACGGCCGGGCATGGCGACGTCCGCGTGCGCCTCGGCGAGGCCGACCAGGGCGTCCTGGAGGTCGGCGAGGAGGCCGCCGATGATCCGGGCGTGGTCGCGCAGGTACATCCGGAAGAGGGTGGCGACCTGGTCGTTCCGGGACCGGCCGGCGCGCAGCTTGCCGCCGAGGTCCGGCCCGAGGCGCTCCAGGAGGCCCCGCTCCAGGGCGGTGTGGACGTCCTCGTCGGCGAGGGTCCCGACGAAGGAGCCGTCGGCGACGTCCGCCTCAAGCCGGTCGAGTCCGGCCAGCATGCGGGTCAGTTCGTCCTGGGTGAGCAGGCCCGCCCCGTGCAGCACGCGGGCGTGGGCGCGGGAGCCGGCGATGTCGTACGGGGCGAGACGCCAGTCGAAGTGGACCGACGCGGACAGCTTCGCCAGGGCCTCGGCCGGACCGTCGGCGAACCGTCCGCCCCAGAGCCGTACGTCACCGTTGTTGCTGCTCACAGCTGTTGCTCCTCGGGAGGGTGCGGGTACCGCCACCTTCCCGGCCCGGGAGCGGAGAAGGTGATGGCATAACTATGCAATCGACCGTATGGTTTGTCAACGCGCCGCGGCCGTCGCGCCCGGGCCGTTCCTGTAGGACCGCTCCGCGCCGGTGCGCGCCTGTGCCCGCTGGGTGCTGCGGCAGGCGGGTGCCGATCCGCTGCCGCTGTACCGGGCGGTGTGCGCGGACGGTGCCGGGATGCCCGGCGGCGCGCCGCTCGGGCTCGCCGAGTGCGGGGACCGGGCCGTGGACGCCCCGGTCCTGTGGACGCTCACGGGCCACGAGCGGTCCCGCGTACGGGCGGGCGCCGTGGCGGGGCTGCGCCTGCTCGACGCCGTCCGGCCCGGTCCGCTCGTACCGCTGCTGGACGACGGTTCGCCGCGGGTCGTGCGCGAGACGGTGGCGGCGCTGCTGCCGTGGGCCGACCGGCTTCCGGCCGACGGGCTCCTGCGGCGTGCGACCGTCCACCCCGCCGCGCACGTCCGCAAGGGCGCGCTGCGGCTGCTCGCGGAGACCGGCGGCGCCCCGTTCCGGGAGGCGGTCCGGGTGCTCGTGGACGACCCGGACCCGAAGGTGCGCGCCCGGGCGCGGCGGGCCCGGGGGGAGGCGCCTCCTTTCCCGGGGCGCGCGCCGGAGGAACGCCCCGCGCGGGCGCGTTGAGCGGAACGCGGTCCACGGGAAGGACAGACGGACGCGTCGGCGGACGGCGGCGCTCCTTCACCGAGGAGCAGCCGGTGTGCTGCACCGCGACCGCTCCCCCGGCCGGCGACGGCCACGTCGGTCTCTCCGGGGGACGGCGGGCATCCTCGTGTCACTCGGCGAACCGGTCCTCGCCGACGCCGACTTCGGTGGCGGCGCCGATCCCGCCGCCGTCCGTCCCGGAGGGCAACGGGCGGGCCGGGCGGGCCGGACCGTGCGGCCGCCCCGTACGGGTCCGCCGTACCAGTTCCCGTACGGGTTCTCACCGCGCGGGTCGCGGGACGGTCCGGCGGTGAACGCGCCGCCGGAGGAGGACGCCTACTTCTGGGCCAGCTTCAGGAGGTGGTCCGCGAGGGCCTGGCCGCCCACCGGGTCCCGGCTGATCAGGAGGAGGGTGTCGTCACCGGCGATGGTGCCGAGGATGGCGTGGAGTTCGGCCTGGTCGATGGCCGACGCGAGGAACTGGGCGGCTCCCGGCGGGGTTCGCAGGACCACCAGGTTGGCGGACGCCTCGGCGGAGATCAGCAGTTCGCCGGAGAGACGCCGCATGCGCTCCTCCTTGGCGGACTCGCCGAGCGGGGCCTGCGGGGTGCGGAAGCCGCCCTCGCTGGGCACCGCGTAGATCAGCTCCCCGCCGGTGTTGCGGATCTTCACCGCGCCCAGCTCGTCCAGATCGCGGGAGAGCGTCGCCTGGGTGACGCTCAGCCCGTCGTCCGCGAGGAGCTTGGCGAGCTGGCTCTGCGACCGCACCGGCTGCCGGTTGAGGATGTCGACGATCCTGCGGTGGCGGGCCGTACGGGTCTGCGGAACGGACGGCCCGCCGTGCTCGTTCTCCTGCGCGTCGGTCATCGTCGTCTCATTCTCCGGTTCGTCCTTGCCCGTTCGCCTCGTCCAGGACCCCGGGCAGCGCCCGGAGGAAGGCGTCCGCCTCGGCGTCGGTGAGGACCAGCGGAGGCATGATCCGTACGACGTCGGGGGCGGGCGCGTTCACCAGGAGGCCGGCGTCCTGGGCCGCCTGCTGCACCTGGGGTGCGAGGGGCCCGGTGAGCACGATACCCAGCAGGAGTCCCGCACCACGGACGTGGGAGACCAGCGGATGTCCCAGAGCCTCGATTCCCCGGCGCAGCCGCTCCTCCACCGACTTCACGTGGTCGAGGGCCGCGTCGGCGCCGAGGGCGTCCAGGACGGCGAGTCCGGCGGCGCAGGCGACCGGGTTGCCGCCGAAGGTGGTGCCGTGGTGGCCGGGCGCGAAGAGTTCCGCGGCCTCGCCGAAGGCGACCGTCGCGCCGAGCGGCAGGCCGCCGCCGAGACCCTTGGCGAGGGTCACGACGTCGGGCTCCACGCCCTCGTGGGCCTGGTGCTCGAACCAGTGGCCGCACCGGCCGACGCCGGTCTGCACCTCGTCGAGGACGAGCAGCGTCCCGGTGGCGCGGGTGATCTCGCGGGCCGCCTTCAGGTAGCCGGCGGGCGGGACGACGACGCCGTTCTCGCCCTGGATCGGCTCGATGATCACGAGGGCGGTGTCCTCGGTGACCGCGGCCCGCAGCGCCTCCGCGTCCCCGTACGGGACGTGGGTGACGTCGCCGGGCAGCGGCAGGAACGGCGTCTGCTTGCCGGGCTGGCCGGTGAGCGCCAGGGAGCCCATGGTCCGGCCGTGGAAGCCGCCGTCGGTGGCGACCATGCGGGAGCGGCCGGTGAGCCGGCCGATCTTGAACGCGGCCTCGTTGGCCTCGGCACCCGAGTTGCAGAAGAAGACCCTGCCGGGCCTGCCGAAGAGGTCCAGGAGCCGCTCGGCGAGGGCGACGGGCGGTTCGGCGACGAAGAGGTTGGAGACGTGGCCGAGGGAGGCGATCTGCCGCGACACGGCCTCGACGACCGCCGGATGGGCGTGGCCCAGGGCGTTGACGGCGATGCCGCCGACGAAGTCCAGGTACTCCTTGCCGTCGGCGTCCCACACCCTGGCGCCCTCGCCGCGGACGAGGGGCAGCCGGGGGGTGCCGTAGTTGTCCATGAGCGAGCCCCGCCACCGCCGGGTCAGCTCGGTGTTGCCGGTCATCGGTCCCCCTGTCCGTCCGGCACGACCATCGTGCCGATGCCCTCGTCGGTGAAGATCTCCAGCAGGATCGAGTGCGGGACCCGGCCGTCGATCACGCGGGCCGTGGTGACCCCGTTCCGTACGGCGTGCAGGCAGCCCTCCATCTTGGGAACCATGCCGCTGGAGAGCTCGGGCAGCAGCTTCTCCAGCTGGCTCGCGGTGAGCCGGCTGATGACCTCGTCGCTGTTCGGCCAGTCCTCGTAGAGGCCCTCGACGTCGGTCAGGACCATCAGGGTCTCGGCACCCAGCGCCGCAGCGAGTGCCGCAGCCGCCGTATCAGCATTGACGTTGTAGACATGTCCGTCGTCCTGGGAGCGTGCGATGGAGGAGACGACCGGGATGCGGCCGTCCTCCAGGAGGGCTTCGATGGCGCCGGTCTCGATGGCGGTGATCTCGCCGACCCGGCCGATGTCGACCGGCTCGCCCCCGATGAGCGGCCGGTGCTGGGTGGCGGTGATGGTGCGGGCGTCCTCGCCGGTCATGCCGACGGCGAACGGGCCGTGCTGGTTGAGCAGCCCGACGAGTTCGCGCTGGACCTGTCCGGCGAGCACCATCCGTACGACGTCCATCGCCTCGGGGGTGGTGACCCGGAGGCCGGCCTTGAACTCGCTGACCAGACCGTGGCGGTCGAGGGCCGCGTTGATCTGTGGGCCGCCGCCGTGCACCACGACCGGCTTGAGGCCGGCGTGGCGCAGGAAGACGACGTCCTGGGCGAAGGCGGCCTTCAGGTCCTCGTCGACCATGGCGTTGCCGCCGAACTTGATGACGACGGTCCTGCCGTGGTGGCGGGTGAGCCAGGGCAGCGCCTCGATGAGGGTCCGGGCCTTGGGGAGCGCGGTGTGCTTCCGCGTGGCGCCGGTCACGACGAGTACGCGCTGTTCTCGTGGACGTAGTCCGCGGTGAGGTCGTTGGCCCAGATGACGGCGGACTCGGAGCCGGCGGCGAGGTCGGCGGTGATCGTGACCTCCCGGTAGCGCATGTCGACGAGGTCGCGGTCCTCGCCGACGGCTCCGTTCCTGCAGACCCAGACGCCGTTGATGGCGACGTTGAGTTCGTCGGGCTCGAAGGCGGCGGCCGTGGTGCCGATGGCGGAGAGCACCCGGCCCCAGTTGGGGTCCTCGCCGTGGATGGCGCACTTGAGGAGGTTGTTGCGGGCGATGGAGCGGCCCACCTCGACGGCGTCGTCCTCGGTCGCGGCGTTGACCACCTCGATCCGGATGTCCTTGCTGGCGCCCTCGGCGTCGCCGATGAGCTGGCGGGCGAGGTCGTCGCAGACCGCCCGCACCGCTTCGGCGAACCCGTCCCCGGCGGGGGTGACGCCGGAGGCACCGGAGGCGAGCAGGAGGACGGTGTCGTTGGTGGACATGCAGCCGTCGGAGTCGACCCGGTCGAAGGTGACGCGGGTGGCGTCCCGGAGGGCGGCGTCGAGGCCCTCGGCGTCCACGTCGGCGTCGGTGGTGAGGACGACGAGCATGGTGGCGAGGCCCGGGGCGAGCATGCCGGCGCCCTTGGCCATGCCGCCGACCGTCCAGCCGTCCTTCGTCACCACGGCGGTCTTGTGGACGGTGTCGGTGGTCTTGATGGCGATGGCGGCCTTCTCCCCGCCGTGCTCGGAGAGTTCGGCCGCGGCCTTCTCCACGCCGGGGAGCAGCCTGTCCATGGGGAGCGGGACGCCGATGAGACCGGTGGAGGCGACGGCGACCTCGCCCGCGCCGACCTCTTCTCCCCGCGCGGAGAGGACCTCCGCGACCTTCTCGGCGGTGGCGTGGGTGTCCTGGAAGCCCTGGGGGCCGGTGCAGGCGTTGGCGCCGCCGGAGTTGAGGACGACGGCGGTCAGTTCGCCGTCGGCGAGGACCCGCTGCGACCAGACGACGGGGGCGGCCTTGACGCGGTTGGAGGTGAAGACTCCCGCGGCGGCGCGGCGGGGCCCGGTGTTGACCACGAGGGCCAGGTCCGGGTTGCCGTTCTGCTTGATCCCGGCGGCGATGCCGGCCGCCGTGAATCCCTTCGCTGCGGTGACGCTCACTGTGCTTCTCCGTTCTCTCCCGGAGCGGACGCCCGGGAGGCGCCCCCGTCTCCGCCCGCGCGGCACGGGGATGTGGGCTTCGTCGTCGTCTGCGGACCGGCGGTCGCGCGCGCGTCGCTCACGGAGCGACCCCGGTCGTGGAAAGTCCTGCGCTCTCGGGGAGGCCGAGGGCGATGTTCATGCTCTGCACCGCGCCGCCGGCGGTGCCCTTGGTGAGGTTGTCGATGGCGCTGATCGCGATGATCCGGTTCGCGGCGGCGTCGTACGCGACCTGCACCTGGACGGCGTTGGAACCGAGGACGGACGCCGTGGCCGGCCACTGCCCCTCGGGGAGCAGGTGGACGAACGGCTCGTCCGCGAACGCCTTCTCGTACGCGGCCCGTACGGCCCCGGCGGTGACGCCGGGCTTCGCGGCGGCCGTGCAGGTGGCGAGGATGCCGCGGGGCATCGGGGCCAGGGTGGGCGTGAAGGAGACGGTGACCCGCTCCCCCGCCGGTCCGCTGAGGTTCTGGATCATCTCGGGGGTGTGGCGGTGGCCGCCGCCGACCCCGTACGGGGACATGCTGCCCATGACCTCGCTGCCGAGGAGGTGCGGCTTGGCCGCCTTGCCCGCGCCGGAGGTCCCGGAGGCGGCGACGATCACGGCCTCGGGTTCGGCGAGACCGTGGGCGTACGCGGGGAAGAGCGCGAGCGACACGGCGGTGGGGTAGCAGCCGGGCACCGCGACGCGCCTGGTCCCTTCCAGGGCGGCGCGGGCACCGGGGAGTTCGGGGAGGCCGTAGGGCCAGGTCCCGGCGTGCGGGGAGCCGTAGTACTTCTCCCAGTCGGCCGGGTCGTCCAGCCGGAAGTCGGCGCCCATGTCGACGACCAGGACGTCCGGGCCGAGCTGCTCGGCGACGGCGGCGGACCGGCCGTGCGGCAGGGCGAGGAAGACGACGTCGTGCCCGGCCAGTTCCTCGGCGGTGGTGGGCGCCAGGACGCGGTCGGCGAGCGGGAGCAGATGGGGCTGGAGCGCCCCGAGCCGCTGACCGGCGTGGGAGTGGCCGGTCAGTGTCCCGATCTCGACGTGGGGGTGCGCCAGGAGCAGGCGCAGGAGCTCTCCGCCCGCGTATCCGCTCGCACCCGCCACCGCTGCTCGTACCGTCATCGAAACCCTCCTCATGAATGGCATGACTATACGTGTCGTCGCAGTTTTATGCAACGAGCCCTCCCGGGCCGGCGGAGGGGCGGCCGGGACGGGCCGCGCACGAGGGGTGCGACACCCTCTTTGCATGACCATGCGAGATGATGCATACTCTTCCCATGTCCAAGGTCCTCACCTCCCTGCCCGCCGGCGAGCGCGTCGGCATCGCCTTCTCCGGCGGCCTCGACACCTCCGTCGCGGTCGCATGGATGCGCGACAAGGGCGCCATCCCCTGCACCTACACCGCCGACATCGGCCAGTACGACGAGCCCGACATCGCCTCGGTGCCCGGCCGCGCGAAGACCTACGGTGCCGAGATCGCGCGCCTGGTCGACTGCCGGGCGGCACTGGTCGAGGAGGGCCTCGCCGCGCTCACCTGCGGCGCGTTCCACATCCGGTCGGGCGGTCGCGCCTACTTCAACACCACGCCGCTGGGCCGTGCCGTCACCGGCACGCTCCTGGTCCGGGCGATGCTGGAGGACGACGTCCAGATCTGGGGCGACGGCTCGACCTTCAAGGGCAACGACATCGAGCGGTTCTACCGCTACGGCCTGCTCGCCAACCCCCACCTGCGGATCTACAAGCCGTGGCTCGACACGGACTTCGTGACCGAACTCGGCGGCCGCAAGGAGATGTCGGAGTGGCTCCTCGCCCACGACCTCCCCTACCGGGACAGCACGGAGAAGGCGTACTCCACCGACGCCAACATCTGGGGCGCCACCCACGAGGCCAAGACCCTGGAGCACCTGGACACGGGCGTCGAGACCGTGGAGCCGATCATGGGCGTCCGGTTCTGGGACCCGTCGGTCGAGATCGCCGCCGAGGACGTGACGATCGGCTTCGACCAGGGCCGCCCGGTCACCGTCAACGGCAAGGAGTTCTCCTCCCCCGTCGACCTGGTGATGGAGGCCAACGCCATCGGCGGCCGTCACGGCATGGGCATGTCGGACCAGATCGAGAACCGGATCATCGAGGCCAAGAGCCGGGGCATCTACGAGGCCCCCGGCATGGCGCTGCTGCACGCCGCGTACGAGCGCCTGGTCAACGCGATCCACAACGAGGACACCCTCGCCCAGTACCACAACGAGGGGCGGCGGCTCGGCCGGCTCATGTACGAGGGCCGGTGGCTGGACCCGCAGGCCCTGATGGTGCGCGAGTCGCTCCAGCGCTGGGTCGGCGCGGCCGTCACCGGCGAGGTGACGCTGCGGCTGCGGCGCGGCGAGGACTACTCGATCCTCGACACCACGGGTCCGGCGTTCAGCTACCACCCGGACAAGCTCTCCATGGAGCGCACCGAGGACTCGGCCTTCGGCCCGGCGGACCGGATCGGCCAGCTCACCATGCGGAACCTCGACATCGCCGACTCGCGCGCCAAGCTGGAGCAGTACGCCGGCCTCGGTCTGATCGGTACGGCCAACCCGGCCATCGGCGCCGCCCAGGCCGCCGCGACCGGGCTGATCGGGAGCATGCCGGAGGGCGGGGCCGAGGCCATCGCCTCCCGCGGCGAGTCCTCGGGCGACGACGAGCTGCTCGACCGGGCCGCGATGGAGTTCGGCACGGACTGACGCGTTTCACGGAGAGGGCCGGTCCGGCACCGTACGGTGCCGGACCGGCCCTCTCCGTGGTCGGGAGTTCCCGGCGGAGGCGCCGGAACGCTCAGCGGCGCACCGCGCGCAGCACCACGAACTTCGGGTCGCTCGCGACCAGTTCGCTGTTGCCGAAGATCCGGCGGAGGGTGACGTGGTGGCCGAGGTGCCGGTTGCCGACGACCCACAGTTCCCCGCCGGGACGCAGGACGCGCCGGGCGTCCGCGAACATGCGGCGGGCGGTGCGGTCGGTGGTGGCCTGGTGGCTGTGGAACGGCGGGTTGTTGAGGACCAGGTCCACCGAGTCGGGGGGCAGGTCCGCGAGGCCGTCGCCGACGAGGAACTCGGCCGTGCGCCCGTCGCCCGCGTGGGCCCGGAAGTTCGCCTCGGCCGAGGCGACGGCCTGGTACGACTCGTCGGTGAAGACCAGTTCCGCGCCGGGTTCGGCGAGGGCGACGGCGAGGCCGACCACCCCGTTGCCGCAGCCGAGGTCCACGACCCGGGCCCGGCCGAGGTCCCGGGGCAGGTGGGCGAGGAGGAAACGGGTGCCGATGTCGAGGCGGTCGGCGCAGAAGACGCCCGCGTGGTTGACGACGGTCCGGCCGGGGAGGCCGGGCGCGGGGGTGTCCGCCGGGAGGGCGTACCGGTACGGCCAGGGGTTCGGGCCCGGCGCGGCGGCGGGGCCGGGAGTGGTGTGGATCAGCCGGGCCTTCTTCACCGCGAGCGAGGTGCGGGTGGGACCGAGGAGGCGCTCGAAGAGCTTGAGCGTGGAGGTGTGGATCTCCTTGACCATGCCGGTGCCGACGATCACGGTGCCCTCGTGGACGGCGGGCGCGAGCCGGTGCAGCTGGTCCTCCAGGAGCGCGAGGCTCTTGGGGACGCGGACGAGGAGCACGTCGATCCGCGCGGGCGGCGGGTCCTGGGTGGTGAGCAGCCGGACGGCGTCCGGGGCGGCCCCGGCGCGCGCGAGGTTGGTCCGGGTGGCCTGTCCGCCGAGGTGGGAGTCGGTGATCTGGACGAGTTCGCCGGGTCCCGCGGCGTGGAGGGCGGTGACGAGGGCTCCCCAGCGGTCGCCGAGGACGGCCACCGTGCCGGAGAGGTCGGTGCCGGTCTCGGCCAGGTGCCCCAGGAGGTACTCGTCGGACGCGTCCCAGGCGCGCAGCGGGTCGCGCGGGTCCTCGGGATGGCGGGTCAGCGTGAAGGCGCCCCATGACGTGCTCAAACGGTTCATCGTGGGTTCAGGCTAGCCGGTCGGGGGCCGGCGCTCCTCCCGCCGCCCGGCGCTCCCTTCGCCCCCGCCGCCGGGCGGAGGCGGCGCGGGGGCCGGACGGCGGAGGTCAGCGGAGGGCCGCGTCGAGCCGGAGGTGCCAGAGGCCGGGACGGCCCGCCAGGGTGACGGTGGAGAGGGGACGGACCTCCACGTTCCAGTACGCGGAGGGCGGCGCCTTCAGGGCGTACACGAGGGCGGCCCGTACGACGGAGGGCTCGGCGACGGCGACGACGGCGCCGTCCTCGGCGGGGCGGGTGTCGAGCCAGTTCCCTATCCGGACGATGAAGGCGAGAAGGGGTTCGCCGCCGTGCGGGGCGGTGCGGGCGTCGGTGAGCCAGGCGTCGACGGCGGCCGGTTCGAGGGCGGCGACCTCGGCGAGGGTGAGACCGCGCCAGCGGCCCATGTCGCAGTCGCGCAGGGCGGGCTGGACGAGGGGCGCGTAGCCGAGGGCGGTGCCGGTGGCGCGGCTGCGCGGGGTCGGGGAGCAGTAGCGCAGTTCGGCCGCGCCGAGCGGGACGAGCGCGGGCGCGGCCTGCTGCACCTCGTACCAGCCGGTCTCGTCCAACGGCCGGTCGTCGTCGAACCGTTCGGCGAGCAGGGAGGAGCTGCGCGCCGCTGTGACGAGCGTCACCCGAAGACTCATGGCCGCGATCGTGAGGCCGGCGGCGCCGCCGGTCAAGGGATCGCTCCGGGAGGGCGCGGGGGCCCGGCTCACCCCTGCCCGAGAGACATCAGCTTGTCCGGATTTCGCAGTGGCGTGAAACCCACCTTCTCGTAGACGCCGTGCGCGTCGTCGGTGGCGAGCATGACGCGCCTCAGCCCGTACGGCTCCAGGAGGTCCAGGACGGCGGTGACGAGCGCGGTGCCGAGGCCGGCGCCCCGGGCCGGGCGGTCGACGTAGACGTCGCAGAGCCAGGCGAAGGTGGCGTAGTCGGTGACGACGCGCGCGTAGGCGGCCATCTCGCCGGTCCCCCGGTGGTAGGCGCCGACGTTGAGCGAGCCCGCGACGGCCCGGTCCTGCTTCTCCCGAGGTCGGCCGCGGGCCCAGTACGAGTCGGTGGAGAGCCAGTGGTGGACGCGGGCGGCGTCGATCCGGGCGCGGTCGGCCGATATCTCGTACGCCCCGTGCGGGACGGGGCGCTCCGGGGCGGGGGTGTCGCTCATGGACGAAGGCTCCCAGGAACGCGCGGTCCTGTCAGGCGGTTTCGCCGGGCGCCGGGCCGGCCGAACCCCTCGCGCGGCCCGGGGCCGGAGGGCGGCCGGCGAGCTCGTCCACCGCCGCGCGCAGGCGGTCCACCCCCTCCACGAGCTCGGCGGGGCCCGCGACACCCGCGAAACTCAGCCGGATGTGCCCGGCGGGCGGTTCCGCGCAGAAATAGGGGCGGCCGGGGGCGACGGCGGCCCCGGCGCGCAGGGCGGCGGCGAGGAGGGACGCCTCGGGCAGCGCGTCGGGCAGACGCAGCCAGAGGTGGTGGCCGCCGGAGGGGACGTGCGGCAGGACGAGTTCGGGGAGGTGGCGGGCGAGGGCCCCGGTCATGACGTCCCGGCGGCTCCTGAGCTCCCGGGAGACGGCGCGGAGGTGGCGGGGCCAGGCCGGGGAGCCGACGAGTTCGAGGGCGGCCTCCTGGAGCGGACGGGGGACGAAGAAGCTGTCGACGACCTGGATGGCGCGCAGCCGTTCCAGGACGGGGCCGCGGGCGGCGAGGGCGCCGACGCGGAGGCTGGGCGAGGTGGGCTTGGTGAGGGAGCAGACGTGGACGACGACGCCGTCCGGGTCCTCGGCGGCGAGCGGGGCGGGCAGGGGCGGGGCGTCCTCGTGGACGAGGCGGCGGGCGAAGTCGTCCTCGATGACGAAGGCCCCGGCGGCGCGGGCGATGCGGACGGCCTCCCGGCGCCGTTCCGGGCCGAGGACGGCCCCGGTCGGGTTCTGGAAGAGCGGCTGGCAGACGAAGACGCGGGCCCCGGTCGCGCGGAAGGCGGCTTCGAGGTGCTCGGGACGGACTCCCCCGGCGTCGGCGGGGACGGGTACGGGGCGCAGCCCGGCGGCGCGGGCGGCGGCGAGCATGCCCGGGTAGGTGGGCGACTCCACGAGGACGGGGGCGCCGGGCGGGGCGAGGGCGCGCAGGGCGGTGGTGATCGCGGACTGCCCCCCGGCGGTGACGAGGATCTCGGCGGCGGTGACGCTGCCGCCGATCTCGCGGGCGAACCACTCGCGCAGCTCCGGCAGGCCGTCGGTGGGCGGCCTGCCCCAGGCGCCGGGGCGGCGGCCGGCACGGGCGAGGGCAGCGGCGAGGGCCTGCGCGGGCTGGAGGGAGGGGTGGAGGTAGCCGCCGTTGAACTCGATCACCCCGGGCGGGGGCGCGGAGAGGGTGACGAGGACGCCGGAGGCGTCCACGGTCCGGGGGACGGCCTCGGCGGCGGTGTCGGCACTGAGGGACACCTCCTGCCAGGAGGTGTCCCCGACGGCCGGGGCGGGGGTGCGCGGTTCGGCGCGGAAGGCGCCCGCGCCGGGACGGGTCACGACGAGCCCCTCGGCGGCGAGCTGGGAGAGGGCGCGGGTGACGGTGACCGGGGAGACGCGGTAGTGCTCGACGAGCGCGCGACTCGATGGCAGTTTCTCACCCGGGGAGTAGCGGTTGAGCTCCGCTCGCAGGGATTTCGCCAGTTCGTTGACGCTGCTACGCTGATGCATGAGAGCACACGATAGCGCTACCGAGACCACGACGATAGCGGTCACGGGCCCGCCCCTCCGGTCGGACGGACCGGCCGCGTCCGGCACCGGGCGGCCCGCGGCCACCGGCGGGCCCGCGGTCGCCGGCTCCCTCCGCCCCGGGAGCGGGGCCGGTCGGTCCGCGCCCGGTGGAGCCGGGGCAGGCGCCGACGCCGGTCCGGCCGCGGCCGGACGGTCCCTGCCCTCCCGGCCCGCCCCCGACTCCCGGGTCCGGGGCACCCTGCTCGCCGGACTCGGCGTGGTCGCGTTCTCGCTCACCTTCCCGTCGACCGTCTGGGGCCTGGAGAGCTTCGGCCCCTGGTCCCTGGTGGCCGTGCGCTCCACCCTCGCCGCGCTCGTCGCCGGCGTCTTCCTGCTCGCCGGCCGGGTGCCCCCGCCGGAGCGGCGCCACTGGGCGGGGCTCGCGGTGGTCGCCGGCGGGGTCGTCGTCGGCTTCCCGCTCCTGACCACCCTGGCCCTGCGGACCTCCACCACCTCCCACGCCGCCGTGGTGGTGGGCCTCCTGCCGCTCACCACGGCGGCCCTCGCCGCCCTGCGGACGGGGCGGCGCCCCTCCCGCGCCTTCTGGGCCGCGGCCGTCGCCGGCGCCGCGGTGGTGCTCGGCTTCACGTTCCAGCAGAGCGGCGGGGCGGTCTCCAGGGGCGACCTGTACCTCTTCGGGGCGCTGCTCGTGTGCGCGGCCGGCTACACCGAGGGCGGCCGGCTCGCCGCCCTGATGCCGGGCTGGCAGGTCATCGGCTGGGCCCTGGTCCTCTGCCTGCCGCCGATGCTGGTCGCCTCGGCGGTCACGCTCTCCGTGGAGCCGGTCCGGCCGAGCGTCCACGGCGTCCTCGGCCTGGTGTGGGTCGCCGCCGGTTCGACCTTCTTCGGCCTGTACGTCTGGTACCGGGGCATGGCCACGATCGGCATCCCGAAGGCCAGCCAGCTCCAGCTCGCCCAGCCGCTCCTCACCCTCTTCTGGTCGGTGTTCCTGCTCGGCGAGACCCTTCCCCTGGCCGCCCCCGTCGCGGCCGTCGGGGTCCTGGTCTGCATCGCCGTCACGCAGCGGACGAGGTCCTGACCCGGGTTCCGCCGCGACGGCGGACCGGTGCGACGGCGAGCAGGCGGGCCGGCGCGACGGAACCGGGCGTCCGGGGTCACCATGGAAGACGGAGGCCCCGAGGAGGGCGGAACCGGATCGGCCGCGAGGAGGTCACTCCGATGCAGGCGAGCGTGGGCGACACACTGCTGGTGCACGGCCGGACCGTGGGTCACGACGACCGTACGGCCGAGGTCCTGCAGGTCCTGGGGGAGGACGGCGCTCCCCCGTACCGCGTGAGGTTCGACGACGGACACGAGGCCCTGGTGTCACCGGGCCCCGACACCGTCGTACGCCACGACGCGGGGGCGGGGACCGGCTGAGGCCGGGGCCGCCCCGGGACGGCCCCGGCGGGGGTCGTTCCCCCACGGCCCCGGCGGGCGGGCCCGCCGGAGACCGTTCCGCCGGAGACCGCCCCGGCGGGAGCTATCCCGGCGGGCGGACCCTGGTCGGGTAGTGGTCGGCCACCACGGCGGTCATCGCCCCGATCCGGTCCTTCGCCACCGCCTTCGCCGAGAAGAAGCAGTGGCCGCCGACCCCGGGGTACCGCTTGGCCAGCTCCAGGTGGCGCGAGAGTTCCCCGGGGTCCTGCCAGGCGGCGGGCTGGGCCGGGTCGCCCGCCTTGTAGAGCGCCTCGCCGATGTAGAGGCCGACGCCCGTGCCGCGCACCACCTCGTCCCACCAGGGCACCAGCTTGGCGTAGTCGGCCGGGGCCAGGCCGATGTGCCAGTACAGCTGCGGCACGATGTGGTCGATCCACCCCTCCCGGACCCAGGTGCGGGTGTCGGCGTACAGGTCGTCGTACGTCTGGACGCCCGCGTTGGTGTCCGAGCCCTCCGGATCGGTGCCGGCGTTGCGCCAGACCCCGAACGGACTCACCCCGAAGGCCACGTCCCGCCCGGTCTCCTTGATCCGGGCGGACATCTCGGAGACCAGCAGGTCGGTGTTGTGCCGCCGCCAGGACGCCCGGTCGGGGAAGCCGCCGCCGTACCGCGCGTACGCCTCGTCGTCGGCGAAGACCTGCCCGGCGACCGGATACGGATAGAAGTAGTCGTCCCAGTGCACGGCGTCGATGTCGTAGCGGCGCACCGCGTCCAGCATGGCGTCCTGCACGAAGCGCCGGACCTCCGGCAGCCCCGGGTTGTAGTAGAGCTTCCCGCCGTAGGGCAGCACCCACTCCGGGTGGAGCCGCGCCGGATGGGAGGCGACGAGCCGGGCCGGGTCGGTGTGGCTCGCCACCCGGTACGGGTTGAACCAGGCGTGCAGCTGGAGGCCCCGCGCGTGGGCCTCGGCGACGGCCGTGCCGAGGGGGTCCCAGCCGGGGGCGCGGCCCTGGGTCCCGGTGAGGCACGCCGACCAGGGTTCGTAGGGCGAGGGCCACAGGGCGTCGGCGGACGGCCGGACCTGGAGGACCACCACGTTGAGGCGGCGTTCGACCGCCGTGTCGAGGTGGGCGAGGAGTTCGGCGCGCTGCTGCTCGGCGGTCAGGCCCGGCTTCGAGGGCCAGTCCAGGTTCGCCACCGTCGCCAGCCACATGCCGCGGAACTCCGCGCGGCGGCGGCCCGGCCCGCCCCGCGCCGGGCTCCGCACTTCGGGCAGCGCGCCCGCCCCCACGGCTTCCCGGGCCGTTCCGGAAGCCGCTCCCCGCACCGTCGCGCCTGTCGTTCCCGTCACGGCGAGCGCCGTCCCGGCGGCTCCGGTCACGAACCTTCTTCTGCCGATAAGCGTCATTTGTTCCCCTCCTCTGTCGGATACGTCACACCCACCGGGACAGCATGCCCACCCTGGGCGATCGATCATCGGTTAATGAGCGGTAACGTCGTGGGGTCGAGGCGGACGCGCGGAAACACACGGGCCCGCCGCCAGCAGAGAGCGAAAGGCACGAGGTGACGGACTCCATGGCCGACATTGAGCGCGTCGGAGTGGTGGGCTGCGGTCAGATGGGCGCGGGCATCGCGGAGGTGTGTGCCCGGAGCGGTCTTGAGGTGAAGGTCGCCGAGACCACCGGCGAGGCGCTGGAGATCGGCCGCACGCGGCTCTACAACTCGCTGGCGAAGGCCGCCGAACGCGGCAAGATCAGCGAGGAGGAGCGGGACGCGGCGCTCGCGCGCCTCAGTTTCACCACCGACCTGGGCGAGTTCGCCGACCGCGACCTCGTCATCGAGGCGGTCGTGGAGAACGAGCAGGTCAAGACCGAGATCTTCCAGGTCCTCGACCAGGTGGTCGTCCGGCCGGACGCCATCCTGGCCTCGAACACCTCCTCCATCCCGCTGGTGAAGCTGGCCGTGGCGACCTCCCGCCCCGACCAGGTCATCGGCATCCACTTCTTCAACCCGGCCCCGGTGCAGAAGCTCGTCGAGCTGATCCCGGCCCTCACCACCTCCGAGGGCACGATCAGCCGGGCCCAGGTCTTCGCCGAGAAGACGCTCGGCAAGCACGCCATCCGCGCCCAGGACCGTTCGGGCTTCGTGGTGAACGCGCTGCTCGTGCCGTACCTGCTCTCCGCGATCCGGATGTTCGAGTCGGGCATCGCGAGCCGCGAGGACATCGACAACGGCATGGAGTTCGGCTGCGCCCACCCGATGGGCCCGCTGAAGCTGTCCGACCTCATCGGCCTGGACACCATCGCCTCGATCGCCGACTCGATGTACACGGAGTTCAAGGAGCCGCTGTACGCCGCTCCCCCGCTGCTCCAGCGCATGGTGGACGCGGGCCGGCTCGGCCGGAAGACGGGCTGGGGCTTCTACCCGTACGCCTGACCCCTACGGGTCACCCAGGACCACTCTCCGCACCACCCGGACGGCCCGTACACCCGCACAGGTACGGGCCGTCCGGCACGTCTCGGGGTCCCGGGAGGGACGGGCGGCGGGCGCCCGTGCGGTGGTGCCGTCGCGGCGGGGAGGATCACAGGGGGACGCGCAGCGCCCCGTCGATGAGCGCGGCCGCCTCCCGGGCGTCCGCCGCGCCGCTCGTGAGCAGGTGCTCCCGCACCTGCCGCAGCCGGTCCCGCAGCCGTCGCGACTCCGTCCCGCGCGCCCGCTCCGTCATCTCCACCGCCGTGCGCGCCGCCCCGTCGGCCTCGCCCCGCCGCAGCTCGACCCGGCACAGGACGGCGAGCCGGTGCACCCGGCCCCGGTCGTGCGAGGGCGCCGCGACCGACGCGGCGGCGTGCTCGTGGGCGGCCGGGAGGTCGCCCAGGCAGAGGAGGGCCTCGGCGACCTGCACGTCGACGAACCCCGGTTGCACGTACCCCGTCTCGGCGGGCTCCTCGCCCGGACGGATCCGCCCGGCCGCCGTCTCGGCCCGCCGGACGCAGGCCAGCGCGGCCGCGCCGTCCCCCAGGCGTGCGTACGCCTTCGCCTGCATCGCCGTCAGGTCGGCGGTGAGCGCCGGGGTGATCCGCCGTCCCGCCGCCCGCAGCGCCGCCTCCGCGAACGCCACGGCCTGCCGGTACTCCCCCAGGCACAGCGACTGGTTGACGAGGAGCGCGATCACGTACCCGCCGAGCCCCCGGTCCCCGCTCGCCTTCGCGAGCCGCAGGGCCTGGTGGAAGTAGTGCTGGGCCAGACCGTGCGCGTCCGCGTCGTAGGCGCAGATCCCGGCCACCGCCACGAGCCCGCCGGTGGCGCGGTGCAACCGGCGCCCGAGGGCGTCGCCGTACGCGCCCCGGAGCAGGGGCGCCGTCCCGGTGGTGAGGAAGCCGACGATCCGGGCCCGGGTCGCGACGCCCCCGGCCTTGCGGTACATCTGCTCGTAGTGGACCCTGGCGGCGGTCAGCACGTCGATGTCGGCGGCGGAGACCACGGTCCGGCCGGTGCGGGAGACGTCCGCGTCCTCCGGGGGGTTCTCCCACTCCCACACGGGCATCACCGCCGGAGTGCCGGTCAGGACCGGCGCGGTGACGATGTGCGGCCGCCGCTGTTCGTCGGAGCGCCAGAGGGCGGCCGCCCTCTCCACGAAGCCGGGGAGCGGTGAACCGGGTGCCGTCGCCGGCCCGTGCGGCACCCCGAGGCCGATGTCGTCCAGGGTCACCTGCCGGCGCAGCCGCGCGGCGAGCACCTCGCAGATCAGGTCCGGCACCTGGCCGCGCGGCCGCTGCCCCTTCAACCAGCGGGCCACGGCGGTGTGTTCGTAGCGCAGGGTGAGGCCCCTGGCCCGGCCGGCCCGGTTCACCCGGGCGGCGAGGCCGGCGTGCGAGACGCCCGCTTCGTCGAGCAGGGCGTCGAGCAGGGTGTTGGGCTGCATGGCCGCTCCGGTCGCTCGGTGAACCCAGCGTAGCGGTGGCCGATTTCGTACGGGGCGGAGTGGCGAGGAATGACCCCGTAGGGGTCCGTCCCGTCCGGGGCGGACCCCTACGGGGCGGTTTCGCACGGGGTGTGAACGGAGCACCCCTCCTCCCGCCCCGCGCGCTCTGCCGCGCCCGTCCCGACCCCGGTTGACTGTGTTCCTCGCCGCAAGGCGACGACCGGTCCGCCGGGCTCCCCCTCGTACAGTGCGGCGGTCCGGACCGTGCCGCCCGCCCCGCCGACCTGCCCGGCACTCCGTGGCGGGACGGGCGGCGCCGGTCCCGGTCCCCTCCGCTCAACGGCGGGAGGAGGGGGCCGGGCGGGAGCGCCGCTCTTACGCGGCGGATGTCCGTGGTTCCGGAGAAAGGCGGAGGGCCGCCCCGGGAAATCCCGGGGCGGCCCTCCGTGTTCTTCGGTGTTGTTCGGTGTTCTTTCGCGTTCTTCCGCGCGGAACCTCAGGCGCCGCGCAGGACGGCGCCCGTGCGCTCGGACGCCAGGGCGACGGCCGCGTCGCGGGCCGCGGACGCCTCGTCGACCGTCAGGGTGCGGTCCGGGGCACGGAACCTCAGGGCGTACGCCAGGGACTTGGTGCCCTCGCCGAGCTGGTCGCCGGTGTAGACGTCGAACAGCCGGACGGACTCCAGGAGTTCGCCCGCGCCCTCGCGCAGGGCGGCCTCGACCTCGGCGGCCGGGACGCCGGCGCCGACGACCAGGGCGACGTCCTGGGTGGCGACCGGGAAGGAGGAGATCCGGGGAGCCTTCACGGGGCCCCCGTTCGCCTTCTCCAGGAGGTCCAGGTCGATCTCCATCGCGCAGCTGCGGGCCGGGAGGCCGAACGCCTTCACCACGCGGGGGTGGAGCTCGCCGGCATGGCCGACGAGGACCTTCTCGCCGTCCACCTCGACGTGGAACGCGGCACAGCGGCCCGGGTGCCACGGGGCGTGCTGGTCCGCGCCGATGATCAGCTCGGCCCCGGCCGCGGCGGCCACGGTCCGGCCGGCCTCGATCGCGTCCGCCCAGTCGGACGGACGGCCCTTGCCCCACCAGCCGGCCTGCTCGCGCGTGCCGGCGAGGACGACGGCGGCGTGACGGGGCTGCGCGGGCAGCACGGCGTCGATCCCGGCGATCTCCTCGTCCGTGGGACGCCGGTCGACGGGCAGCCGGACGGCGATGCCGGGCTCCCCCTCGGGCCGGAAGACCAGACCGGTCTCGAAGAGGGCCAGGTCGTGGCCGCCGCGGCTGTCGTTGCGGCGCAGCGTGCCGAGCAGGCCCGGGAGCAGCGTCGTGCGGAGCGCGGGCTCCTCGTCCGAGAGCGGGTTGGCCAGCCTCACGAGCCGGCGCCGGGCGTCGTCCGCGTCGAGGCCGAGGTCGTCGAGGGCCTGCTCGCCGATGAACGGGTAGTTCAGGACCTCGACGTAACCGGCGCCGGCCAGGGCACGGCCCACGCGGCGGTGGGCGCGCTGGCGCTCGGTGAGCCCGCGGCCGGCCGGCGGCCTGGGCAGCGTGGAGGGCAGGTTCTCGTAGCCCTCCAGGCGGATGACCTCTTCGGCGAGGTCGTTCGGCGCGGTGAGGTCGGGGCGCCACGAGGGCACCGTGACGACGAGCTCGTCCTGGCCGTAGACGTCGCAGCCGACCTCCTGGAGGCGGCGGACGACGGTCTCGCGGCCGTACTCCATGCCCGCGACCTTGTCCGGGTGGTTCGCCGGCATGGTGATGGTGCGCGGCGCGGACGGGGCGGAGACCTCGGTGACGCCGGCCTCGGCGGTGCCGCCCCCGAGCAGCACCAGCAGGTCGACGCAGCGCTGGGCCGCGGCGCTGGGCGCCTTGGGGTCGACGCCCCGCTCCCAGCGCTTGGAGCCCTCGGTGGAGAGCTTGTGGCGGCGGGAGGTGCGGGCGATCGTGATCGCGTCGAAGTGTGCGGCCTCGATGACGATCTCGGTGGTGCCGGTGACGATCCCGGTCTCGGGGTCGGTCTCCGGGTCGGCGATCTCGGTGTGGGCGCCGCCCATGACACCGGCGAGGGCGATGGGGCCGCTGTCGTCCGTGATCAGCAGGTCCTCGGGGTCGAGGACGCGCTTGGTGCCGTCGAGGGTGGTGATGGTCTCGCCGGGCTCGGCGCGGCGGACCCCGATGGGACCGTTGAGCCGGGTGCGGTCGTAGGCGTGGAGCGGGGTGCCCAGCTCCAGCATCACGTAGTTGGTGATGTCGACGGCGAGCGAGACGGACCGCATGCCGGCCTTCTGCAGCCGGCGCTGCATCCAGATCGGGGTGCGGGCCTCGGGCGCCACGCCGACGACGGTGCGCGCGGTGAAGCGGTCGCAGCCGAAGGGGTCGGCGATCCGGACCGGGTAGCCGTACGCGTTGGGCACGGGCACGTCGAGCAGCGCCGGGTCGCGCAGCGGCAGCCCGTAGGCGGTGGCCGCCTCGCGGGCGACGCCGCGCATCGAGAGGCAGTAGCCGCGGTCCGGGGTGACGGCGATGTCGAGGACTTCGTCGAACAGTTCGAGGAGGACCGTGGCGTCGGTGCCGACCTCGTGCTCCGGGGGCAGCACGATGATGCCGTGCGAGCCGTCGTCGCCCATGCCGAGTTCGTCGCCGGAGCAGATCATGCCCCGGGAGACGCGGCCGTACGTCTTGCGCTCGGCGATCCGGAAGTCACCGGGGAGGACGGCGCCGGGCAGGGCCACGACGACCTTGTCGCCCTCGGCGAAGTTCCGCGCGCCACAGATGATCTCCTGGGGCTCGCCGGTGCCGTTGGCGTCGCCGACGTCGACGGTGCAGAAGCGGATGGGCTTCTTGAACTCCGTCAGCTCCTCGATGGTGAGCACCTTGCCGACCACCAGGGGGCCGGACAGACCGGTGCCGAGCCGCTCGACGGTCTCGACCTCCAGTCCTGCCGAGATGAGCTTGGCCTGGACGTCCCGGCCGGTCTCCGTCGCCGGCAGGTCGACGTACTCCCGCAGCCAAGAAAGCGGGACCCGCATCAGATCTCCATCCCGAACGGCCGGGTGAACCGGACGTCACCCTCGACCATGTCTCGCATGTCTTCGACGTTGTGGCGGAACATCAGCATCCGTTCGATGCCGAACCCGAAGGCGAATCCGCTGTACTTCTCGGGGTCCACACCGCAGGCGACGAGCACCTTCGGGTTGACCATGCCGCAGCCGCCGAGCTCGATCCAGCCCTCGCTGCCGCAGGTGCGGCAGGGGCGGTCCGGGTTGCCGACGGACTCGCCGCGGCAGACGTAGCAGAGCATGTCCATCTCGGCGGACGGCTCGGTGAACGGGAAGTAGTTCGGGCGCAGCCGGGTCTTCATGTCCGAACCGAAGAGCGCCTGGACCATGTGGTCGAGGGTGCCCTTGAGGTCGGCCATGGTGAGCCCCTCGTCCACGGCGAGCAGCTCGATCTGGTGGAAGACGGGGGTGTGCGTGGCGTCGAGCTCGTCGGTGCGGTAGACGCGGCCGGGGCACACGACGTAGACCGGGGGCTCCCGGTCGACGAGCGTGCGGGCCTGCACCGGGGAGGTGTGGGTGCGCAGGACGACGCCGGACTCGTCGCCGGTGGTGGCCTTCCCCTCGGGGGAGGTCCCCCGGACGAAGAAGGTGTCCTGCGTCTGGCGCGCCGGGTGGTCCGGGAGGAAGTTGAGGGCGTCGAAGTTGAACCACTCCGCCTCGACCTCGGGGCCTTCGGCGACCTCGTACCCCATGGAGACGAAGACGTCGGAGACGCGCTCCATGAGGGTGGTCAGCGGGTGGCGGGCGCCGGCCGGGACGCGGTCGTACGGCAGGGTGACGTCGACGGCCTCCTCCACGAGGACACGGGCGTCGCGCTCGGCCTCCAGCTCGGCCTGGCGGGCGGCGAGCGCCTTGGAGACGGCGCCGCGGGCCTGGCCCACGAGCTTTCCGGCGGCGGCCTTGGCCTGCGGGGGCAGGGCGCCGATCTCCCGGTTGGCGAGCGCCAGCGGTGAGGTGCCACCGGTGTGCGCGGTCTTCGCCTGCGCGAGCGCGTCGAGGTCGCCCGCGGCGGCGAAGGCGGCGAGCGCCTCGTCCCGCATGCGCTCGATCTCTTCCGGTTTCAGCGCCTCGACCTCGACCGGGTCGTACGACTTATTGGGTGCGGACATCTCTTCCCGTGCTTCCGTTGGCTTGGCTGGGCGGCCCCGCTCGACGTCAAGGGCGCAAACGTGCCAAAGGTCGAGTCTAACGGGGCGGGGGAACGCGCATGAGCCCGTGGGCGGACCGGGCGGCTCCTGTTCGTCCTCGGTCTCGGCGGGCGAGACCTCAGAGGAGGTGGGCCGGGGTGCCGACGGGCAGGATAAATCGGAACTCGGCACCGCCGCGGGGGCCCCGTCCGACGGTGATGGTGCCGCCGTGGGCCTCGACCACGCCCTTGACGATGTAGAGGCCGAGGCCGGTGCCGCCGCGCTTGCTGCCCCGCCAGAAGCGGGTGAAGACGCGGTTCATCGACTCTTCGGGGATGCCGGGGCCCTCGTCGCTCACGGTGACCTCCGTCCCCTCTTCTCCGCCGTCGTCCGTCGTGGTGGGTGCCACCTCGATGGTGACGGTTCCCTCTCCGTGGCGCACGGCATTTTCGAGGAGGTTGCCGAGGATCTGGTCGATCTTGTCGGGGTCGGCCCAGAGCGGCGGCAGCTGGGGCCTGATCCGTACGAAGAAGCGGTCCGGGGACTGGCCGCCGGCGGTGTGGGCATGGACGTGCCGGCCGACCGCCGCCGCGATGTCGACGGGCTGGCGGCGGACCTCCAGCCGGCCGGAGTCGATGCGGGAGATGTCGAGGAGTTCCGCGATGAGCCGTTTGATGCGGCCGGCGTCGGCGTCGACGGTCTCCAGCATCAGCCGCTTCTGCTCGTCGGTGAAGCGTTCCCACTTCCGCAGGAGGGTGGCGGTGAAGCCCTTGACGGAGGTGAGCGGGGAGCGCAGCTCGTGGGCGACGGTGGCGATGAGCTCGGCGTGGCTGCGTTCGGTGCGCCGGCGCGCCTCGGTGCCGCGCAGGGAGACGACGACCCGCCGGACCGGCCCGGTGGGGTGCTCGCGGACGTACCGGGCGGAGACCAGGACCTCGCGGCCGCCGGGGAGGAGCAGGTTGCGTTCGGGCTGGCCGCTGCGGGTGGCGAGCCCGCCGTACGGGTCGGTCAGCGCCCACCAGCGGCGTCCCTTGAGGTCCTCCAGGGGCAGCGCCCGGTCCAGTGGGAGGCCGAGGGCCCGGTCGGCGGGGACGGCGGTGACGCGGGCGGCGGCGGCGTTGAAGCAGACGACGCGGCCGGTCTCGTCGGCGACGACGAGGCCGTCGGGCAGGTCGTCGGGGTGGATGCCGGGGAAGCCGCCGGCCTCCTCCCCTTCCCGGGCGCGCGGACCGGCGCTCCGTGCCTGTGCGGGAGTGTCCGTACCGACCGTCATCCCCGTTCCCCGCCTCTCCGCGCGGCGCAAGTGGGCCCCGAGTGCGTCACTCTACTGGGCGGCGGGGGCGGAGCGGCCCCCTCCGGTCCGTTCAGGCGGAGGCGCGGGGGCGCTGGGCGCGCGCGGAGGCGTACAGGCAGACGGCGGCGGCGGTGGCGAGGTTGAGGCTCTCGGCCTTGCCGTGGATCGGGACGCGGACGACGGCGTCGGCGAGGGCCCGGGTCTCCTCGGGCAGTCCCCACGCCTCGTTCCCGAAGATCCAGGCGGTCGGCCCGCCCATGGTGCCCGCGTCCAGCTCGGCGTCCAGGTCGTCCTGTCCGGCCCCGTCGGCGGCGAGGACGCGCACGCCCGCGCCCCGGAGTCCGGCGACGGCCTGTTCGACGGGGACCCCGACGGCCACCGGCAGGTGGAAGAGGGAGCCGACGGAGGCGCGCACGGACTTGGGGTTGTACAGGTCCACGGAGGCGTCGGTGAGGACGACGGCGTCGGCGCCGGCCGCGTCGGCGCAGCGCAGCACGGTGCCGGCGTTCCCGGGGTCGCGCACGTGGGCGAGGACGGCGACCAGCCGGGGCCGGACGGCGACGATCTCCTCGAACGGCGAGTCGAGGAAGCGGCAGACGCCGACGAGCCCCTGCGGGGTGACGGTCTGGGAGACCTCGGCGAGGACGGCGTCGGAGGCGTGGTGGACGCGGGCTCCGGCGGCGCGGGCCGCGTCGACGATGGCGGCGTGGCGTCCGGCGGCCTCGACGGTGGTGAACAGCTCGACCAGGGTGGGTTCCCCGCCGGGGCCCCGGTGGTCGACGGCCTCGCGGACGGCCTGCGGTCCCTCGGCGATGAAGAGGCGGTCCTTGCCCCGGAAGGCGCGCTTGGCGAGCCGCCGGGCGGCGACGACGCGCGGGGAACGCGGGGAGATCAGCTCGGGGGTGACCATGGCGTGCGGGGGTTCTCTCTTCGGGGCCGGGGGCTGCGGGGTCCGGGGTGCGGCGTGCTCCGGTGCGGGGCGGGGCCGCGCGGTCCGGGCGTCTCGGGGGCCGACGCGCCCGGACCCGCAGGCGCGTGGGCGTCTGCGGGTCCGGGCGGAGGTACTGCGGCCTGGAAGATCAGGCGGCGGCCTTCGGGGCGTTGACGTCGGCCGGGAGGGCCTTCTGCGCGACCTCGACCAGCGCGGCGAACGCGTTGGCGTCGTTGACGGCCAGCTCGGCGAGGATCTTGCGGTCCACCTCGACGTTGGCGGCCTTCAGACCCTGGATGAGGCGGTTGTACGTCATGCCGTTCAGGCGGGCAGCGGCGTTGATGCGCTGGATCCACAGCTGACGGAAGTCGCCCTTGCGCTTCTTGCGGTCGTTGTAGTTGTAGACCAGCGAGTGGGTGACCTGCTCCTTGGCCTTGCGGTACAGGCGCGAACGCTGACCGCGGTAGCCCGAGGCCTGCTCGAGGATCGCCCGGCGCTTCTTGTGGGCGTTGACTGCCCGCTTGACGCGTGCCACTTGTTTTACTCCTTGTAGCGGGGTCGTGGTGGTCCTCACACGACCCGGAAAACGGATGGAACCCGGACTCGGCCGGATGCCCTCGTCGCCGAGGGCGGGAGATCAGATCAGATGCCCAGCATCTTCTTGATCTTGGCGGCGTCACCCGGGGCCATCTCGGCGTTGCCCGTGAGGCGACGCGTCAGCTTGGACGACTTGTGCTCGAGCAGGTGGCGCTTGCCGGCGCGCTCCCGCAGGATCTTGCCGGAGCCGGTGACCTTGAAGCGCTTCTTGGCACCGGAGTGCGTCTTGTTCTTCGGCATGGCGCCGTTCTCTCCTCGTCAGTGGCGCTCCCCCGGTGCGGGCACCGGACATCCGGGAGCGTCAGTTCTTCGTCTGGTGGTTCCGGGCGGGGCCCGGGGCTGCCTGGGTGGCAGCCCGCCGGGTCACGCCTCGGGGGTCTCGGCCGGAGCGTCGGCCGAAGCCTCGGGGGCCGGGGTCTCGGCGGCCGGGGCCTCGGACGTCTCCTCGGAGGTGACGCCCTGGCGCTCGGCCTTGCGTGCGGCCTGGGCCTCACGCGCCTCGGCCATGGCCTCGGTCTTCTTCTTGTGCGGGCCGAGAACCATGATCATGTTCCGGCCGTCCTGCTTCGGGTTGGACTCGATGAAGCCAAGCTCCTCGACGTCCGACGCCAGCCGCTGCAGCAGCCGGAATCCAAGCTCGGGACGGGACTGCTCACGACCACGGAACATGATCGTGATCTTGACCTTGTCGCCCTGCTTGAGGAACCGGACGACGTGACCCTTCTTGGTGTCGTAGTCGTGCGGGTCGATCTTCGGCCGGAGCTTCATCTCCTTGATGACCGTGTGCGCCTGGTTCTTGCGCGCCTCACGGGCCTTCATGGCCGACTCGTACTTGAACTTCCCGTAGTCCATGAGCTTGCACACGGGCGGACGGGCGTTCGCCGCGACCTCGACCAGGTCGAGGTCGTACTCCTGTGCGAGCTCCAGGGCCTTGGCAAGCGGAACAATCCCGACCTGCTCGCCGCTGGGTCCGACAAGTCGCACCTCGGGAACGCGAATCCTGTCGTTGATGCGGGGCTCGGCGCTGATGGATCCTCCTCGGTAGCACCACGCGACCGCCTGGCGGACGGACGCGCAACGTCTGTTTCTGAGACCAACCGAGCCGGCACATGAAAAATGCCCCGGACGGGACACAGGCGGGGCTCCAGGAAAATACCGGAACACCGCCGCGGTCAACCGCGGGGCGCACATCGGGCGGCTCCATCGTCCGTACGGAACGATGGGCGCCACCTGACCGGTGACCCGCCACCCGCGAAGGTGGTCAGGTGGGAGTACGGAGCCTCCACTTGTGGGCCGGACACACAGGTGTCCAGCCGGTCGTTACACAAGGTTAGCAGGACCCGCCGGTCTCCACCAACCGGCGGCGGCATATCGTAGGGGGCATGAGCGAGACGCCCCGGAACGAGAACCCGGACTCCCCCGACTTCGACGCCATGACCCGTGACATCGCGGAGGTCCCGGCGGTCGAGGTCATCGTGACCGTCGCCGTCAACCTGATGAGCGCCGCCGCCGTGAAGCTCGGGCTGACCGAGGAGGGCGAGAAGCACAAGGACCTCGACGAGGCGCGCAAGCTGGTGCACGCCCTCGCGGGGCTGCTGGACGCCGGCGCGACCGAGGTCTCCTCCTTCCACGCCGCGCCCCTGCGGGACGGCCTGAAGTCCCTCCAGCTCGCCTTCCGCGAGGCGTCCCTGATCCCGGACGAGCCGGGTCAGGGGCCGGGCGAGAAGTACACGGGGCCGGTGTACGGCTAGGTCTTCCCTCAGCTTCTTACGTAGAAGGGCTCGCCCGGGGGCGTGGCCGAGGCCGGCAGGAACGCCAGGTCGAGGCCCCGCACCAGGCGGGCCCTCAGCGTTTCGTCGGCCGCCAGGGCGCGCGCCACGCGCCGGGCGGCCTCCGCCGGGGCGGCGTCCCTGGCGAGGACCAGGGCGAGGGTGCCGTCGGCGGCGCCGGGCCCCAGGTGGGCGCGGAGGACGGCGGGCTCGGCGGCGACGGCGGCCCGGACCGCCTCCCGTACGGCGGGGTCGTCGAGCGGGTCGGCGCCGGCGCGGCCCTCGGCGAGCGCGAGCAGGGCCGGCCCGGTGACCTGGTACGGCACGGGACCCGCGAGGTCGAGGACGAGCGTGTCCGCCTTCTCGTGGGCGACGGCCTGGAGCGCCTGGTGCAGTGGGACGGCGACGGGCCGGGCCTCCGGGTCCCAGAGGGCGAGCGAGGCGGTGGAGGTGAAGGCGGGCAGGGCCCGCCGGTCGCCGGCCGTGAGGGTGGGGACCGCCATGTCGCTGGTCTTCTCGCGGCGCAGGCCGTTCTCGTCGGTCTCGACCTCGCCGAGGACGGCGACCACGGGGACGAGCAGCCGCGCTTCGCGCAGGGCGTCGAGGACCGGCCCGTGGGCGGTCCTGTCCTCCGCCCAGGCCGCGAGGGCCGCGGCGAGCCGCGGGTCGGCCGTGCCGTCGTCTTCGGAGAAACCGGGGTCCGGGATGTTCTTGAGCGCCACGCCCCGAGCCTAACCGCCGGGCGGCGGCGCGCGGTCCGCCGGGTTCCGGCCGGCGCGGTGGGGCGGTTCCGTCGGGGCGGGCGTCAGCCGGGGCGGTGGGCGCGCCGGAGCGCCACGGCGGTGAGGAGCAGCAGCGCGCCGAGGCCGCCGAGGAGGGGGGCGAGCAGCCCGAAGGGGCGGGCCTCCTCGGCGGGGGCCACGGGACCGGGCCCGAAGTGGCGGCCCCGGTACCCGGTGGTGGTGTTCTTCGGGTCGCCGCCCTTCAGTCGGGCGCCCGCCTCGATCGCCGCGGCCGGGTCGACCGTCCCGTACCCCTTGTCGTCGCTGCGGCCGTCCTTCGGCCTGTCGCGGGCGGTGTCGGCGAGCAGGCGTTTGACCTGGGCCGGGGTGAGGCCGGGGTGGGCCGCCCGGACGAGGGCGACGGCCCCGGAGACGAACGCGGCGGCGGCGCTGGTGCCCCAGCCCTCGTAGTAGCGGCGGTCGGGGTCGGCGATGACGATGTCCACGCCGGGGGCGCTGACGGTGGCGTACCAGCGGCGGGTGGAGAAGGGGGCGCGGGCGCCCCAGCGGTCGACGGCCGTGACGGCGATGACGCCGGGGTAGGCGGCGGGGTACGAGATGTGGTCGCCCTTCTCGCCGCCGTTCCCCGCGGAGGCGACGACGGCGACCCCCTTGGCCAGGGCGTACTGGACGGCGGCGTCCTCGCCCGCGTCGGGGTGGGCGGACTCGGAGTCGTCGCCGAGGGAGAGGTTGATGACGTCGGCGCCGTGGTCGGCGGCCCAGCGGATGCCTTCCGCGAGGGCGGTGCCCCTGCTCTTGCGGGCCTTGTCCCGCTCCTTGTCGGAGGACTCCAGGATGACCCGTACGGGAAGGATCCCGGCCTCGGGGGCGACGCCGAGGACGCCGTCCCGGTCCCCGGGTCCGTGGCCGTGCCCGGCGATGATCCCGGCCATGGCGGTGCCGTGCCGGGCCCAGGCGCGGTCGCCCCGGGAGGCGCCGAAGCCGATGAGGTCGTGACCGGGCAGGACGGACCCCGCGAGGTCGGGGTGGTCGGCGTCCACGCCGGTGTCGAGGACGGCGACGGTGACGCCCCCGCCCCTGGTGGTGCGCCACGCCTCGGCCGTGCGGAGGGTGTCGAGGCCCCACTGCCGGGCCCGGATGGTGTCGGCGTGCGCGGGGGCGGTGGTGGCGGGCAGCACGGAGAAGGCGGCGGCGAGCAGGACGGCGGCGGCGCCGCGCGCCCGTCGGCGGGCGGGACGGTTCACCGGGCCTTCTTCTCCTTCGCCGCCTCGGCGGCGGTCGTGCGCAGCAGGCGCGTCAGGCTCTCGGTGATGCCCTTGGCCTCGTGCCCGAGGCCGGACTGGGCGACGGCGTCGGTGCGGCCCCCGGCCGTCGCCCGGTCGGCGGGCTGGGGGGCGTCGACGGTCCGGCCGTCGGCGAAGCCGGAGACGGCGGTGACGACGACGGGGAGGTCCGCGGGGGCGCTCACCCACCAGCTCGCGCGCTGCCGGTCGCCGAAGCGGGCGGCGACGGTGGAGGGGCCGGACAGGGCCGGGGGGACGTCCTGGCCGAGGCGGGCGGGGAGGCCCTGGCCGAGGGCGCGCTGCGCGGTGGCGTCGGCGCGGGTGAAGACGAGGCCGACGGTGATCACGCTGCTGGCGGTGGCGTCGGTGTACGTGGCGCGCAGGACGCGCTCGCAGCCGAGCGGCTCGACGGTGGCGAGCAGGCCCCGGGCGAGGACGGCGGGCGAACAGGGGGCGTCGGGGGCGACCACGATCCGGGTCCAGGTGCGGGCGGCGGAGCCGGGACCGGCGCCGGGACCGGCGAGGGTGCGGGGGAAGAGGGCGTCGACGGGGGCGTTGTGCCAGAGCTCCCGGGCCTCGGCGTACCCGGCGGGCGCGACGGGCTTCCCGGACTCGTCGGCCGCCAGCCACACCCCGGCGAGGGCGCCGCCGATGAGGCCGGACCCGAGCACCGCGCAGACGGCGACGGCGACGGCCCGCCCGGCGCTCCGCCCCCGGACGGGGCCCAGCCGCGCGGTGGCCCCGAGGGGCACCCCGTACGACGCGGCGGGGGGGCCGTAACCGGCAGGGCGGGGGTGGCCGGGGTGGCCGTACGGCGGTACGGCGGGGGCGGGGGTGACGGGGGCGTTCGCCGGGGGCGGCGGAACCGGCCGTGCCGGCGCGGCCGGCGGAGCGACCGGGCCCGGGGAAGGCGCGGCCGGGCGTACCGGACCCGGGGGAGGCGCGGCCGGGCGCACCGGGCCCGGGGAAGGCGCGGCCGGGCGTACCGGACCCGGGGGAGGCGCGGCCGGGCGCACCGGGCCCGGGGAAGGCACGGCCGGACGCACCGGACCCGGGGAAGACGCGGCCGGACGCACCGGACCCGGGGAAGACGCGGCCGGGCGCACCGGGCCCGGGGAAGGCGCGGCCGGACGGGCCGGTACCGACGGGGGCTGCGCCGGACGGGCCGGTACCGGTGCGGGCGCCGCCGGATGCTGCGGCACCGGCGCAGGTGCCGCCGGACGCACCGGACCCGGAGAGGGCACAGCCGGACGCCGGGCGGGCGGAGGCGGGGGCTCCGGAGGCCGGGCCGGAAGCGGGCGGGCGGTCGCCCCGGTGTCGGTCGTCCCGGTGCCGGACGGCCCGGTGTCGCCGGACGCCGGGCGGGCGGAGCCGGACGCCGCGGTGCCACCGGCCGACGGGGAAGCGTCGGTGACGGCCGCCGGGGAAGCGTCGGTGCCGGCCGACGGCGGGGGGACGGGAAGGAGGAGTTCGCTGACGCGGGAGGGCGTGGGGCGGTGCTCGCTGGTCATCCCCGTCTCCCGCTCGTGTCGACAATGCCCGTCACTCTACGGGCTGTTCCCCACCGCACGGGAACTCAGGGGCTACCCACCCGTAAACCCGTCTGGCAAGCTCGGGCCATGACTCCCCGTGCCACCGATCGGGCCCGCTACGACCGGGCCACCGCCCACCTCGACGCGCCCGTGGCGATCGTCGACCTGGAGGCCTTCGACGCCAACGCGGCGGACCTCGTGCGCCGGGCCGGAGGGAAGCCCGTCCGCGTGGCGAGCAAGTCCGTGCGGTGCCGGGCGCTCCTGGAGCGGGTCCTCGCGCGGGAGGGCTTCGCCGGGATCATGTCGTTCACGCTCGACGAGTCGCTGTGGCTGGCGCGCGCCGGTTTCGAGGACGTCCTGCTCGCGTACCCCTCGGCGGACCGCACCGGGTTCGGGGAGCTGGCGCGGGACCCGAAACTCGCCGCGGCCGTGACCGTGATGGTGGACGACGTGGCGCAGCTGGACCTGATCGACGCCTCCCGCGCGGGCGGGACGGAGGAGGTCCGGGTCTGTCTGGAGATGGACACGGCGCTGAGCCTCCTCGGCGGCCGGATACGGGTCGGCGCCCGCCGTTCCCCGCTGCGGGAGCCCGGGGAGCTGGCGGAGCTGGCCCGCTCGGTGGTGCGGCGTCCGGGGTTCCGGCTGGTCGGGATCATGGCGTACGAGGGGCACGTGGCGGGGGTCGGGGACGCGGTGACGGGCCGGCCGCTGCGGTCGCGGGCGGTCCGGCTGATGCAGTCCGCCGCCCGCAGGGAGCTGGCGGAGCGCAGGGCGGCCGTGGTGCGGGCCGTACGGGCGGTGGCGCCGGACCTGGAGTTCGTGAACGGCGGCGGCACCGGAAGCGTGCAGCACACCGCCGCCGAGGACGCGGTGACGGAGATCGCCGCCGGTTCGGGGCTCTTCGTGCCGCGCCTCTTCGACGACTACACGTCCTTCAGCGGCCGGCCCGCCGCGCTCTTCGCACAGCCCGTGGTGCGCCGTCCGGGCGTGGGCGTGGTGACGGTGCTCGGGGGCGGGTACCCGGCCTCCGGGGTGGCGGGCCCCGACCGGCTGCCCGTGCCGTACCTGCCGGAGGGGCTGCGGTACGACCCGAGGGAGGGACCCGGCGAGGTGCAGACCCCGCTGCTCGGCCCGCCGGCCGACGATCTGCGGATCGGCGACAAGGTGTGGTTCCGGCACGCGAAGGCCGGCGAGCTGTGCGAGCGCTTCGAGAGCCTGCGCCTGGTCGAGGGCGACCGGGTCACCTCGACCGTGCCGACGTACCGGGGCGAGGGCCGCACCTTCCTCTAGGCGGGGCGTGTGCCGAAACCGGGCGGGGCGTGTGCCGAAACCGGGCCGGGCGTGTGCCGAAAGGGGCGCCGGCGGGCCGGGCGCGCCGCGACGCCCGGCCCGCCGGGGAGGGGCGGGGCTCAGAGGGGGGTGACGTACGCGCCGGAGATGCCGCCGTCCACGAGGAAGTCGCTGGCGTTGACGAAGGAGGAGTCGTCGCTCGCGAGGAAGGCGACGGCGGCGGCGATCTCCTCGGCCTCGGCGAAGCGGCCGAGGGGGATGTGGACGAGGCGGCGGGCGGCCCGTTCGGGGTCCTTGGCGAACAGCTCCCGGAGGAGCGGTGTGTTGACGGGGCCCGGGCACAGGGCGTTGACGCGGATGCCCTCGCGGGCGAACTGGACGCCCAGTTCGCGGGACATGGCGAGCACGCCGCCCTTGGAGGCGGTGTAGGAGATCTGGCTGGTGGCGGCGCCCATGACGGCGACGAAGGAGGCGGTGTTGATGATGGAGCCCCTCCCCTGGCGGCGCATGTAGGGCAGGGCGGCCTTGCAGCAGAGGTAGACGGAGGTGAGGTTGACGTCCTGGACGCGCTTCCACGCCTCCAGGCCGGTCTCCAGGATGGAGTCGTCGTCGGGGGGCGAGATGCCGGCGTTGTTGAAGGCGACGTCGACGGAGCCGTAGGTGTCGAAGGCGGCCCGGAACAGCGCCTCGACCTGCTCGGGGTCGGTGACGTCGACCCGTACGAAGGTGCCGCCGACCTCCTCCGCGGCGGCCTTGCCGGCGGTCTCGTCGATGTCGCCGCAGACGACGTTGGCGCCCTCGGAGGCGAGGCGGCGGGCGGTGGCGAGGCCGATGCCGCTGCCGGCGCCGGTGATGACGGCGGTGCGGCCGACCAGACGGCGGCAGACGATCTCTTCGGTTCCCTCGGTGGTCATGCGGTGCGGTCCTCCGTGCTGATGAAGACGTTCTTGGTCTCGGTGAAGGCGGTCAGGGCGTCGGGGCCGAGTTCGCGGCCGAGGCCGGACTGCCGGTAGCCCCCGAACGGGGTCCAGTAGCGGACGCTGGAGTGGGAGTTGACGGAGAGGTTCCCGGCGCGGACGGCACGGGAGACGCGCAGGGCGCGTCCGACGTCCCGGGTCCAGATCGAGCCGGACAGGCCGTACTCGGTGGCGTTGGCGAGGCGGACCGCGTCGGCCTCGTCCTCGAAGGGGAGGACGACGGCGACGGGCCCGAAGACCTCCTCGACGGCGCAGGGGGCGTCCTCGGGCAGGCCGGTGAGGACGGTCGGCGGGAACCAGAAGCCGGGGCCCCCGGGGGCCTTGCCCCGGATGCCGGGAAGGTCGTCGGGGACGTAGGAGCGGACGCGGTCGAGCTGGGCCCGGGAGATGAGCGGCCCCATCTGCGTGCGCTCGTCGGAGGGGTCCCCGACGACGACCTCCTCGATCGCGGGGGCGAGCAGTTCCAGGAAGCGGTCGTACGCGCTCCGCTGGACGAGGATGCGGGTGCGGGCGCAGCAGTCCTGGCCGCTGTTGTCGAGGAAGGACATCGGGGCGGCGGCGGCCGCCGCTTCGACGTCGGCGTCCGCGAAGACGATGTTGGGGCTCTTGCCGCCGAGTTCGAGGGTGATCCGCTTCACCTGGCCGGCACACTTCGCCATGATCGACTTTCCGGTCCGGGTGGAGCCGGTGAAGACGATCTTGGCGATGCCGGGGTGCTCGACGAGCGCGTTCCCGGCGACCGGGCCGGTTCCCGGGAGGACCTGGAGGAGTCCTTCGGGCAGGCCCGCTTCGAGGGCGAGTTCCGCGAGGCGGAGCGCGGTGAGCGGGGTGGCCTCGGCCGGCTTGAGGAGCACGGCGTTGCCCGCGGCGAGGGCGGGGGCGGTGGCCCAGGCGGCGATCGGCAGGGGGAAGTTCCAGGGCGCGATGACGCCGACGACCCCGAGCGGTTCGAGGATCGTGACGTCGAGGCCGCCGGCCACCGGGATCTGGCGTCCGTTCAGCCGCTCCACTCCCCCGGCGGCGAAGTCGAGCAGGTCGCGGACGTTGCCGGCCTCCCAGCGGGCGTTGCCGATGGTGTGGCCCGCCTCGGTGACCTCCAGGCGGGCCAGTTCCTCGACGTGTCCGTCCACGACGGAGGCGAAGCGGCGGAGCAGCCGGGCGCGGTCGGCGGGCGCGGCGGCGGCCCAGTCGCGCTGGGCGGCGGTGGCGCGGACCACGGCGGCGTCGACGTCGGCGGGGGTGGCCGCGGGGACGTCGGCGACCGGCTCCCCGGTCGCCGGGTTCAGTACCTGGAGCAACTCGTTCCTTTCGGTGACGTCCGGAGCGGGGGTTCGGCGCTGCGGCGTCCGGTCAGTGGCGTTCGAAGGAGCGGCGCAGCTCCCAGTCGGTCACCGCGGCGTCGAAGGCGTCGAGTTCGACGCGGGCCATGGTGCGGTAGTGGGCGACGACCTCGGGGCCGAAGGCGGCCTCGGCGACCGGGCTCGTCTCCCAGAGCCCGGCGGCCTCGCGCAGGGTGGTGGGGACGCGCGCGTACCCGGCGGTGTAGGCGTTCCCGGTGCAGGGCGGGGGGAGTTCGAGGCGCTGTTCGATGCCGTGGAGGCCGGCGGCGACCAGGCCGGCGACGGCGAGGTAGGGGTTGACGTCGCCGCCGGGGAGGCGGTTCTCGAAGCGGGTGGAGCGTCCGTGGCCGACGACCCGGAGGGCGCAGGTCCGGTTGTCCCGGCCCCAGGCGACGGCGGTGGGCGCGAAGGAGCCGGGCTGGAAGCGTTTGTAGGAGTTGATGTTGGGCGCGTAGAGGAGGGAGAACTCGCGGAGGGCGGCGAGCTGTCCGGCGAGGAAGTGGCGCATCGTCTCCGACATGCCGTGCTCGTCGTCCCCGGCCATCACGTTCTCCCCGTCCTCGTTCTGGAGGGAGAGGTGGATGTGGCAGGAGTTGCCCTCGCGCTCGTTGTACTTCGCCATGAAGGTGAGCGAGCGGCCCTCCTGGGCCGCGATCTCCTTGGCGCCCGTCTTGTAGACCGCGTGCTGGTCGCAGGTGACCAGGGCTTCGTCGTACTTGAAGACGATCTCGTGCTGGCCGGGGTTGCACTCGCCCTTGGCGGACTCGACGGTGAGTCCGGCGGCGGTCATCTCGTTGCGGATGCGGCGCAGGAGCGGTTCGACGCGGCCGGTGCCGAGGACGGAGTAGTCGATGTTGTACTGGTTGGCGGGGGTGAGGCCGCGGTAGCCGGCGTTCCACGCCTGCTCGTAGCCGTCCTGGAAGAGGATGAACTCCAGCTCGGTGCCCACGTGGGCGGTGAGGCCGTGTTCCGCCAGGCGTTCGAGCTGGCGGCGGAGGATCTGGCGGGGTGCCGCGGCGACGGGGGTGCCGTCGCCCCAGGCGAGGTCGGCGGTCACCAGGGCGGTGGCCTCGTTCCAGGGGACGCGGCGGAGGGTGGCGAGGTCGGGGTGCATCGCGAAGTCGCCGTAGCCGCGGTCCCAGGAGGACATCGCGTAGCCGTCGACGGTGTTCATCTCGGTGTCGACGGCCAGGAGGTAGTCGCAGCCCTCGGTGCCGTGGCCGAGGACGTCGTCCAGGAAGAACCGCGCGGCGAACCGCTTGCCCTGGAGCCGTCCCTGCATGTCGGGGAAGGCCAGGACGACGGTGTCGATCTCGCCGTTCGCGACGAGGGCGCGCAGCTCCTCGACGCCGAGCGGGGGTGTGCGGTCTGCCACGGGACTGATCCTCCTTCGGCCTGCCGGAAGTCATAAGGTATTGCGGAAGACCTTTGCTTGGGAAGCGTCGGGGTGTTCGGGAAGTGTCGGAGAAGGGGAACGGGGACGTGGCCGGTACGAGTGGATCGGCGGACCGGCTGACGCCCGTGCTGCGGCCGGTGCGGGCGGGCAACGGGTTCGAGGAGGCCCTGGAGCAGATCCTCCAGGTGATACGGCTCGGCCTGGTGCCGGACGGGGAGCGGTTGCCCGCCGAACGGGAGCTGGCCGACCGGATGGGGATCAGCCGGGTGACCCTGCGCGAGGTCCTCAAGGTGCTCCAGGAGCAGGGGCTCGTGGAGAGCAGGCGCGGCCGCTACGGCGGGACGTTCGTCCTGCCCCGGCCCCGGAGGGCCGGCGAGGACGAGCTGCGCCGCCGGATCGCCTCGGTCGACGTGGAGGACACCCTGCGCTTCCGCGAGGTGCTCGAGGTGGGGGCCGCCGGACTGTGCGCGGCCCACGGCCTGGACGCGGCGGGCGCCGGGCGGTTGCGCTCCGCCCTCGCGGCGACCCACGACGCTCCGCTCGACGACTACCGGCGCCGGGACAGCCTGCTGCACCTCACGCTCGCCGAGCTCTCCGGTTCGCCGACGCTGACGGCCCAGTACGCGGGCGTCCGGGCGACGGTGAACGACCTGCTGGACTGCATCCCGCTGCTCGTACGGAACCTGGAGCACTCCCAGCACCAGCACACCGCGCTCGTGGAGGCGGTCCTGGACGGGGACGCGGACGCGGCGCGCGAAGTGATGCGGGAGCACTGCGGGGGGACGGCGGCGCTGCTGCGGGGCTTCCTGACGTGAGGCGGGCGCCCTCACCGCCCCGGCGGGGGGGGGAGCGCCCGCGCCGCTCCGGCGGGGTCGGCGCACGTGGCGGCCCGGCCGGGGGGGACGGCCGCACGGATCACGGCCGGTGACCCGCGAGCCCGTGCCGCGCGAACTCGTGCCCCGCAAGCCCGTGCCGCACGCGCCCGTGCCCCGCGAGCCCGTGCCGCACGCGCCCGTGTCCCATGGCCCGAAAGTGGCGCACGGGGGTTGCGCTCCCCCGGCGGCCGACGCAAAGGTATGGCCTCGTTCCATTGGGCCCGTTGCGGGGAGCTGACGCTGCCATGACGCTCGAAGACACGTCCGGAGACACGTCGGGAAGCACGCCCGGGGGCGCCTCCGGAGGCGGCGTCCCGCCGGAGGACGACTACCTGCGGCGCCGCGCGCTGCGCCGCGGCAGCGCCGGCTGGCTGCTGCTCACCGGGCTCGGCGTGGCCTACGTGGTCTCCGGCGACTACTCCGGCTGGAACATCGGCCTGTCGAAGGGCGGCTTCGGCGGTCTCGCCGTCGCCACCGTCCTGATGGGCACGATGTACGCCTGTCTGGTCTTCGCGCTCGCCGAACTCTCCGCCATCCTCCCCACGGCGGGCGGCGGCTACGGCTTCGCCCGCCGCGCGCTCGGCACCTGGGGCGGCTTCCTCACCGGCACCGCGATCCTCATCGAGTACGTCCTCGCCCCCGCCGCGATCTCCCTCTTCATCGGCGACTACGTCGAGTCCCTGGGTCTCTTCGGCCTGGAGTCCGGCTGGCCGGTCCAGCTGGTCTGCTTCGCCCTCTTCATCGGCATCCACCTGTGGGGCGTGGGCGAGGCGCTGCGCTTCAGCCTGGTCGTGACGGCGGTCGCGGTCGCCGCCCTGATCGTCTTCGCGGTCGGCGCGTTCACCGAGTTCCGCGTGGACGGCCTGAACGACATCCCGGTGGACGGCGACGCCTTCGGGTCCAGCTCCTGGCTGCCGTTCGGCCTGCTCGGGATCTGGGCGGCGTTCCCCTTCGGCATGTGGTTCTTCCTGGGGGTCGAGGGGGTGCCGCTGGCCGCCGAGGAGGCGAAGGACCCGGTCAGGTCGATGCCGAGGGCGCTGGCGGTCTCCCTGGGCGTCCTGGTGCTGCTCGCCGTCATGACCTTCCTGGCCGCCACCGGCGCGCGCGGCGCGGCGGCCGTCCAGGAGGCCGGGAACCCGCTGGTCGTGGCGCTCCAGGGCGACGGGGGGCCGACGGCGCTCAGCCGGTTCGTGAACTACGCGGGCCTCGCCGGTCTGGTCGCCTCCTTCTTCTCCCTCATCTACGCCGGTTCGCGCCAGCTCTTCGCCCTCTCGCGGGCGGGTTACCTGCCCCGCTTCCTCTCCCTGACCAGCCGTCGCAAGGCGCCCTACCTGGGCCTGCTCGTCCCGGGCGCGATCGGCTTCGCCCTCGCCGTCGGGACGGGCGACGGAGCCCGGATGCTGAACGTCGCGGTCTTCGGCGCCACCATCTCGTACGCCCTGATGGCGCTCTCCCACCTCGTGCTGCGCCGTCGCGAGCCGGAACTGCACCGCCCGTACCGCACGCCCGGCGGGACCGTGACCTCGTCGGTGGCCTTCGTCCTGGCCCTCTCGGCCCTGGTCGCGACCTTCCTGGTGGACCGGGCGGCGGCGTTCACGGCGCTCGGGGTGTATGTGATCGCCCTCGCCCACTTCGCGTTCTACAGTCGGCACCGCCTGGTGGCCAGGGCGCCGGAGGAGGAGTTCGCGGCGCTCGCCGCGGCCGAGGCCGAGCTCGAACGCGACTGACGTCCCGACCTTCCCGGAGGAGTTTCCGTGTCCGCACCGCTCATCGGCGTGACCACCTATCTGGACCGGGCCCGCTGGGGGGTGTGGGACATGGAGGCCGCCCTGCTCCCCGCCCCGTACTCCCGGCTGGTCCGGGAGAGCGGGGGGCTTGCGGTGATGCTGCCGCCGGACGGGCCGGCCGCCGCCGCGGCGGTCGTGGCCCGGATCGACGGCCTGGTCGTCGCGGGCGGCGCGGACGTCGATCCCGCGCGGTACGGGGCGGGGCGCGACCCCCGTACCGGACCGCCGGCCGGGGAGCGGGACTCCTGGGAGCTGGCCCTGATCGACGCCGCCCTCGCCTCCGGCACCCCGCTCCTCGGCATCTGCCGGGGGATGCAGCTCCTGAACGTGGCGCTCGGCGGGACGCTGGTCCAGCACCTGGACGGTCACGTGGAGGCGGTCGGGGTGGTCGGCCGGCACGCGGTCACACCGGTGCCGGGTTCGCTCTGCGCCTCCCTGGTGCCCGAACCGGCCGAGGTGCCGACCTACCACCACCAGGCCGTGGACCGGCTGGGCGCTGGGCTCGCGGCCTCGGCCCACGCGGAGGACGGCACGGTGGAGGCGGTGGAGCTGGCCGCCCCGGCCTGGGCCCTCGGCGTGCAGTGGCACCCGGAGATGGGCGAGGACCCGCGGGTGATGCGGGGGCTCGTCGAGGCGGCGGAACGCGCCCGAGGGGGCCGGGCGGCCGCGCGGGCGGTGCGGGTCCCGGAGTGGAGGGAGACGGAGAGGCCCCTGCGGGGCGCGGGAAGGGGCGGGTCCGCCGAGAGCCCGTCATCCTCCCCTGTTGCTTATTGATCGAGCACTCAATAACATCCCGGTCATGTCGTCGAACGTCCAGCGCAAGCGCGTCCGGAAAACTCCGGAGGCCCGGAGGGCGGAGATCGTGGAGACCGCGGCCCGGGTCGCCCTGACCGAGGGGCTCGAGTGCGTCACCCTGCGGCGGATCGCCGACGAGCTGGCCGTGCGACCGGGCCTGATCAGCCACTACTTCCCCTCCGCGGAGGAGCTGGTGGCCGAGGCGTTCGGCGTGGCCTCCGCCGGTGAGCTGGACGCGCTGCTGCCCGCCGAGCGGCCGCACGGGACCCCCACGCAGTACCTCGCGCGCTACTTCGCCCTCTCCGCCGGAGAGGCGTACGACGACATCAGCCGCCTGTGGATCAACGCCCGGCACCTCAGCCGCTACCGGCCCCTTCTGCGCGACCGGGTCGCCGAGCAGGAACTCGCCTCCGACGACCGCCTCGAAGGACTCGTCCGCGAGGGCGTCGAGCGGGGCGAGTTCCGGACGGACGACCCGCGCACGACGGCCATCCGGATCCTGGTGGTCCTCGACGGCCTCGGCGCCCACGCCAACACCGACCGCGGCAACCGCCCGGATACCGTGTCCCGCATGGCCGTCACCACGGCGGAACGCGAACTCGGCCTGCCCCACGGCGCGCTGACCGACGCCCCGCCGCTCACCGAACCCTCCTGACCCGCGCCGCCGCCCTCCGGGGCCGGCCCGCGCCGTCCCGCCCGCCGGGCCCCCGGCCGGTACCTTCCACCCTCCCGCCCGCCCCCTCCCGCACCCCTTTCCTGGAGTCACCCGTGCGCACCCGTCTCGTCCTGCTCTCCGCCCGCCTCCTCGACCCCGGCACGGGGACGTTCCTGCCGGAGACCGCGCTCGCCGTCTCCGACGAGGGCCGGATCGCGGCCCTGGGCGACGACCGCGAGATCCGCGCCCTCGCCGGGCCGGCCACCACCGTCGTGGACCTCGGGGGGGCCGTCGTCACCCCCGGCCTCGTCGACGGCCACGTGCACCCGGTCACCGGCGCCGAGCTGACCCACGGCCTCGACCTGTCGTACTGCTCCGACCTCGACGACGTGCGCGAGGCCCTCGCCCGCGAGGTGCGGACCCTGGAGCGCGGGGCGTGGCTGTTCGGCTGGGGCCTCGACCCGAACGTCTTCGGCGGCCACCCCGTGGGCATCGCGCCCTTCGACTCCGTCCTCGACGGGGTGCCCGCCTTCCTGCTGCTCTTCGACGCCCACTCCGCCCTGGCCAGCCGCCGGGCCCTCGAACTCGCCGGGGTCGACGGCCCGCGCACCTTCGACCAGGCGTCCGCCGAGGTCGTCTGCGACGCCGACGGACGCCCGACCGGCCTCCTCCAGGAGGACGCCGCCTGCGAGCTGGTCGAGCGGGTCGCCCCCCGGCCGACGCGCGAGGAGAGCCGGCGGCGCCTCGCGGACGCGCTGCGCGCCATGGCCGCCACGGGTCTGACCGGCGGCCACGCCATGGACGCCAACGGCGACAGCCTCGCCCTGTACGAGGAGCTGGACGCGGCCGGCGAACTGGCGCTGCGCCTCCGGGTGGCGCCCTGGTGCCAGCCCGGCACGGACGCCGACGGCGTACGCGAGCTGATCGAGCGGCAGGGCACCGGCGGGGCGCTGTGGCGGGTGGCCGGCGTGAAGCTCTTCATGGACGGGACCATCGACAACGGCACCGCCTGGCTGGAGCGTCCCGACTGCCACGGCGAGTCCACGCACGCCTTCTGGCCGGACCCCGAGGCGTACACCCGGATCGTCGGGGATCTGCACCGGGCGGGCGTGGCCACCGCGACCCACGCCATCGGCGACGCGGCCGTCCGGCACGTCCTGGACGCCGTCGAGAAAGCGCGCGCCACGGGCGGCGCCGAGGTACGGCACCGGGTCGAGCACATCGAGACCGTCCCGGACGACACGCTGGGCCGCTTCGCGGAGCTGGGCGTCGTCGCCTCCATGCAGCCCACCCACTGCTGCGACTTCACCCGCGCCGACCACACCGACAACTGGTCGCGCCGCCTCGGCGAGGAGCGTGCCTCCCGCGCCTGGCGCTGCCGGGACCTGGTGGACTCCGGGGCGACCGTGGTCCTCGGTTCGGACTGGCCGATCGCGCCGTTCCCGCCGCTCGGCGTGATGGCGGGGGCCCGGCACCGGCGCCCGAGCCGCGACCTCACCCGGGCCCCGCACGGCCCGGAGCAGGCGCTGACGCCGCTGGAGGCGCTGCGGGGCCTGACGACGGCCCCGGCGTACGCGGCGGGCGAGGAGCGCGAGGCGGGCCGGATCGCCCTCGGGCACCGTGCCGACCTCGCCGTCTTCGCGGAGGACCCGCTCACCACGTCCGCGACCGACCTGCCGGACCTGCCGGTCCTGCTGACGGTCCTGGACGGCCGGATCACCCACCGCGCGGCCCACGTCTGAGCCGTAGGCCGCCGGACCCCGCCCGCGTCAGCCCGCGGGGCGGGCGCGGGTCAGGGAGAGCAGGTCGCGGGCCGGACCCGCGGGACGGTGGCCCGCGGGCCAGACCGCGCGGAGGTCCCGGCGCAGCAGCACCCCCTCGACGGGGACGGCGACCAGACGGCGGGAGGCCAGCTCCTCGGTGATCGCGAGTTCGCTGAGGACGGCCGGTCCGGCGCCGCTGACGACGGCGGCCTTCACGGCGGTCGTCGAGGCGAGTTCGAGGAGGGGCCGCGCGAGGCCGCCGTGGGCGGAGAGCGCCGCGTCCAGGACCTGGCGGGTGCCGGAGCCCCGCTCCCGCAGGATCAGCGGGGTCGCGGCCAGCTCCGCCGGGTCCAGCGGGGCGCGCCGGCGGGTCCACGGGTGCGAGGGGGCGACGACGACCGCCAGCCGGTCGTGCGCGACGACCACCCCGTCCAGGCCGTCCGGCACGGCCAGGCCCTCCACGAAGCCCACGTCCGCCTCGCCCGTGGAGAGGCGTTCCGCGACGGCCGCCGAGTTGCCCGCCTGGAGCGACACGGCGGTGTCCGGGCGTGCGGCGCGCAGGGCGATCAGCCAGCCCGGCAGCAGGTACTCGGCGATCGTCATGGACGCGGCCACCCGCAGCCGCGAGTCGCGCCGCCCGCGCAGGGCCTGCGCTCCCGCGTCGAACGCCTCCGCCGCCTCGACGATCCGCCGCGCCCAGTCCGTGACGAGCGCGCCCGCGTCGGTGAGCCGGGAGCCGCGCGGGGAGCGGTCGACCAGCGCCACCCCGAGCTGCCGTTCCATGGAGCGGACGCGGCTGCTCGCGGCGGGCTGGGTGATCCCGACCTCCCGGGCGGCGGCGCCGAGGCTCCCGTGCCGGGCCACGGCGAGCAGCAGTTCGAGCGCGCCCAGGTCGGGGACGCGGTGGGAGAGGGCGGGCCGGACCCCGTCGCCACGGCCGGCACCGCCGGTCACGACATCACCGGCCGCGGCACCGCCGGTCACGGGACCACCGGCCGCGGCACCGCCGTCCCACGCCGCCCCGACGGCGGCACCGGCCCCGGGGATTCCGCCTTCCCGCGTTTCGCCGTCACGGTTCCCACCACCCTGCGTCTCCCTGCTCATCAGCCCAGCTTATGACCTCATAGCCGCATGATCCCTGGTCAGGACGGAGGAAGGGGACGACGGTGGAGCCATGGCAAGCGTCGCACCACCCCTCCCGGGCCCCGGCCCGCTCCCCCGCGCCACCATCCCTGGCGCGCGGCCGTCCCCCCGGGCCCGTTCCGTCCGCCACCTCGGGCCGAACTGGTACGCCTCCGTGATGGGCACGGCGATCGTCGCCACGGCGGGCGCCGCCCTGCCGGTCGGCGTCCCCGGGCTCCGTACCGTCTGCGCGGCCGTCTGGGCCCTGTCGCTCGCGATGCTGCTCGTCCTGCTCCCGGCCCGCGCGCTGCACTGGCTCCGCCACCGCGACCGGGCCCGCGCCCACCTCCTGGACCCGGCGGTGGCGCCGTTCCACGGCTGCCTCCCGATGGCGCTGCTCGCGGTCGGCGGCGGGGCGATGGTGGTGGGCCGGGACTGGACGGGGCTCCCGGCCGCCGTCGCGCTCGACGCCGTGCTGTTCACCGCCGGCACGGCGGCCGGCCTGGTGGTGGCCGTGGCCGTCCCGTACCTCATGGTGGTGCACCACCGGATCGAGGGCGCGTCCCCGGTGTGGCTGCTGCCGGTCGTCGCCCCCATGGTGTCCGCCGCGCTCGGCCCGCTGCTCGTGCCCCACCTGCCCGCCGGCCAGCCGCGGCAGACGCTCCTGCTCGCCTGCCACGCGCTGTTCGGCGTCAGCCTGCTCGCCACCCTGGTCGTCCTGCCCCTGGTCTTCGGACGGCTCGTCACCGGCGGTCCCCCGCCCCTGGCGCTCACGCCCACGCTCTTCCTGGTCCTGGGCCCGCTCGGCCAGTCCACGACCGCCGCGGCCAAGTTCGCCGACGCGGCCCCGGGCGTGCTGCCCGGCCCGTACGCGCGCGGCTTCGCCGCCTTCGCCGTGCTCTACGGGGTGCCCGTCATGGGCTTCGCCCTGCTGTGGCTGGCGCTCGCCGGGGCGATGGTGCTGCGGGCGCGGCGCCGGGGCATGGGCTTCACGATGGCGTTCTGGGCGTTCACCTTCCCGGTCGGGACCTGTGTGACCGGCGCCGAGGGGCTGGCCGCCCACACCGGCCTCTCCGTCTTCCGGTGGCTCGCGGTCGGCCTGTACGCGCTCCTCGTGGCGGCCTGGCTGGGCGCGGGGTGGCACACCCTGCGCGGGCTCGTCGGCGGAACGCTGCTGGTGGAACCGGGGGCGACGCCTTCCGGGGCCCGGCCGGCGGCGGTCCGTACCGGGTGACCGGGCGGTCCTCCACGAGGGGGCGGCGGTCCCGGGGAGGGTCCGGAGGCCCCGCCCCTCACTCCTCCTCGGCCTCCACGTGTTCCGCGACGGCCACGACCAGGAGCCGGGTGCCGGGCTCGGTGGCGCGCCAGCGGTGCCGCACCCCGCCGGAGAGGTAGAGGCTGTCCCCCCGGTAGAGGCGGTGGGCGCGGCCCTCGGCCTCGACCTCGGCGGCGCCGTCCGCGACGTAGAGCAGTTCGTCGTTGCGGTGCTGGAACTCGCGCCCCGCGTCCTGTTCGCCGGTGAACTCCAGGGCGTGCAGCTGGTGACGGCCCCGGACGAGCGACCGGACGCCCGCGGGCAGGTCCGGGGAGCGCTCGCCGGACCGGACGACGTCGACGGCGCGGGACGCCTCGGCCGCGGCGAGGAGGTCCCCGGCCGTGGTCTCCAGGGCCTCGGCGACGAGTTCGAGGGAGCGGCGGCTGGGGCGGGCCCGGTCGTTCTCGACCTGGCTGAGGAAGGGCACGGAGAGCCCGCTGCGGGAGGCCACGACGGCCAGGGTGAGCTGGAGCGCCCGGCGGCGCCTCTTGACGGCCGCGCCCACGCGGGGCGATTCCTTCTCGTCCATGTCGGCTCCCTCCCTCGCGCCTCGTGCCCGTCGCGATCCTCGTACCGGTCGGTTACCTGAACCTTACGCAGCTTTCGCGCGGGGTTTCGCGTCGTACCGAAAAAGGGGAGGCCGCCGGACACGCTCGGCGACCTCCCCTTTTCGGACGGGAGCCGTTCCGGCCCCGCCGGGCGGACGGCTCTTCCGGCCCCCGCCCTACCGCGGGGTGAGCTTCTCCGCGAGGCCGGGGTTCCGGTCGAGCCAGACGCGGACGGCCTGCTGCTCCTTGCCCTTGCCGGTCTCCTGAATGACGGCCTCGAGGTCCGTGAGCTGCTTCTCGGACAGCTCGAAGCCCTTCAGCCAGCCGCCGACCTCGGGGTTCTCCCCGGTGAAACCCTTACGGGCGAGGGTGTGGACGCCGTCACCCTTGCCCCAGGCCCCCTTGGGGTCCTTCAGCTTCTTCAGGTCGTGGGCGGAGTAGGCCCAGTGCGGCGACCAGAGCGTCACGGCGACGGGCTCCTTGCGCTCGTACGCGCGCTTGAGCTCGGCGAGCATGCCGGGGGTGGAGCCGTCGACGACCCGGTACTCGCCCTCCAGGCCGTACTCCTTCAGGACCTTGTCCTTGAGGATGCCCATCATCCCGGCGCTGGGCTCGATGCCGACGATGCGGCCCTTGAACTGCCCGGCCCTGCCCTTGAGGTCGGCGAGGGAGTCGACGCCCTTCACGTACGAGGGGACGGAGAGTTCCAGGGAGGTGGGGCCGTACCAGGAGCCGAGGTCCTCCAGCTCGTTCCTGTACTTCTCCCAGTACTGGGCGTGGGTGACGGGGAGCCAGGCGTCGGTCTGGAAGTCGAGCTGCCCTCCGGCCAGGCCGGTGTAGAGGGCGCCGGCCTCCAGCTGCTTGGTCTCGACCTCGTAGCCGCGCCGTTCCAGGAGTTCCTTCCACAGGTAGGTGGAGGCGATGCCCTCGTCCCAGGGGATGTAGCCGATGCTGACCTTCTTGCCGTTGCTCCCGGCGGAGGAGGTGCCGGACCCGCCGAGGAGGCCGGTGCCTCCGGCGACGAGGGCGAGGACGACCACGCCGACGAGGGCGGTGACGGGCTGCGGCCGGTGGGCCCAGAGCTTGGCTCCGGTCCGCCCGGCGCTCGCGGCGCGCGCCTTGGCGGCGGCACGGCGGCCCAGTGGGGAGACCTGGCGGCCGAGCGCGCCGGTCATCCGGTCGAGGTACATGGCGAGGACGACGATGGAGACGCCGGCCTCGAAGCCGAGGCCGATGTCGACGTTGCCGATGGCGCGGTAGACGGCGCCGCCGAGCCCGCCGCCGCCGACCATGCCGGCGATGACGACCATGGAGAGTCCGAGCATGATGACCTGGTTGACGCCGGCCATGATCGTCGGGAGGGCGAGCGGGAACTGCACGCGCAGCAGGGTGTCGCGCGGGGTGGTACCGAACGCCTCGGCGGCCTCGACGAGTTCGCCGTCGACCTGGCGGATGCCGAGTTCGGTCATCCGGACGCCCGGGGGCAGCGCGAAGACGATGGTGGCGATGATGCCGGGGACCACGCCGACGCCGAAGAAGATGATGCCGGGGATCAGGTAGACCATGGCCGGCATGGTCTGCATGAAGTCCAGGACCGGCCGCATGACGGCGCCGGCGCTCTTCGAACGGGCCGCCCAGATGCCGAGCGGCACGGCGATCACCAGGGTGACCAGGGTGGCGACGAGGACGAGGGAGAGCGTCGCCATGGCCTCGTCCCACAGCTCGACGGAGTCGACCAGCGCGAAGCCCGCGAAGGCGAGGACGCCGGCGGCGAAACCGCGCAGCCACCAGGCGACCACGGCGAGGATGCCCGCGAACAGCAGCGGCTGGGGTGCGGACAGGACGGCGTCGATGCCGTCGTAGAGACCGGTGACACCGGCACTGACGGCGTCGAAGAGCCAGGAGAGCCGGGCCTGGAGCCAGTCGACGGAGGTGTCGACCCACCGGCCGAGGGGAAGCCTAGGCACCGGCGGTCACCCCTTGGGCGTTCCGGGGCTTCCGCGCGTTCGGGATGCCCTTCCCGCCGGTTCCGTCCGCCGCGCCGGCGTCCGCGCCGAGTCCGCCCATGACGCCGAGCAGGCGCTCCGGGGGTACGACTCCGAGGACCCTGCCGTCGGCGTCCTCCACGGTCACGGGGTGCGGGGCGAGGGCGGCGACGGCGCACAGGTCGGCCACGAGCGTGTCGGGTCCCACGGTCCGGCAGGCGCAGCCGTCGGGGCAGTCGGCCGCAGTGCCCCGCGTCATGACGGAGGAGGCGGTGAGCACCCGGGAGCGGTCGACGTCCTGGATGAAGGAGGCGACGTAGTCGTCGGCCGGCCGGACCAGGATGTCCTCGGCGGTACCGAGCTGGACGATCCCGCCGTCGCGCATGACCGCGATCCGGTCGCCGAGGCGCATGGCCTCGTTGAGGTCGTGGGTGATGAAGACGATGGTCTTCTTCAGCCGCTGCTGGAGGACGAGGAGCTGGTCCTGCATGTCGCGGCGGATCAGCGGGTCGAGGGCGCTGAAGGACTCGTCCATGAGGAGCAGGTCGGCGTCGGTGGCGAGCGCGCGGGCGAGGCCGACGCGCTGCTGCATGCCGCCGGAGAGTTCGTCGGGCCAGGACTTCTCCCAGCCGGCGAGGCCGCACAGTTCGAGGGCCTCGGTGGCGCGGGTCTCGCGCTCGGCGCGGGCCACGCCCTGCACCTCCAGGCCGTAGGCGGCGTTCTCCAGGACGTTGCGGTGCGGGAAGAGCGCGAAGTGCTGGAAGACCATGCTGATCCGGCGGGAGCGGACGGCGCGCAGTTCGCGGGGGGAGAGCGCGGTGAGGTCGTCGCCGTCGAAGAGGACCCGGCCCGCGGTGGGTTCGAGCAGGCCGTTGAGCATGCGCAGGAGGGTCGACTTCCCGGAGCCGGACAGGCCCATCACGACGAAGATCTGGCCGGGTTCGACGACGAATCCGGCGTCGATGACGGCCGCCGTCGTCCCTTCGGCGCGCAGCTCCTCTCGGTCGGCGCCGCTGGCGAGCCTCCGGACGGCTTCGTCGGGTCGTCTGCCGAACACCTTGTACAGGTGGTCGGCCTGGAGCCTGGACACATACACCTCACGGGTAGGGATGAAGAACGGTCCCGCCACCCCCGCGAGGCCGGACCGTGGAGCGGGCGGGATCGGCCCGCGTCCCGTCACGCACGGTGTTCCTTTGGTTGAAATCCGTACCGGGTCCGCTCCGGGCACGCCCATGCCCGGGACCCGGCGACGCAAACGCGAAGGTGACCCAGGTCACGGGCGGTGTCCGGGGTCCCGGCCGGGCCGTCCCCGCCCGCCGGGGCCCGGCGGGGCCGCCCGGGGACCGCGCCGGGCCCCGCCGGGCCCCGCCTCCGGGCGGCCCCGGGCCGGGCGCCGAAGCCGCCCGACCGGTCCGGACCGGAGCCCGGCGCGGCCCCTCCGCCGCCCGGCCGCGCCCTAGACTCGGCCGGGTGACGCGACGTTTGATGCTCCTCGACACCGCCAGCCTCTACTTCCGCGCGTACTTCGGCGTGCCGGACTCCGTCCGGGCCCCCGACGGCACTCCGGTGAACGCCGTGCGCGGACTCCTCGACTTCATCGGCCGGCTCGTCCGGGACCACCGTCCGGACGACCTGGTGGCCTGCTGGGACGAGGACTGGCGACCGCGGTGGCGGGTGGACCTGATCCCGTCGTACAAGGCGCACCGGGTGGCCGCGGAGACGGAGACGGGACCGGACCGGGAGGAGGTCCCGGACACGCTGTCCCCGCAGGTGCCGGTGATCGAGGAGGTCCTCGCGGCCCTCGGCGTCGCACGGGTCGGGGCGGCCGGTTACGAGGCGGACGACGTGATCGGGACGCTGGCGGTGCGGGCCCGGGGCCCGGTGGACGTCGTCACGGGCGACCGGGACCTGTTCCAGCTGGTGGACGACGCGCGGCAGGTGCGGGTGCTGTACCCGCGCAAGGGCGTGGGCGACTGCGACCTGGTGGACGGGGAGCTGATCCGCGCGAAGTACGGGGTGCGCCCCGACCGGTACGCGGACTTCGCGGCACTGCGCGGGGACGCCAGCGACGGCCTGCCCGGCGTGAAGGGCATCGGGGAGAAGACGGCGGCCCAGCTCGTCACGGAGTACGGGGACCTGGCGGGGGTGCGGGCGGCGGCGGAGGACCCGGCGTCGGGGCTGACGCCCGCCAAGCGGCGCGGAATCCTGGAGGCGGCGGCGTACCTGGACGTGGCGCCGAAGGTGGTGCGGGTCGCCACCGACGTGCCCCTGCCGGAGTTCGACCCGGCTCTGCCTCCGGCGCCGCGCGACCCGGCGGCCCTGGACGCGCTGGTGAAGCGGTGGGGCCTGGCCGGGGCCGTCGGGCGGCTGCTGCCGGTCCTGGAGGAACGGGCCGGACGGTCCGCGCCCGGCCGTCCGCACGGCGAAGTGCTAGCTTAGGCATACCTAAGTACGCAGAGTCAGGAGAGTCCGTCGTGGCAGAGCAGCCGGCCCGCAAGGCACCGAGGGCCACCGAAGCGCGCGTGGTGCACACGGAACGGATCACCCCGCACATGGTGCGGATCGTCCTCGGCGGCCCGGGGCTCGACGGGTTCGACGCCCGCGAGTACACCGACCACTACGTGAAGCTGCTCTTCGCCCCGGAGGGGGTCGCCTACCCGGAGCCGTTCGACATCGAGCGGATCCGGAAGGAGTACCCCCGGGAGCAGTGGCCGACGACGCGGACGTACACGGTACGGGCCTGGGACCCGGACCGGCGCGAGCTGACCGTCGACTTCGTGGTCCACGGCGACGAGGGCCTGGCCGGCCCCTGGGCGGCGCGCGCCCGGGTGGGCGAGACGGTGCGGTTCCTGGGCCCCGGCGGCGGCTACGCGCCGGACGCCGCGGCCGACTGGCACCTGTTCGTGGGGGACGAGAGCGCGCTGCCGGCCGTCGCGGCGTCCCTCGAACGGCTCCCCTCCGGGGCGCGGGCGCACGTCTTCCTGGAGGTCGCGGACGCGGCGGAGGAGCAGAAGCTGACGGCCGGGCCCGGCGTCGGGGTCACCTGGCTGCACCGGGGCGACCGCCCGGTGGGCGAGGCGCTGGTCGACGCGGTCCGGGCCCTGGACTTCCCGGCGGGCGACGTGCACGCCTTCGTCCACGGAGAGGCGGGCTTCGTGAAGGAGCTCCGCCGCCACCTGCGGCTCGACCGGGGCGTGGCGCGCGAGCGCCTGTCGATCTCGGGCTACTGGCGGCTGGGCAAGACGGACGAGGCGTGGCGCGCGATCAAGCGCGAGTGGAACGACCAGGTGGAGCGCGAGCAGGAGAGCTGAGCGGTTCCCCGGGCGGGGGCCGCCGGGTCACGACGACCCGGCGGCCCCCGCCGCGCGTCCGGCGCGCTCCGGACCTGGCGTGCGCGGCACGACGGAGGCCGGGTGTCCGTGGCGCGATCACCACGGGCACCCGGCCGGAATCCCTCGGGAGGAGGGGGACGTCAGGCCACCGAGCTGTAGGCGACGACCCCCCTCAGCAGCGAGTCGACGGCCTTGCGGGCGTTCTTGGCGACGGTGCTGTTCTCCTTGGGCGCGGCGGCGGCGATCTGCCCCAGGACGTCGATGACCTGCTTGCACCAGCGGACGAAGTCACCGGCCGGCATCTCCGCCTCGCGCAGCACCTCGTCGAGGCTCCTGTCGGAGGCCCACTGGTGGACCGCCCAGGCGAACCCGAGGTCCGGCTCGCGCTGGCCGACCCCCTCCGCCTGGTTGATCTTGAACTCCTCCTCCAGGGCGTCGAGGCGGCCCCAGATCCGGACCATCTCGCCGAGCGCCGCCTTGGCGTTGCCCGTGGGCAGCTTGGGCGCCACGGCGTCGTCGGCCTGACGGGACTCGAACACCAGCGCCGAGACGCAGGCGGCGAGTTCCGGCGGGGTGAGCCCCTCCCAGACGCGGTCGCGGAGGCACTCGCTCGCCAGCAGGTCGAGCTCGCCGTAGAGCCGGGCGAGCCGCTTGCCGTCGTCCGTGACCTCGTCGTCGCGCAGGTAGTCCAGCTCGGTGAGGAGCGCGACGATCCGGTCGAAGGTGCGGGCGATGGTGTTGGTACGGCCCTCGATGCGCCGCTCCAGCTGCTGGGTGTCCCGCTGGAGGCGGTGGTGGCGCTCGGCCCAGCGGGCGTGGTCCTCGCGCTCGTCGCACCCGTGGCAGGGGTGGGCGCGGATCTCGGTGCGCAGCCGGGCGATCTCGCGGTCGTCGGCGGCGGCGGAACGGTCCTTGCGGTGCCGCTCGGGGTTGATGTGCCCGGCCTTGCTGCGCAGCGCCGAGGCGAGGTCGCGGCGGGACTGCGGGGAGCGCGGGTTGAAGGTCTTGGGAATCCTCATGCGCTCCAGCGCCTCGACCGGCACCGGGAAGTCGATGGAGGCGAGCCTCTTGACCTGCCGCTCGGCGGTGAGGACCAGCGGACGCGGGCCGTCGTGGTGCTCGAACCCCCGGTGACCGTTGGTGCGGCCCGCCGGGATGCCCGGATCGAGGACGAGGGCGAGGCCGGCGAACTTCCCGGTGGGGACGTGGATGACGTCGCCGGGCTTCAGCTTCTCCAGGGAACCGGCCGCCTGGGCACGGCGCTGGGCGGCACCCTGCCGGGCCAGTTCGGTCTCGCGGTCCTTGAGGTCGCGGCGCAGCCGCGCGTACTCCTCGAAGTCGCCCAGGTGGCAGGTCATGCCCTCGCGGTAGCCCTGGAGGCCCTCCTCGTTCCGCTGGACCTGGCGGGAGATCCCGACGACGGAGCGGTCGGCCTGGAACTGGGCGAAGGACGTCTCGAGGAGTTCACGGGACCGGTGCCGGCCGAACTGGTCGACGAGGTTGACCGCCATGTTGTACGACGGCCTGAAGCTGGAGCGCAACGGGTACGTGCGCGTGCCGGCCAGGCCCGCGAGGTGGGCGGGATCGAGGCCGCGCTGCCAGAGGACGACGGCATGGCCCTCGACGTCGATGCCCCGGCGCCCGGCACGCCCGGTGAGCTGCGTGTACTCGCCGGGGGTGATGTCGGCGTGCTGCTCGCCGTTCCACTTGACGAGCTTTTCCAGCACGACGGACCGCGCGGGCATGTTGATGCCGAGGGCGAGGGTCTCGGTGGCGAAGACGGCCTTGACCAGGCCGCGCACGAACAGTTCCTCCACGACCTCCTTGAAGGTGGGGAGCATGCCCGCGTGGTGCGCGGCGATCCCCCGCTCCAGGGCCTCCAGCCACTCGTAGTAGCCGAGGACGTGGAGGTCCTCGGCGGGGATGGAGGCGGTGCGCTCCTCGACGATCTCGCGGACCCGCTGCCGGCCCTCGTCGTCGTTGAGGCGGAGCCCGGCGTGGAGACACTGCTGCACGGCGGCCTCGCAGCCGGCCCGGCTGAAGATGAAGGTGATGGCCGGCAGGAGTCCTTCGGCGTCGAGGCGGTCGATGACCTCGGGCCGGCCGGGGGTCCAGATGCGGGAGCGCTGACGGCGCTCGCGCTCGCGGTCGGCCTCGCGGACCATCTTGCCGCGCCGCCGGTCGCGCGGGTTGTACATGCGCGTGTTCTCGGTGCGGGCGAGGCGGAGGAGGTCGGGGTTGACCTCGCGCCGGGAGGCGCCGCGGCCCCCGTGGTCGGTCTCCTCCTCGAAGAGGTCGTACATCCGGCGCCCGGCGAGGACGTGCTGCCAGAGCGGCACCGGGCGGCTCTCGGAGACGATGACCTCGGTGTCGCCGCGGACGGTGTCCAGCCAGTCGCCGAACTCCTCGGCGTTGGAGACGGTCGCGGAGAGCGAGACGAGGGTGACGGACTCGGGGAGGTGGATGATCACTTCCTCCCAGACGGCGCCGCGGAAGCGGTCCGAGAGGTAGTGCACCTCGTCCATGACGACGTACCCGAGGCCGGAGAGGGTCTGCGACCCCGCGTAGAGCATGTTGCGGAGGACTTCGGTGGTCATCACGACGACCGGCGCGTCGCCGTTGACGCTGTTGTCCCCGGTGAGCAGACCGACCTTGCCGGCGCCGTACCGCTTGACCAGGTCGGCGTACTTCTGGTTCGACAGCGCCTTGATGGGGGTCGTGTAGAAGCACTTGCGGCCCTGCGTGAGGGCGAGGTGGACGGCGAACTCGCCGACGATGGTCTTGCCGGAGCCCGTGGGCGCGGCGACGAGCACCCCCTTGCCCGCTTCGAGTGCCCTGCACGCCTCGATCTGGAAGGGGTCGAGGTCGAAGTCGTACATCTCGCGGAAGGGGGCCAGCGCGGTGGCCTGCTCGGCGTTGCGGGCACGGGCGGCCGCGTACGCCTCGGCTGGTGTGAGGTCCTCTGTCATCTTGTGGTCGAGCCTACCCGCCCCCTCCGACAGTGACGCGGCCTTTATCGCGTTGCCGGGAGGGGGCGGGGGCGGACGGGAACCGGGGGCCCGCAGGATCAGGTGATGTCGTCGTAACCGTTGAGGCGGTGCGCGCCACCGTGCTCCCCGGTGGCCTGCTCGGGCAGGGCGCGGGAGGCGTTCACGGGTTCGACGGCTCCGACGGCCTCGGGGACGAGGTCGAGCGCGGACGCCTCGTCGTCGTCGAGTTCGGCGTCGGGGTCGTTGCGCCTGCGCCGCCGGTCGTTGAGGAGGGAGAAGCCCACGGCCGCGAAGTACAGGACGGTGATCGGACCGGCCAGGGCGATCATGCCGACGGGGTCGGTGGTGGGGGTGATGACGGCGCCGAAGACGAAGACGCCCATGATCACGCCGCGCCACCAGCCGGCCATGCGGCGGCCGGTGAGGACACCGGTGAGGTTGAGCATCACCAGGATGAGCGGGAGCTCGAAGGCGAGGCCGAAGACGAGCACCATGCGCAGGGTGAAGTCGAGGACGTCGCCGAGCGAGAGGATGTTCGCGGAGCCCTCGGGCGTGAGGCTGATGAGGACCTTCACGCTGACGGGGAGGATGAGGTACGCGAGGTAGGCGCCCGCCGTGAAGAGCGGGACGGCCGCGCCGACGAAGGCGTACGTGTACTTCTTCTCGTTCCTGTGCAGCCCCGGGGCGACGAAGGCCCACAGCTGGTAGAGCCAGACGGGGCTGGCGACGACGAGGCCCGCCGTCAGGGAGAGCTGGATGGTCGTGCTGAACGGGGCCATCAGCGTGTTGAAGGAGACGATCGCGCAGTTTCCGCCGTTGCTGACCACGTCCTTCGGGCAGGTGGGCACCGATCTGGTCAGGAACTGCATCAGCTCCTCGCTGTACACGAGGGCCACGATCGTCACCGCGGCGACGGCGAGGAGACCCTTCGCCAGTCGGTTGCGGAGTTCGCGCAGGTGCTCCACGAGGGGCATGCGTCCCTCGGGGTCCTTCTCCTGCTTGCGGGCAGACTTGAGCAACCCACGTCCTCATCTCGTGCGGCGGCCGCCGCCCGGTGCGGCAGCCGCGGCGGACCGGGTCAGCGCTTGGTGGTGTCCGTCGGCTCGGCGACGGGACGCGCGCTGGTCACGTCACCGGGAGCGGCCTGGATGGTGCGCGGGACGGTCGGGTCCGGCGTTCCGGTGGCGGTTCCGGGGTGGGGGGGGTCGGCGGGGGCGCTCTGCTGGTCCTCCGCCTTCATCGCCTTGGCCTCGCTCTTGAGGATGCGGGCGGACTTCCCGAGCGAGCGGGCCATGTCCGGGAGCTTCTTGGCACCGAACAGCAGGATGACGACGACGAGGATGAGAATGATCTCGGTGGGGCCGAGCCTACCCATAGCTGTTTACCTTCTTCACCGAGGCGACATGGGGGTGCGTGCCCGGCGGATCGGACAGGCGTCCGGCCACCGCGCTGTCTGCGATCGTAACCCGCAGGAGTAAACGCGGGGCAATGCCCGTGCGTACTCCCGGTTGCGTCCCGCGGTCCCCGGCCGCGGCCGCTTCCGGCAGCGTACGGCACGGGTTCAGCGGAGCGTCTCGCCGGTTCGGGCGAGGTCGGTGGCGGCCGTTTCGAGCTCCTCGGCGGCCCGGGTGATCCGCTGGGTGGTGAGGGTCACCTGGCGGCCGAGGCGCCGGACCTCCGTGAAGACCCTGACGGCGAGGACGCCGAGTACGGCGAGACCGAGGAAGCCGAGGGCGATGGCGAGCATGGGCCAGAACATGGGACGAGCCTAGACGCTGGGCGCCGGGTCGTTCAGACGGTGGTGTGGAGGCGCAGCGTCCGGACGCCGCCGCCGGTGAGGAGTTCGACGATGCGTTCGCCGGCGGGCTTGCGGACGGAGCTTCCGCACTCGGGGCAGGTGAACGAGTAGAAGGTGGTGCGGCGGCTGGCCCCGATGGCGAGGCGCAGGGCGCTCGCCGAGAGTTCGCAACGGGAACGGCAGTCGGGACAGGCGGCCTTGAAGAGGACCGGGGCCACCGTCGCCGCGAAACCGTGCGTCACAGACATCCACCTCGTCTCTCCCGGCTCCGGCACCCCGCCGTCACCGCCTTTCTCCGGCGGGAAGGTCCCGCCCGCGCGGGGAGGACCGCGGGGACCCGCGGTCCGGAGACCGGTCCGCCCCGCGGCGCCCCGCGCGCCTCACTCGCTCTCGTACGCGGCGAGCGCGGCCGCCGCCGCCGCCCTGGCGCTGTCGGCGAGCGCGGCCGGCGCGACGATCCGCCCATCGCTGCCGAGCCGGAGCGCGAGCCTGCGCAGCGAGGCGGGTTCCGGCGTCCGCAGGGTGATCCGCAGTCCGCCGTCCTCCAGCTCGTCGGCCCGGTCGTGCGGGTAGTACTCGGCGACCCAGCGGCCGCCGGGACCGACCTCGACCACGACCTCGGGGTCGTCGGCGGAAGGGTGGACCAGGCCTTCGGAGAGGTCCCTCAGCTCCAGCTCCGGCGGAGCGGCGGGCTCGTCGAGGATGCGGATCTCCGCGACCCGGTCGAGCCGGAAGGTGCGGCGCGCCTCGGAGAGGCGGCACCACGCCTCCATGTAGGTGTGGCCGACGGCGAAGAGCCGGATCGGGTCGACCTCGCGCTCGGTCAGCTCGTCGCGCGCGGGCGAGTAGTACCGCACCCACAGCCGGCGGCGCTCGGAGATCGCCCGGTCGACCTCGGCGAAGACCCCGCCCTCGGACTCGAAGGTCACCGAGAGCCGGGAGCTGGCCCCGGCCGCCTCGCCGGCCGCGGCCTCCAGCTTGGCGGTGGCGCGGAGCAGGGCCTCCCGGTCGCTCTCGCGGAGCCCCGGCAGGGTGGCGACGGCGCGGGCGGCGACGAGCAGGGCGGTCGCCTCGTCGGCGGCCAGCCGCAGCGGGGCGGCGACGTCGTCGGGGTTGTGCCACCAGATCCGGTCGCCGTCGGTGTCGATGTCGAGAAGGTCGCCGCCCCGGAAGCTGGTGCCGCACATGGGCAGCACGTCCAGGTCGGAGATCAGCTCGTCCTCGGTGATCCCGAAGGCGCGCGCCACGTCGGCGACGTGGGCGCCGGGACGCTCGCGGAGGTAGGTGACGAGGGAGAGCATCCGCCTCGTCTGGTCGATCGCGTTGGCAGCCATGCGTCCGTCTTCCCCTCAGCCCTTGGCCACGGCGCGCAGCCGGTCCACCACGTCGGCCCGCAGATCGGCCGGTTCCAGTACGACGACGTCGGGGCCGAACTCGACGAGCCAGGCGTCGAGGCCGTGCCCGTACGGGATCTCCAGCTCGTCCCAGCCGTCGGCGCCCTCCCGGACGGACTGGGCGCGGGCCCGCAGCGGATAGCCGCTGCCGGCGCGGAGCCGGATGCGGGCGGAGCGGGTGGCGGTCTCGCCGGCCCAGCTCTCGACGGTCTCCCGGACGGTGACGACGTCGGGCACGGGCGCGGTGAAGGCGCCGGCCCGGGAGCGGACCTTGCCGGTGATCCGGGAGAGCCGGAAGACGCGCTCGGCCCCGCGGTCGCGGTCCCAGCCGGCGAGGTACCAGTGCCCGCGCCAGCATTCGAGGGTCCAGGGCTCGACGTGGCGGGTCTCGGGGCGGGCGGCGTTGGCCTTGCGGTAGTCGAAGACGACGGGACGCCGGTCGCGGCAGGCCAGCATGAGGGGCTCGAAGGCGGCCTCGTGCACCGGGATGCGCGGTTCGAGGGCGCTGGGGTGGGCGTCGTACGCGTCCTCCGCCTCGGGCATGCCCGCGGCGCGGAGCTTCTGGAGGGCGCCGCTGGCGGCCCCGGCGAGGCGGGCCTGCTGCCAGACCCTGGCGGCGAGGCCGAGCGCGGCGGCCTCCTCGGCGTCGAGGGTGATGGGCGGCAGCCGGTTGGAGTCGCGCCGGGCGAGGTAGCCGGTCTCGCCCTCCAGGTTCTCGACGGTCTCGATGACGAGGCCGAGCTCGCGGAGGTCGTCCTTGTCGCGCTCGAACATGCGGTTGAAGGCGTCCTCGCCGCTCGCTTCGAGGTACGCCTCGATGGAGCCGCGCAGCTCGCGCTTGCTCAGCGGGCGGCGCGTCCCGAGCAGGCACAGCGCGAGATTCATCAGCCGCTCGGACTTGGCAATCGCCATCGACGCCCTGCACCTCTTCAGCCGGTTCCACTTCTCGGACGTCCGACCGTACCGCCCCGGAGTGCCGGGGCAAAAGCCGAGGGCCCCCGCCGTGGACGGCGGGGGCCCCGCTGGGCCTTCACCGGCCGGGTCCGTGCCCGGTCCGGGTCCGGGGTCAGCGCTTGGTGACGCCCACGAGGTCGCAGACGAAGATCAGCGTCTCGCCCGGACCGATCTTGCCGCCGGCGCCGCGGTCGCCGTAGGCGAGGTGCGCGGGGATGATCAGCTGGCGGCGGCCGCCGACCTTCATGCCCTGGACGCCCTGGTCCCAGCCCTGGATGACCTGGCCGACACCGAGCTGGAAGTCGAGCGGGGCGCCGCGGTTCCAGGAGGCGTCGAACTCCTCGCCGGAGTCGAAGGACACGCCCACGTAGTGGACCTTCACGAAGTCGCCCGCGCCGGCGACCTCGCCGTCGCCCTCCCAGACGTCCTTGATCTCCAGGTCCTTCGGCGGCTCGCCGCCCGGGAAGTCGACCTCGGGCTTCTCGATGCTCACTGAACTGCTCCTCATACTGAACACTGCTGAACTGCGCGAACGGGACAGTCTTACATCTTCGTCAGGATGTCCACGGCGAACACCAGCGTGGAGTTCTTCGGGATCCCCTGCTTCTCCTGGTCCCCGAACGCCTCGGACGGCGGGGCCACGATGAGGACGCGGCTGCCGATCTTCTTGCCGACGAGACCGTCCTTGAGGCCCTTCAGCGTGAGCTGGGGCAGCGGGAAGTTGGCGGGCTTGCCCGCGGTGTACGTCGAGTCGAACACCTTGCCGTCCTTCCAGAGGGCGGCGACGTAGTTCACGACGACGGTGTCGGTGGCCTTGACGGCCTCGCCCTTGCCCTCGAGCACGTAGTTCGAGACCAGCTTGGCCGGGGGGTCGGTCTTGGGGACCGTCAGGGCGGGGGCCTTGCCGTCGGTGTTCGTCCCGACCTTGGGCAGGTCCTTGTTCTCCTGGGCGACCTCGGTGCCCTCGGCGGTCTTCGGGATCGTGACGGCCTTCAGGATGTCCACGACGAAGACGAGGGTGGCGTTGGGCTTGATGTCGCCCTGGCCCTGCGCGCCGTAGCCGAGCTCCGGCGGGATGCCGATCTCGATGCGGCTGCCGACCTTCTGGCCCTCCAGGCCCTGGTCCCAGCCCTTGATGACCTGGCCGGCGCCCAGCGTCAGGTCGAAGGGCTGTCCCCGGTCGAAGCTGTTGTCGAAGGGCTTGGTGGAGTCCCAGGCCTGGCCCAGGTAGTTCACCTGGAGCGCGTCGCCCTTCTTCGTCACCTGCCCCTTGCCCTCGCTGATGACGTGGACCTTGAGTTCCTTGGGCGGATCGCCCTCGCCCTTGGAGAGGGTGGGCTTCTCCCCGAACTTCTGTCCCGCCGTGAGGGCGGGCAGTCCGTTCGTCGTCGAGGCGGTGGAGGCGGATTCGGAGTCCTTGGTGTCGCTGCCGCACGCCGCTGTGGAGAGCAGCAGCAGCGGGACGACGAGAAGGCCGGCAAGTCGGCGCACGTGTTCCTCAGATCTCAGACGGCACGGTAGTTGTCCCGACACTCTAGGGGGTGCCCCCGAGACGCCGGGGGCCCCGCACGCCGAACGTGCGGGGCCCCACCGCTTCGTACCACCGGTCCTACATTCCGGCGATCAGCTTCTCCACCCGCTCGTCGACGGAGCGGAACGGGTCCTTGCACAGCACCGTCCGCTGCGCCTGGTCGTTCAGCTTGAGGTGGACCCAGTCGACGGTGAAGTCCCGCCGCTGCTCCTGGGCGCGGCGGATGAAGTCGCCGCGGAGCCTGGCCCGTGTGGTCTGCGGGGGCACCGACTTGCCCTCGAAGATCTTCAGGTCGTTGCAGATGCGGGCCGCCTGCCCGTTCTTCTGCAGCAGGTAGTACAGCCCGCGCCGACGGTGGATGTCGTGGTAGGCGAGGTCTATCTGCGCGACCCTCGGGTTCGACATGGTCATGTTGTGCTTGGCCCGGTACCGCTCGATGAGCTTGTACTTCATGACCCAGTCGATCTCGGTCTCGATGCGGTCCAGCGCCTCGGCCTCGATCGCGTCGAGCGTACGGCCCCAGAGCTCCAGGACCTGGGCGACGGTGCCGGTCCTGATGCCCCGGCGGTCCACGAAGTCGACGGCCTTCTCGTAGTACTCGCGCTGCACCTCCAGGGCGGACGCCTCGCGTCCGCTGGCGAGCCGGACCTTGCGCTGGCCGGTGACGTCGTGACTGACCTCGCGGATCGCCCGGATGGGGTTCTCCAGGGTCAGGTCGCGCATCACGGTGCCGGCCTCGATCATGCGGAGCACGAGGTCGGTGGCTCCGACCTTGAGCAGCATGGTCGTCTCGGACATGTTCGAGTCGCCGACGATGACGTGGAGCCGGCGGTAGCGCTCGGCGTCGGCGTGCGGCTCGTCCCGGGTGTTGATGATGGGCCGGGACCGGGTGGTGGCGGAGCTGACGCCCTCCCAGATGTGCTCGGCGCGCTGGGAGACGCAGTAGACCGCGCCCCGCGGGGTCTGGAGGACCTTCCCCGCGCCGCAGATGAGCTGCCGGGTGACGAGGAACGGAATGAGGATGTCCGCGAGCCGGGAGAACTCCCCGTGCCGGGCGACGAGATAGTTCTCGTGGCAGCCGTAGGAGTTTCCGGCCGAGTCGGTGTTGTTCTTGAAGAGGTAGACGTCGCCCGCGATTCCCTCCTCGTGCAGGCGGCGTTCGGCGTCGACGAGCAGTCCTTCGAGAATGCGCTCGCCGGCCTTGTCGTGGGTGACCAGTTCGGTCACGTTGTCGCATTCCGGTGTGGCGTACTCCGGATGCGAACCCACGTCGAGGTACAGACGGGCGCCGTTCCGCAGGAAGACATTGCTGCTGCGGCCCCATGACACGACACGGCGGAAGAGGTAGCGCGCCACTTCGTCAGGAGACAGTCGGCGCTGTCCCCTGAACGTGCACGTGACGCCGTACTCGTTCTCCAGCCCGAAAATGCGGCGGTCCATGTCTGAACATTACGCCTGAGGGCCTGTGCTGAAACCGGGTTGGACGTTCCCGTTTCGATCATTTTCTCAACGGGGCGTGTTCTTTTCGGTGTGCACGACGGCGGGGGCTTCCCCGTCCACGGCGTGTCGCGCGCCGTCGCCGGGGGCCGCCGGAGCGGCCAGGACGCGGGCCGTGGCGAGGAGGACGAGGAGGGCGGTGAGGCCGCCCGCTCCGGCGACGGCGAACCCGGAGGCGGTCCCGGCGAGTTCGACGGTGGGCCCGGCGACGGCGGAGCCGAGGGCCGAACCGACGCCGAAGGTGGTGACGAGCCAGGAGAACGCCTCGGTCACGGTGCCGCGCGGCGCGTGGCGGTCGACCACGAGGAAGGCGCAGGCGAGGGCGGGGGCCAGGAAGACCCCGGCGAGGACCGAGAGGCCCGTCATGGCGGCGGGCCCGGGGACGAGGACGAGCGGCAGGTAGCAGACCGCGAGGAGCAGGACGAGGACGCGCAGACGCCTCTCGGGCGCTCCCGCCCACCGCCGGGCGCCGTAGGCGACGCCGCCGAGGAGGGCGCCGAGACCGAGGGCGGCCATCAGCCGGCCGTAGACGGCGGGGGCGTTCCGGTCGTCGGCGTAGGCGACGGCGGCGACGGTGATGGAGCCGAGGGCGAGCCCGACGAAGAAGAAGGAGCCGAGGAGGGCGAGGAGGCCGGGCGAGCGCAGGGCGCCCAGCCAGTGGGCCTCGCGGGGTGCGGAGCGCCAGGCGCGGGAGGGCGCGGAGAGGACGACGGCGAGGGCACCGAGGACGCCCAGGGCGTTGATGACGAGGAGGGCGGCGGCGGGCGACCACAGGGAGACCAGGAGGGTCAGCAGCAGCGGGCCCGCGGTGAACATGATCTCCTGGGCGACCGCGTCGAGGGCGTACGCGCGGTGGACCCGGTCCTCCCGGCCGAGGACGCTCGGCCACAGGGCCCGCAGCCCGCCCTCCAGGGGCGGGGTGAAGAGCCCGGCGACGACGACGGCCGCGTACGCCAGGGCGAGGGGGGCGATGCCGGTGAGGGCGAGCAGCGCCATGCCGAGGGCGGAGAGGACCGCGGCGGGCAGCTGGACCCGGGGCTGGCCCTTGAGGTCGACGGCGCGGCCGAGGAGGGGCTGGCCGACGGCGGTGGCGACGCCGTAGGCGGCGATGAGACCGCCGGCGAGGGTGTAGCTGCCGCCCTGGTCGCGGACGAAGAGGGTGAGGGCGACGGGGCCGGTGCCGTTGGGCAGGCGCCCCACGAGCGTTCCGGCGAGCAGCCGGGCCGCGTGCGGCGCCCGGAGTATGTCCAGATAGCCCCCGTGCGCCGTGGTTCCGGTGGCCATGCGGTCTCCCCTCACCCCGGATCCCACCGAGGTTTTACGTATAACTTCCGTCCTCATACGTACCATGGCGGCTGCGCGCGGGTCCACCCCGCGCTCCCGGACCGTCCGACGCGGAGGCTTGTGTGCAGACCCCGGAGCCGCTCGGCGGCACGCGCCCGACCAGCCGGGACGTCGCCCGGGTCGCGGGCGTCTCGCAGGCCACCGTCTCCCTGGTCCTCGGCGAGAAGTGGCGCGGCCGGGTCTCCGAGCGCACCGCCGGCGCCGTGCGGGAGGCCGCCCGGGGCCTCGGCTACCGGCCCAACCTGGCCGCCCGCAACCTCCGGCTCGGCCGCACCCGGACGGCCCTGCTCGTCGTGCCGGCCCTCACCAACGAGTTCTTCGCCCGGGTCTACACCGGAGCCGCGGCCGTCGCCGCCCGGCACGGCTTCGGCGTCGTCCTCTACCCCTCCCCCGACGGCATCGGCCCCGCGAAGGACCCCTTCGCCTCCGCCCGCGCCGCCCTCGACGGGGTGATCGCCTCCTCGATGGCCACGGACGCCCTGGAGGCCTTCCGGGGCACCGACCTGCCGCTGGTGATGCTGGACAGCGACCCGGCCGGCAGCGCGGCGGCCCACGTCAACCTGGACGTCGCCGACGGCATGCGCCAGGTGACCGGCCACCTGCTCGCGCTCGGCCACCGGCGCTTCGTCCACCTCGCCTCGGCCGTGCCCTCCTGGACCTTCGACGTCCGAGCCGCCGCCCTCGCGGGCTCCCTGAGCGGGGAGGGCGTGTCGGTGCGGACCGTCCGCGCCCCGCTGGACGTGCGCGGCGCGACGGCCGCCGCCGAGCGGGTCCTCGCCGCCCCCGGGCCCCGTCCCACCGCCCTCGTGTGCGACGACGACATCCTCGCGGCGGGCGCCTGCAAGGCCCTGCGGCGCCGCGGGCTGCGCGTCCCCGAGGACGTCTCGGTCACCGGCTTCGACGACCTGGCGCTCGCGACCGCCGTCGAGCCCGAGCTGACCACCGTCGCGCTGCCCGCCGAACGCGTCGGGGAGCGGGGCATGGCCGCCCTCCTCGCCGTCCTGGCGGGCGAGCCCGCACCGCCGGACCTGCTGCCGGTCTCCCTGGTGCCCCGCGGTTCCTCCGGCCCCGCACCGGCCGCCTGAGCCGCGCCCCGGGCGCACGGCGCGGACGCGCGAAGGGGTCCCGGCCCGCTCGCGCGCGCCGGGACCCCTGGGGTGGTGCCGCCTACTCCTCGGGAGCCTCGTCGGAGGGCTCGTCCGTCTTCGCCACCGCCGCGTTGTCCGCCTCCAGGAGGCGCGACAGCTGGCGGCCGACGATCCGCTTGAACTTGCGCTGCTGCGGGCGCGTGCGGTCCAGGACCGCCACCTCCAGGCGCTCGGCGGGGATGTCCCGCTCGCTGCCGTTGGTGTCCCGCGAGAGCGCCTGCACGGCCAGCTTCAGGGCCTCGGCCAGGGACATGCCGTCCCGGTGCCGCTGGTCCAGGAAGGAGCCGATCTGCTCCGCGTTGCCGCCCACCGCGACCGAGCCGTGCTCGTCGACGATCGAGCCGTCGTGCGGCAGCCGGTAGATCTGGTCGCCCTCCGGCTCGGTGCCGACCTCCGCGACGACCAGCTCCACCTCGTACGGCTTCTCCCCCGCGCTGGAGAAGATGGTGCCGAGCGTCTGCGCGTAGACGTTGGCCAGGCCGCGCGCGGTGACGTCGCCCCGGTCGTAGGTGTAGCCCCGCAGGTCGGCGTAGCGCACACCGCCGATGCGGAGGTTCTCGTACTCGTTGTACTTGCCGGCGGCCGCGAAGCCGATCCGGTCGTAGATCTCGCTGAACTTGTGCAGGGCGCGGGACGGGTTCTCGCCGACGAAGACGATGCCGTCGGCGTACTGGAGGACGACGAGGCTGCGGCCGCGGGCGATGCCCTTGCGGGCGTACTCGGCCCGGTCGGCCATGGCCTGCTGGGGTGAGACGTAGAACGGAGTGGACACCGGCGGTCCGTCCCTTTCTTCTGGGCTTCTGGAGCGACGGGTGGTCAGAGCAGGGCGGCGCGCGGCCCGTCGGGCTGCACGAGACGCCGCTCGGTGACCGATCGGGCCAGCTCGGAGGACTCGGCCTCGCCGAGCCTGCGGAAGCCCTCGTCGGTGATGACGGTGACGATGGGGAAGATCCGGCGTGCCATGTCCGGGCCGCCGGTCGCGGAGTCGTCGTCCGCCGCGTCGTAGAGCGCCTGCACGACCAGCGTGGTGGCCTGCTGCTCGGTCAGGTCGTCGCGGTAGAGCTTCTTCATCGAGCCCCGCGCGAAGATCGAACCCGATCCGGTGGCGGCGAAGCCGTGCTCCTCGGAGCGGCCGCCGGTCACGTCGTAGGAGAAGATCCGGCCCTTCTCCCTGCTCTCGTCCCAGCCCGCGAAGAGCGGCACGACGGCGAGGCCCTGCATGGCCATGCCGAGGTTGCCGCGGATCATGGTGGACAGGCGGTTCGCCTTGCCCTCCAGGGAGAGCGTGGTGCCCTCCACCTTCTCGAAGTGCTCCAGCTCCAGCTGGAAGAGCTTGACCATCTCCACCGCCAGGCCGGCGGTGCCCGCGATGCCGACCGCGGAGTACTCGTCGGCCGGGAACACCTTCTCGATGTCCCGCTGCGCGATCATGTTCCCCATGGTGGCGCGGCGGTCGCCGGCCAGCACCACCCCGCCGGGGAACGTGGCGGCCACGATGGTGGTGCCGTGGGGGGCTTCGACGACGCCCTCCGGCAGCCTCCGGTTGCCGGGCAGGTGTTCCGGCGCGTGCGCGGACAGGAAGTCCATGAACGAGGACGAGCCCGGCGTCAGGAAGGCCGCCGGCAGACGCCCGGTGCTACGAGGGTTGGCTTCCACGCGATTCCTTCCGGGTGGGAGAGTCGGCCCGCCGTGGGACGCGCGGGCCGATCTTGCTTGCTGTGCACGGACCTTACCCGTGCCACAGCCTGTCACCCGTCCCCGGGCCCACGGCTTTCTCCGGGGCTCCGGGGACGGAGGACGACAGGTGCGCGCGGCGGTTACTCGCCACCCTTTTGGACGAAGGAGCGCACGAAGTCCTCGGCGTTCTCCTCGAGCACGTCGTCGATCTCGTCGAGGACGGAGTCCACGTCCTCGCTCAGCTTCTCCTGGCGCTCCTGGAGGTCGGAGTCCGCCTCCGTGGTGGTCTCCTCGACCTCCTCCGCGGAACGCGTCGCCTTCTGCTGTCCGCCGCCGGTGTCCTTGGTCGCCATATCCCTCACCCCGCTCGAATCGGCCCGCTCGGTTGAGTCCTTGCAAGATCAGACCCTATAGGTCGGGTCCGACTTCGGCCTCGTGGTTTCCACAACGCCCGGGCGCTGATTCCATGATTCCCAGCACCGGGGCGTTTCAGGCCCGTCCCGGGCCCCCGGTTCATTCGCCCGAGAGCACGCGCACCAGTTCCTCGGCCGTACGACAGCGGTCCAGGAGCGATTTCACGTGCTCCTTGGTGCCCCGCAGCGGTTCCAGGGTGGGGACTCGCTGGAGGGAGTCCCGGCCGGGCAGGTCGAAGATCACCGAGTCCCAGGAGGCCGCGGCGACGTCGTCGGCGTACTGCTCCAGGCAGCGGCCCCGGAAGTAGGCCCTGGTGTCCTCGGGCGGAGCCGTCTCGGCCCGCTCCACCTCGGACTCGTCCAGGAGCCGCTTCATGCGCCCGCGTGCCGCCAGACGGTTGTAGAGGCCCTTGTCGGGGCGCACGTCCGCGTACTGGAGGTCCACCAGGTGCAGCCGGGCGGCGTCCCAGTCCAGGCCGTCGCGGCGCCGGTAGCCCTCCATGACCTCCCGCTTCGCGATCCAGTCGAGTTCGCCGGCCAGGCTCATCGGGTCGTTCTCCAGCCGGTTGAGGGTGTCCTCCCAGCGGCTCAGGACGTCCTTGGTCTGCGCGTCCGCGTCCGTGCCGTACCGCTCGTCCACGTACTTCCTGGCCAGCTCGAAGTACTCCATCTGGAGCTGGACGGCGGTGAGCGTGCGGCCGCTGCGGAGCGGGACCAGGTACTGGAGCGAGGGGTCGTGCGAGACCTGGTGGAGGGTGCGCACCGGCTGGTCGACGGCGAGGTCGACGGTGATGAAGCCGTCCTCGATCATCGACAGGACCAGCGCGGTGGTGCCCAGTTTGAGGTAGGTCGAGATCTCCGAGAGGTTCGCGTCGCCGATGATCACGTGCAGGCGGCGGTAGCGCTCGGCGTCGGCGTGCGGCTCGTCCCGGGTGTTGATGATGGGCCGTTTGAGGGTGGTCTCCAGGCCCACCTCGACCTCGAAGTAGTCGGCGCGCTGGCTGATCTGGAAGCCGTCCTCCCGCCCGTCCTGGCCGATGCCGACCCGTCCCGCCCCGGTGACGACCTGGCGGGAGACGAAGAAGGGGGTGAGGTGGCGCACGATGTCCGAGAAGGGGGTCTCCCGCTTCATCAGGTAGTTCTCGTGCGTGCCGTAGGAGGCGCCCTTGTTGTCCGTGTTGTTCTTGTAGAGGTGGATGGGCTGGGCCCCGGGGAGCTGGGCCGCGCGCTCGGCCGCCTCGGCCATGATCCGCTCGCCGGCCTTGTCCCAGAGGACGGCGTCGCGCGGGTTGGTCACCTCGGGTGAGCTGTACTCCGGATGGGCGTGGTCCACGTAGAGGCGGGCCCCGTTGGTGAGGATCACGTTGGCGAGGCCGATGTCCTCGTCGGTGAGCTGGCTGGAGTCGGCCACCTCGCGGGCGAGGTCGAAGCCCCGGGCGTCCCGCAGCGGGTTCTCCTCCTCGAAGTCCCAGCGGGCCCGGCGCGCCCGGTGCATCGCCGCCGCGTAGGCGTTGACGATCTGGGACGAGGTGAGCATGGCATTGGCGTTCGGGTGTCCCGGGACGGAGATCCCGTATTCCGTCTCGATGCCCATTACTCGCCGTACGGTCATGCGGCCCTCCTTGCCCGGCGGCGCTCACTGTGCGCGACTCGGCGGTACCGAAGAGCCCGGATCGGCTCCGCGCTCGTAGGGAGATCGTTCGCGGTGTTCCCCCGTACTGCCGGAGGAACACCGGGTGGAACGCGCCGGCTGCGGATGCCCGGTTTCCGGACATCCGCAGCCGGCGGGCGTTCTACAGGTACTGACCGGTATTGGCCACCGTGTCGATGGAGCGTCCGGTGTCCGCGCCCTGCTTTCCGGTGACGAGCGTACGGATGAACACGATCCGCTCGCCCTTCTTTCCGGAGATGCGGGCCCAGTCGTCGGGGTTGGTGGTGTTGGGCAGGTCCTCGTTCTCCTTGAACTCGTCCACGCACGCCTGGAGGAGGTGGGAGACCCGGATGCCCTTCTGGTCGTGGTCGAGGAAGTCCTTGATGGCCATCTTCTTGGCCCGGTCCACGATGTTCTGGATCATCGCGCCGGAATTGAAGTCCTTGAAGTACAGGACTTCCTTGTCGCCGTTGGCGTACGTGACTTCGAGGAAGCGGTTCTCCTCGGATTCCGCGTACATCTGCTCGACCACGGACTGGATCATTCCGTGGGCGGCGGCGGCCTTGGAACCGGCGTGCTCGGAGATGTCGTCCTCGTGCAGCGGCAGGTTGCCCGTGAGGTACTTGGCGAAGATGTCCTTCGCCGCCTCCGCGTCCGGACGCTCGATCTTGATCTTCACGTCGAGCCGGCCGGGCCGCAGGATCGCGGGGTCGATCATGTCCTCGCGGTTGGAGGCGCCGATGACGATGACGTTCTCCAGGCCCTCCACGCCGTCGATCTCGGCGAGCAGCTGGGGGACGATGGTGTTCTCCACGTCCGAGCTGACACCGGAGCCACGGGTGCGGAAGAGGGATTCCATCTCGTCGAAGAAGACGATGACGGGGGTGCCCTCGCTCGCCTTCTCCCGGGCACGCTGGAAGACGAGGCGGATGTGCCGCTCGGTCTCACCGACGTACTTGTTGAGGAGTTCGGGTCCCTTGATGTTGAGGAAGTAGGACTTCCCCGCGGGCCGGCCGGTCACCTCGGCGACCTTCTTGGCCAGCGAGTTGGCGACGGCCTTCGCGATCAGCGTCTTGCCGCAGCCGGGCGGCCCGTAGAGCAGGATGCCCTTGGGCGGCCGCAGTTCGTGCTCCTTGAAGAGGTCCGGGTAGAGGTACGGGAGCTCGACCGCGTCGCGGATCAGCTCGATCTGGTTGCCCAGACCGCCGATCTTCTCGTAGTCGACGTCCGGGACCTCTTCGAGGACGAGTTCCTCGACCTCGCTCTTGGGGACCACCTCGTAGACGTAGCCGGAGCGGGAGTCGAGCAGCAGGGCGTCGCCGGAGCGGATGGTGATGCCCAGCAGGGGCTCGGCGAGTCTCACCACCCGTTCCTCGTCGGTGTGCCCGACCACCAGGGCGCGCTCGCCGTCCTCCAGGATCTCCTTGAGGGTGACGATGTCGCCGGCGCGCTCGAACTCCATGGCCTCGACCACGTTGAGCGCTTCGTTGAGCATGACCTCCTGGCCGCGCTTGAGCCCGTCGAGCTCGACGCTCGGGCTGACGTTCACCCGGAGCTTGCGGCCGCCGGTGAAGATGTCGCACGTGCCGTCCTCGTTGGCCTGCAGGAAGACACCGAAGCCGGCCGGCGGCTGCGCGAGCCGGTCGACCTCCTCCTTGAGGGCCACGATCTGGTCGCGGGCCTCACGGAGCGTGTTCGCCAGACGTTCGTTCTGCGCGGACACACCGGCCAGGTTGGTCTGCAGCTCGACGATCCGCTCCTCGAGAATCCTCGTGTGACGCGGAGAGTCGGCGAGCTTGCGGCGCAGGACGGCGATTTCCTGCTCGAGATAGGCAACCTGGCCGGCGGGGTCCTCAGACCCTCGCCCCGGCCGGATGCCGCGGTTGATGTCGTCGTCGTGGGCTGCCACGGTCCTCACCTCCTCCAAGGGGAGCTGGACGCTTCCTGACCCTACCTGCGTGGGTGGTGATTGAAACCCCTAGATCAAAAAGACTCCGGGACGTGTCCGATCTTCACCCTTGCGCTTCCCCTCTCGCCAGGGGAATACCCACCCTTCGGCGTCCGGAAGCGGGCGGTTGTATCGTCGTCTGTGGCCAACACCCGCCACGGGTGGCCCGACTTATCGCGCCAAGCGGAAACGGCAGGAGAAATGACCGTGCAGAACGAGGCCCCGGCGACGGGCGCCGACGAGGCGCTGGAGGTCTGGATCGACCAGGACCTGTGCACCGGGGACGGGATCTGCGCGCAGTACGCGCCCGAGGTCTTCGAGCTGGACATCGACGGGCTCGCCTACGTGAAGAGCGCCGACGACGAGCTCCTCCAGGACGCCGGCGCCACGACTCCGGTGCCGCTGCCGCTGCTCCGGGACGTGGTGGACTCGGCGAAGGAGTGTCCGGGCGACTGCATCCACGTGCGGCGGGTCGCCGACAAGGTCGAGGTGTACGGCCCCAACGCCGACTGAGGGCCCGCCGCGCCGGAAGCGGCGGCCGGGCGGACCGGCGGCGCCGGGGCGGCGGCCGGAGGAGTCGCGGGCCGGGCGCCGGCCGTCCGGGTTCAGGCGCCGCGCGCGCCGGTGTCCTCGGAGCGGACGAAGGCGCCCCCCTGCCAGCGCCAGCCGACCCGCTCCTCCTCGTCCGGGCAGCAGCGGGGGACGTCGGGGGACGAGTAGCCGAGCAGAGTGGCGAGGACCACTCCGTCGCGTACGGCCAGCTCGGTGACGTTCTGGTGCCGGCCGGGATCGACGAGCGTGGCCACCACGCGCGCGGGTGCGCCCGCCTCCCTGCCGCGGGTGAGGACGTAGACACCGCTCGGCGGGGTGCCGAAGCCGGGCGCGCAGCGCACGACCGCGACGGTCTCCGGGTTCCCGTCCCCGTCGAGGTCCCCGGAGGCCCGCTTCGCGACCGTACGGGGGTCCTTCCCGCACTCCAGGGGATAGGCGGCTCCGGCGGCCTCCGGGGCCGCGGCCGGGCGCGGGGCGGCGGCCGGGGTGGCGGTGGCTCCGGCGGGGCCGGGCTGGAGCAGTCCCGCGAGGGCGACGACCGCGGCGGTCGCCGCGGCGGTGGCCAGCCAGTGCACCGGCCCGGCGTGGGTGTGCGCGAGGTCGGTGAGGTCCGGGGCGGCGGGGAGCTGCACGCGAGACGTCTCCTGTGGGGTGGTGCGGCGGGTTTCCCGGCATCGTGCCACACGCCGCAGGAGGGCGGCACCCGTGGGGGCGGGGCCGTCCGGCCGCTTCCCGAACGCCTCGAACACGGGAACGCCGCCGCCGAGTTCCCTGCCGGGGCGGGGAACTCGGCGGCGGCACGGTGCGGATGTCGGGACGTCAGCCCTTGTTGGGGCCCTCGTAGTCCTCGCCGTACGCGCCCTTGGCGGGACGGCGGCGGCGCATCGGGGGTTCGACCCCGTCCGCGAGGCGGCGGGCGGTGACGAGGAAGCCGGTGTGGCCGATCATGCGGTGGTCGGGGCGGACGGCGAGGCCCTCCACGTGCCAGTTGCGGATCATGGACTCCCAGGGCTGCGGCTCGGCGTAGCAGCCGAACTCGCGGATGGACTCCACGGTGCGGGCGAGCTGGGTGGTCGTCGCCACGTAGCAGCAGAGGATGCCGCCGGGGACGAGGGCCTTGGAGACGGCCTCCAGGCACTCCCAGGGGGCGAGCATGTCCAGGATGACGCGGTCGACGTCGGTGTCGGAGAGGTTGTCCTGGAGGTCGCCGACGGTCAGCTGCCACGCGGGGTGGGGACCGCCGAAGTAGCGCTCGACGTTGCCCTTGGCGATCTCGGCGAAGTCCTCGCGGCGCTCGTACGAGTGCAGCATGCCGCTGTCCCCGATGGCGCGCAGGAGGAAGCTGCTCAGCGATCCCGAGCCCACCCCGGCCTCCACGACGCGCGCGCCGGGGAAGATGTCGGCGAAGGCCAGGATCTGCCCCGCGTCCTTCGGGTAGACCACGGCGGCGCCGCGGGGCATGGACAGGACGTAGTCGGGGAGCAGGGGGCGCAGCGCGAGGTAGGCGACGTTTCCGGTGGTGCGGACAACGCTGCCCTCGGGGGCGCCGATCAGTTCGTCGTGCGGGAAAGAACCCTTGTGGGTGTGGAAGTTCTTTCCCTCTTCGAGCGTGAACGTGTAGTGACGGCCCTTGGGGTCGGTCAGCTGAACCTGGTCCCCGACCTTGAAGGGCCCGCGTCGGCGGGCGGCACCGGTCGGTTCGGACATACGACCAGAGTACCGGGGTTACGAACCGGGTCGTGCCATGGCCCGGACGAAGGCCCGTTCGACGTCCCCGGTGGAGAGGACGCCGTAGATCTCGCCGGTCTCCTCGACGACCAGGTACTCGGTGGCCGGGCTGGCGCGGAGGTGGTCGAGGAGGGGCTGCCCGGTGAGTTCGGCCGGGACGCGCATGCCGTCGGTGAGGTCCTGGGCGAGGGTGCTGACGGCGACCCAGGGGCGCCGGTGCTGCGGTACGGCGGCGATGGCGGCCTCCCGGACGATGCCGGTGGGGTCGCCGGCGGGATCGACCACCACCAGGGCGCGGGCACCGGCCTCGTTGGCGCGGCGGAGCGCCTCGGAGAGCGGGGTGCCGGGCTCCACGGGGATGGCGCGCCGGGTGAGGGAGCGGGCGCGCAGCTCGGGCAGGTGCTCGCGGAGGCGGGCCATGCGGAGGCTGTTGCCGGCGCCGGTCCAGATGATGGCGGCGAGGATCGCGGCGAGCAGGGCGTCGGTGACGGTCTCGAAGCCGCCGATGTCCTCGGTGGAGTTGCCGAGGAGTCCGGTGCGGGTCAGCAGGGGCAGTCCGACCAGGACGAGGACGGCGAGGGCGCGGCCGGCCCAGGCGGCGGCGACGGTGCCGCTCATGGGCTTGCCGGTGATCTTCCAGACGACGGCGCGGAGCATCCGGCCGCCGTCGAGCGGGAGGCCGGGGAGCAGGTTGAAGACGGCGACGATCAGGTTGGAGATCATCAGGCCGGCGAGGAGGACGCCGGGGACGGTGGCGGGCTCGACGGCGTACAGGGTGAGGTAGAAGAGGCCCGCGAGGACGAGGGAGAGGAGGGGGCCGACGAAGGCGAGGACGAACTCGCGGCCGGGGCTCTCGCTCTCCTTCTCGATCTCGGAGACGCCGCCGAAGAACTGGAGCTGGATGCGGCGCACCGGGAGCTTGAAGCGGAGCGCGGCGATCGTGTGGGCCAGTTCGTGGACGAGCACGGAGGCGTAGAAGGCGACGGCGAAGAAGAGGGAGACGAGGTAGCGGGCGGCGCCGAGGTCGGGCAGGACGCGGTCGATCTGGTCGCCGAAGACCCAGGTGATGAGGGCGGCGACGAGGAACCAGCTGGGGGCGACGTAGACGGGCACGCCGAAGGGGCGGCCCATGAGGATGCCGCCGCCGGGCTCCTCGGTCCGCTGCGGCTTGGGCTCGTCCTGGTTCACGGGTTCCTTTCGTCGCGTGGTGTGACCCGCGTCGGTGCGTCACGGTTCGATCATGCAGTGCGACGGGGTCCCTGGTCGATGGTATGCGGCTCGCTGTCGGTGGCGGGTCGTAGGGTCGGGGGCATGAGTACGAGCGAGCGGGTGCCGGCGGCGGCCGGGACGCCCCTGTCGTTGTCGCCCTCCCGGGCGAGCGATTTCATGCAGTGTCCGCTGCTGTACCGGTTCCGGGTGATCGACCGGCTGCCGGAGAAGCCGAGTCCGGCGGCCACCCGGGGCACGCTGGTGCACGCCGTCCTGGAGCGGCTGTTCGACGATCCGGCGGCGGAGCGGACGGCGCCGAGGGCGCGGGCGATGGTGCCGGGGCAGTGGGAGCGGCTCCTGGAGTCGAGGCCCGAGCTGGGCGAGCTGTTCGCGCGGGACCCGGACGGCGAGCGGCTCGCCGACTGGCTGGGCGAGGCGGAGCGGCTGGTCGAGCGGTGGTTCACGCTGGAGGACCCGACGCGTCTGGAGCCGGCCGAGCGCGAGCTGTTCGTGGAGACGGAGCTGGATTCGGGGCTGCGGCTGCGCGGGGTGATCGACCGGATCGACGTGACGCCCGCGGGCGACGTGCGGATCGTCGACTACAAGACGGGCAAGGCGCCCCGGCCGGAGTACCGGGACGGCGCCCTGTTCCAGATGACCTTCTACGCGCTGGTGGTCCGGCGGCTGAGGGGCGTGATCCCCCGGCGGCTCCAGCTGGTGTACCTGGGCAGCGGGGAGGTGCTGACGTACGACCCGGTGGAGGCGGACCTGCTGCGGGTGGAGCGGAAGCTGCTGGCGCTGTGGGAGGCCATCCGGCTGGCGACGGAGACGGGCGACTGGCGGCCGCGCCCGACGAAGCTGTGCGGCTGGTGCGACCACCGGGCGGTCTGCCCGGAGTTCGGCGGGACTCCCCCGCCCTACCCGCTGGAGATCGCCCCGGTCCGCCCGCCGGAACCGGACGGGCCGGGGCAGGGCAGAATGGATCCGGCCCCGCCCGCGCCGTAGGGGCCGGTCCGCCTCGTGCGCCCCGCCCCGTGAAGGAGCCCCTGTGACGATCCGTGTCCTCCTGGTCGACGACCAGCCGCTGCTGCGCACCGGCTTCCGGATGATCCTGGAGGCGGAGCGGGACATCGTGGTGGTGGGCGAGGCCGGGGACGGCCTCCAGGCGCAGGAGCAGGTGCGCGCGCTCCAGCCGGACGTGGTGCTGATGGACATCCGGATGCCCCGGATGGACGGGGTGGAGGCGACCCGGCGGATCACCGGTCCGGACCGGGACGGGCCGGCGAAGGTGCTGGTGCTGACCACCTTCGACCTGGACGAGTACGTGGTGGAGGCGCTGCGGGCCGGTGCCAGCGGCTTCCTCCTGAAGGACGCCCCGGCGAACGAGCTGGTGCAGGCGATCCGGGTGGTGGCCGCGGGCGAGGCGATGCTGGCGCCGTCGGTCACGCGCCGGCTGCTCGACAAATACTCGGCGCACCTGCCGACGGGCGAGGAGCGGGTGCCGGACACGCTGAGCACCCTGACCGACCGCGAGACGGAAGTGCTGAAGCTGGTGGCGCGGGGCCTGTCGAACGCGGAGATCGCGGCGGACCTGTTCGTCAGCGAGACGACGGTAAAAACGCATGTGGGGCACGTGCTGACGAAGCTGCGGCTGCGGGACCGGGTGCAGGCCGCGGTGTACGCGTACGAGAGCGGTCTGGTGCGGCCCGGCGGCCAGTAGCCGGTGCGGGAACGGCGGAGGGGCCCGGCGCGCGGGACGCGCGCCGGGCCCCTCCGTCCGTGCGGGACGGCGGTCCCGGCCGGGGCGGGGGTCAGACGGTGCCGCGGCCCAGCTCCCAGAGCAGGAGGTCGGAGGAGGTGTTCAGCGCGTACTCGACCCCGTTGATGTCGTCGCGCGCGGCGACGTACTGCTTGCCCTGCCACAGGGGAAGGACGGGGACGTCCTCGGCGACGATCTTCTGGATCTGCGCGTAGACCGGGCCGGCGGCGGTGCGGTCGACCTGGCGGCGCGAGCGCGGGATGAGCTGGTCGCGGACGACCTTGTTCACGTACGGGGTGTTGAGGAAGTTGTCGCTGTCCAGGAACGGCGCGATGTAGTTGTCCGGGTCCGGGTAGTCGGGGAACCAGCCGAGACCGTAGACGGCGTAGTCGCCGCGCTTCTGGGCGGTGCGGAAGGTGGACCACTCGGCGCCCTTGACGGTGGCGTCGAAGAGTTCGCTGGCGGTGAGCTGCTTGCCGAGCGCCTCGAACTCCTCGGCGGTCTCGGCGCCGTAGTGGTCGGTGGTGTAGTTCAGGGTCACCTTGACGGGGGTCTTGACGCCCGCGTCCTTGAGGATCTTGGCCGCGCGGTCCGTGTCGGGCTCGCCGTACTCGTCGAAGAAGGGGGTGGCGTGGCCGGTGATGCTGGAGGGGATCAGCGAGTAGAGCGGCTCGGCGGTGGGTCCGTAGACGCGGTTGATCAGGGCGCCCCGGTCGACGACGGCGGCCATCGCCTGGCGCACGGCCTTCTCCTGGACGGAGGGGGCCTTGGTGTTGAAGCCGAGGTAGCGGATCTCGAGGCCGGGGACCTCGACCACCTCGATGCCGTCCTTGGGGTTCTCGGTGAGGCTCTTGACCTGCTTCTGCGACAGGGAGCGCGCCATCATGTCGATGTCGTCGGCCTCCAGGGCCCTGCCCATGGTGGTCGCGTCGGCGTAGGGGCGCAGTTCGACCTTGTCGTTGCGCGGGACGATGTCGCCCTTGTAGTTCGGGTTCCTGGTGAAGACGAAGCGGGTGGCCTTCCCGCCCTCGCGTTCGGCCTTCATGGTGTACGGGCCCGAGCCGTCGACCTCGAAGCCGTCGCGGAGCCTGTCGGCGGCGTACTTGTCCTTGCTGAGGATGCCGGCGACCGGGGTGGAGAGCTTGTACGGGAAGGTGGCGTCGGGGGTCTTGAGGTGGAAGACGATCCCGTTGGCGCCCCGGGTCTCGACGGCGTCGACGTTCGCGAGGAGGGCGGCCGTTCCGTTGTCCGACTTGATCCTCAGGACGCGTTCGACGGAGTACTTGACGTCCTCGGCCGTGATCGGGGTGCCGTCGGCGAAGGTGAGGCCGGCGCGGAGCGTGCAGCGGTAGCTCTCGCCGGCCTTGTCGGAGAAGCCGCAGCTCTCGGCCGCCTCGGGGACGGGCTCGCCGCCGCCGCGGGGCACGTGCAGGAGGGTCTGGACGGTCTGCCGCAGGACGTTCCACGCGCCGGTGTCGTAGGCGTAGGCCGGGTCGAGGGGGGCGGGGGTGTCCTCGGTGGCGATGAACTGGTCCGTGGTGCCGACGACGATGGCCCGGTCCTCCTCCGTTCCGCCGCAGGCGGCGAGCAGGGGGGCGAGCAGTCCGGCCACGGCCGGGAGCACCAGGGTCTTGCGGTTCATCAGGGACGATCTCCTCATCCGGCACTGGGTCACAGCGGTCAGGGACACTCCGCCGCCTGCCGCCCGGTCGGGGCGGGAGCGATCGGGCCGGGTGGTGCGATCGGTCCGGTGTTCACGGCGTTCTGGGTGTGCGCCGGTGCACGCGGTTATGCGGCGAAGTACTCGCGAAAGATTAGTGGGAGGCGCCGCTATTGCCGGACCACGGGCGGGTCCGGGGGTAATCGCACAGTGATCATGAATGCGGTCCGCTCCATAGTCATGCGCCGGACGATGCGGACGATCATGAGCGAAACGGGGCACATGGTGGCGGTGAAGTCGGTCGATTCCGGACAGGGAACGAGGACAGGCCATCGACCGCCGGGCACTCTGGGTGACCAAGGTCACGCAGGTCCCTTTTCGGTAAATGGCCTGATCGTTTTCCCGTGGAGAACCGCAAGGAGCCGCGCCGGGAAAGCGCATTCCGCCGGAGAAGCCCGGTGAAAGCTCAGATCCTGGTGATCAGGGTGCGGAGGAAAGGCACGTCGACCTCTTCGAGCGAGCGCACGACGACCCGGCCCGGGGAGGGCGCGATCGGGGCGACGGAGGGCACCGCGACGACCCGGCAGCCCGCCGCCTCCGCGGCCGCGACGCCGGTCGCCGTGTCCTCGACGACGGCGCAGAGCGCGGGGTCCACGCCGACCCCCCGGGCGGCGGCCAGGTACGGCTCGGGGTGCGGCTTGGTCCGTACGACCTCGTCCCCCGCGACGGTGAGGGTGAAGCGGTCGGGGCCGAGCGAGGCGAGGACCCGGTCGATGATCCGGCGGTGCGAGGCGGAGACCAGGGCGGTGGGGATGGAGTGCCGGGCCAGCTCGGCGAGGAGCCGCTCGGCGCCCGGCATGAGCGGGACGCCCCGCGCGATGCGCTGCTCGAACTTCTCGTTGAGGAGGACGGTCAGCTCGGCGAGGGTGATGTCGGCGCCGGTGGACTCGATGAGGTAGCCGGCGCTGCGGGTCATCGGGCCGCCGACCACGACGTCCCTCCAGGACTCGTCGAGGCGGTGCCCGAGGTCGGCGAAGACCTCCACCTCCGCGTCCCACCAGAAGCCCTCGGTGTCGACGAGGGTCCCGTCCATGTCGAGGAAGACCGCCTGCAGGGCGGAGCTGCCGTTCGTACGGAACGGGGACGCGGGGACCGTACTGGTCATCCGGACACCTCCAGGGAGGGACGAGAAGGCCGGTCCCCCTCCCGGAGCGGAAGGGGGACCGGCCTGCACTGGACGGACAAGTGTACGTCCCGATCACGGAAAACGCGGCGATTCACGCCGCCGCGGTCACCGTGCGTTGAAGTAGTTCGCCTCGGGGTGGTGGAGGACGATGGCGTCGGTGGACTGTTCGGGGTGGAGCTGGAACTCCTCGGAGAGGTGCACGCCGATGCGCTCCGGCTTCAGCAGGTCCGCGATCTTGGCGCGGTCCTCCAGGTCGGGGCAGGCCGGGTAGCCCAGGGAGTAGCGGCAGCCCTGGTACTCCGTACGGAACATGCCGGCCATGGACGCGGGGTCGGTGCCCGCGATGTCCCACTCCGCGCGGACCCGGCCGTGCCAGTACTCGGCGAGGGCTTCGGCGAGCTGGACGGACAGGCCGTGGAGTTCGAGGTAGTCGCGGTAGGAGTCGGACGAGAAGAGCCGGGCGGTGGCCTCGCCGATCTTCGAGCCGACGGTGACGACCTGGAGTCCGACGACGTCGGTCTCGCCGGACTCCTCCGGGCGGAAGAAGTCCGCGAGGCAGAGGCGGCGGCCCCGGCGCTGGCGGGGGAAGGAGAAGCGGGTGCGCTCGTTGCCGTCCTCGTCCAGGATGATCAGGTCGTCGCCCTTGGAGACGCACGGGAAGTAGCCGTGCACGACGGCCGCCTCCAGCAGGTTCTCGGTGTGGAGCTTGTCCAGCCAGCCGCGCAGCCGGGGCCGGCCCTCGCTCTCGACCAGCTCCTCGTACGAGGGCCCGTCGCCGGTCCGGTTCTGCCGGAGGCCCCACTGGCCCTTGAAGAGGGCGTCCTCGTCGAGCCAGGACGCGTAGTCCTTCAGCGGGATGCCCTTGATGACCCGGGTGCCCCAGAACGGCGGGACCGGCACCGGGTTGTCGGTGGCGACGTCGGAGCGGCCGCCGGGCTCCGGCTCGTCGACCTGGAGGGCGGCGGCGTCCTTTCTGGCGACCCGGCGCTGCTTGAGTTCGGGCAGGGCGGCTCCGGGGACGCCGCGCTTGATGCCGATGAGGGCGTCCATGAGGCGCAGGCCCTCGAAGGCGTCGCGGGCGTAGCGGACCTCGCCCTGGTAGATGTCGTGGAGGTCCTGCTCGACGTACGCGCGGGTCAGGGCGGCGCCGCCGAGGATCACGGGGTACTTGGCGGCCAGGCCCCGGCCGTTCAGCTCCTCCAGGTTCTCCTTCATGATCACCGTGGACTTCACCAGGAGGCCGGACATGCCGATCACGTCGGCGTTGTGCTCCTCGGCGGCCTCCAGGATCGCGGAGACGGGCTGCTTGATGCCGATGTTGACGACGTTGTAGCCGTTGTTGGAGAGGATGATGTCCACGAGGTTCTTGCCGATGTCGTGGACGTCGCCGCGCACGGTCGCCAGGACGATCGTGCCCTTGCCCTCGGCGTCCGACTTCTCCATGTGCGGTTCGAGGTGGGCCACGGCGATCTTCATGACCTCGGCGGACTGGAGCACGAACGGCAGCTGCATCTGTCCGGAGCCGAACAGCTCGCCGACCACCTTCATGCCGTCGAGCAGGGTCTCGTTGACGATGTCGAGCGCCGGGCGGGAGGCCAGGGCCTCGTCCAGGTCGGCCTCCAGACCGTTCTTCTCGCCGTCGACGATCCGCCGCTTCAGCCGTTCGTCCAGGGGCAGGGCGAGCAGTTCCTCCGCCTTGCCGGCCTTGAGGGACTTGGTCGTGGCGCCCTCGAAGAGCGCCATCAGCTTCTGCAGCGGGTCGTAGCCCTCGGAGCGCCGGTCGTAGATCAGGTCGAGGGCGGTGGTGACCTGCTCCTCGTCGAAGCGGGCGATGGGCAGGATCTTCGAGGCGTGCACGATCGCCGAGTCCAGGCCCGCCTTCACGCACTCGTCCAGGAAGACCGAGTTGAGCAGGACGCGGGCCGCCGGATTGAGGCCGAAGGAGATGTTCGACAGGCCGAGGGTGGTCTGCACGTCCGGGTGGCGGCGCTTCAGCTCGCGGATCGCCTCGATCGTGGCGATGCCGTCCTTGCGCGACTCCTCCTGCCCGGTGCAGATCGTGAAGGTCAGCGTGTCGATGAGGATGTCCGACTCGTGGATGCCCCAGTTGCCGGTCAGGTCCTCGATCAGCCGCTCCGCGATGGCGACCTTGTGCTCGGCGGTACGGGCCTGCCCCTGCTCGTCGATGGTGAGCGCGATCAGCGCGGCGCCGTGCTCCTGGGCCAGACGGGTGACCTTCGCGAACCGCGACTCCGGTCCGTCGCCGTCCTCGTAGTTCACCGAGTTGATGACCGCCCGGCCGCCGAGCTTCTCCAGGCCCGCCCGCAGGACGTCCACCTCGGTGGAGTCGAGGACGATCGGCAGCGTGGAGGCCGTGGCGAAGCGGCCGGCCAGCTCGGCCATGTCCGCCACGCCGTCCCGGCCCACGTAGTCCACGCACAGGTCCAGCATGTGCGCGCCCTCGCGGATCTGGTCCCGGGCCATCTCCACGCAGTCGTCCCAGCGGCCCTCCAGCATGGCCTCGCGGAACTTCTTCGAGCCGTTGGCGTTCGTCCGCTCCCCGATCGCCATGTAGGAGACGTCCTGGCGGAACGGAACCGTCTGGTACAGCGAGGCCGCGCCGGGCTCCGGGCGCGGGTCGCGGGCGGCGGGGGCCAGGCCGCGCACCCGCTCCACGACCTGCCGCAGGTGCTCGGGGGTCGAGCCGCAGCAGCCGCCCACCAGGGACAGGCCGTAGTCGCGGACGAAGTTCTCCTGCGCGTCGGCCATCTCGGACGGCGTCAGCGGGAAGTACGCGCCGTCCTTGGTCAGCACGGGCAGGCCCGCGTTCGGCATGCACATCAGCGGCGTGCGGGAGTGCCGGGCGAGGTAGCGCAGGTGCTCGTTCATCTCGGCCGGGCCCGTGGAGCAGTTCAGGCCGATCAGGTCGATGCCCAGCGGCTCCAGGGCCGTCAGGGCCGCCCCGATCTCCGAGCCGAGCAGCATCACGCCCGTGGTCTCGAAGGCGAGCGAACAGATGAGGGGGACGTCCAGGCCCAGCGCGTCCATCGCGCGCCGCGCGCCGATCAGGCTCGCCTTGGTCTGCAGGAGGTCCTGGGTCGTCTCGACGATCAGGGCGTCGGCGCCGCCGGTCAGCAGGCCCTCGGCGTTCCGCTGGTAGCCGTCGCGGAGCACGTCGTACGTGATGTGGCCGAGCGACGGCAGCTTGGTGCCGGGGCCGATCGATCCCAGGACCCAGCGCGGGCGGCCGTCCCCGGCGGTGAACTCGTCGGCGACCCCGCGGGCGATCCGGGCACCCGCCTCGGAGTGCTCGAAGATCTTGTCCGCGATGTCGTACTCGCCCGCGGCCGAGTGGTTGGAGCCGAACGTGTTCGTCTCGACGCAGTCGACGCCCGCCTCGAAGTACTCCCGGTGCACGGAGGCGACGATGTCGGGCCGGGTGACGTTCAGGATCTCGTTGCAGCCCTCGAGGTCCCGGAAGTCCTCGAGGGTGGGGTCCTGGGCCTGGAGCATGGTGCCCATGGCCCCGTCGGCGACCACCACCCGGGTCGCGAGGGCTTCGCGGAGGGCGGCGGCACGGTTCCGGCTGTCGGCGGAAGGGGACGGCGACGAGGCCATGGATGATCTCCCTGGGATGCGACGGCTGTCGGCTTTGCGCCCTCGGGGGAGGGGGCACGGGGTCAGCCTAACCGCGCACCGCCCGGGGTGGACATGGCGTCCCACGGGGCGGACGGCATCCTGTGTCCGGGGACTCCCGGTCCTGCCTCTCCTTGACCCACACTGTCTGAAGTGACGCAAGGTCGGCATCGGCCGATAGTGTTCAGCATTGTCGAACAGCGTGAGAGGGATGAGGGGCCGGGCGATGGCGAAGAACATCCAGTCGCTGGAAAGGGCGGCGGCCGTGCTGCGACTGCTCGCGGGCGGCGAGCGCCGGCTCGGCCTGTCGGACATCGCGTCCTCGCTCGGACTCGCCAAGGGGACGGCCCACGGCATCCTGCGCACCCTCCAGGCGGAGGGCTTCGTGGAGCAGGAGGCGGCGTCGGGCCGCTACCAGCTGGGCGCGGAGCTGCTGCGCCTGGGGAACAGCTACCTGGACGTGCACGAACTGCGGGCGCGGGCCCTGGTCTGGACGGACGACCTGGCCCGGTCCAGCGGCGAGAGCGTGCACCTGGGGGTGCTGCACCAGCGGGGCGTGCTGATCGTGCACCACGTCTTCCGGCCGGACGACAGCCGCCAGGTCCTGGAGGTGGGGGCCATGCAGCCGCTGCACTCCACGGCCCTGGGCAAGGTCCTCTCGGCGTACGACCCGGTGGCGCACAGCGAGGTGGTGGAGGCCGGACGGGAGGCGTTCACGCCGCGGACGACCACGGCGCTCGGGGACTTCGAGGCGCTGCTCGACACGGTGCGGGCCCGGGGCTGGGCGGCGGACGTGGAGGAGACCTGGGAGGGCGTGGCGTCGGTGGCGGCGCCGATCCACGACCGGCGGCGGATGCCGGTGGGGGCGGTGGCGGTCACGGGCGCCGTGGAGCGGCTCTGCCCGGCCGGCGAGCTGCGCCCGGAGCTGGTGGCGGCGGTGCGGGACTGCGCCCGCGCGGTCTCCCGGGACCTGGGGGCCGGCCGCTTCTGAGACAGGCCGGGGACGGCCGCTTCCGGGACGTACTCCGGAGCGGCCGCTCCTGAGACGCGCCCGGGGACGACCGCTTCCGGGCGTACTCCGAGGGGGATCGCTTCCGGGCACGCCCCCGAGGCCGTCGTTCCCTGGACGGCCACCACCGGGACGCGCCCCGGTGCCCGGCCGCCGTCCGGGCGCGCCCCGGCGACCCGCCGTCCCCGACTCCGCCCGACGGCCGTCCCGCGCGGCCGCACCCCTCCGCGCGGCACCCCCGACCCGCCGATAACGATCCCGTCATCGGCGGGTTTTCCCTTCCCCGAGACCTTGACGTGCTGTTGCACCGGGGCAAAACTTCCGTTCACCGGTCGGCATTGTCGAACACTTAACGGAAATGCGCGTTAAGGTGGGGCAGTGCTCAGGGCCGGCAACGCCCTCACACGAGGGCGCGGACACCGGAGGAAACCGGGGTTCGCCTTCCCCTGGACGAAGGACAAAGGAGTCGCGGGTGTCCAGCTCCGACATCTTCCTCGGCGAGACCATCGGTACCGCCGTACTCATCCTGCTCGGCGGCGGTGTGTGCGCCGCCGTCACGCTCAAGAGCTCCAAGGCCCGCGGCGCGGGCTGGCTCGCGATCACCTTCGGGTGGGGCTTCGCCGTCATGACGGCCGTCTACATCACCGCTTCCCTCTCGGGCGCCCATCTGAACCCCGCCGTCACGGTCGGAATCGCGATCAAGGACGGGGAGTGGGGCGACGTCCCCGTCTACTTCGCCGGCCAGCTGCTCGGCGCGATGATCGGCGCGGCGCTGGTCTGGGTGGCCTACTACGGCCAGTTCCTGGCCCACCTCACGGACCCGGAGACCCGCGGCGAGACGCCGGTCGAGGGACCCGGCCCGGTGCTCGGCGTCTTCTCCACGGGCCCCGAGATCCGCAACACCTGGCAGAACCTGGCCACCGAGATCATCGGCACCACCGTGCTGGTCCTCGCCGTGCTCACCCAGGGCCTCAACGACAGCGGCAAGGGCCTCGGCACCCTGGGCGGCCTGATCACCGCCTTCGTCGTGGTCTCCATCGGCCTCTCGCTCGGCGGCCCGACCGGTTACGCCATCAACCCGGCCCGTGACCTCGGTCCGCGCATCGTGCACGCCCTGCTCCCGCTGCCGAACAAGGGCGGCTCCGACTGGGGCTACGCCTGGATCCCGGTCGCCGGTCCGCTGATCGGCGGCGCCCTCGCCGCGGGTATCCACACCATCGCGTTCGCCTGAGCCGTCCTTCTTCCAGACCCCCTTGGAGCACACCGTGACCGACGCACACACCTCCGGCCCGTTCATCGCCGCCATCGACCAGGGCACCACCTCCTCCCGCTGCATCGTCTTCGACAAGGACGGCCGGATCGTCTCGGTCGACCAGAAGGAGCACGAGCAGATCTTCCCGAAGCCCGGCTGGGTCGAGCACGACGCCGCCGAGATCTGGGCCAACGTCCAGGAGGTCGTCGCCGGCGCCCTGGAGAAGGCGGAGATCACCGCCGCCGACGTCAAGGCCATCGGCATCACCAACCAGCGCGAGACCACGCTGCTGTGGGACAAGAACACCGGCGAGCCCGTCCACAACGCCCTCGTCTGGCAGGACACCCGCACCGACGCCCTCTGCAAGGAGCTGGGCCGCAACGTCGGCCAGGACCGCTTCCGCCGGGAGACCGGCCTCCCGCTCGCCTCGTACTTCTCCGGCCCGAAGGTCCGCTGGCTGCTCGACAACGTCGAGGGGCTGCGCGAGCGCGCCGAGCGCGGCGAGATCCTCTTCGGCACCATGGACTCCTGGGTCATCTGGAACCTGACCGGCGGCGTGGACGGCGGCGTGCACGTCACCGACGTCACCAACGCCTCCCGCACCCTGCTGATGAACCTGCACGAGCTGGCGTGGGACGAGCGCATCCTGCACTCCATGGACGTCCCGGCCGCCGTGCTGCCGGAGATCCGCTCCTCCGCCGAGGTGTACGGCACGGTCAAGGGCGGCGTCCTCGACGGCGTCCCGGTCGCCTCCGCGCTCGGCGACCAGCAGGCCGCCCTGTTCGGCCAGACGTGTTTCGCCGAGGGCGAGGCCAAGTCGACGTACGGCACCGGCACCTTCATGCTGATCAACACCGGCGACAAGGCGATCAACTCCTACAGCGGCCTGCTGACCACGGTCGGCTACCGGATCGGCGACGAGAAGCCGGTCTACGCCCTGGAGGGCTCGATCGCCGTGACCGGCTCCCTGGTGCAGTGGATGCGCGACCAGATGGGCCTGATCAAGTCCGCGGCCGAGATCGAGACCCTGGCCTCCTCCGTCGAGGACAACGGCGGCGCCTACTTCGTCCCCGCGTTCTCCGGCCTGTTCGCCCCGTACTGGCGTTCCGACGCCCGTGGCGTGATCACCGGCCTCACCCGCTACGTCACCAAGGCGCACATCGCCCGTGCCGTGCTCGAGGCCACCGCCTGGCAGACCCGCGAGATCGCCGACGCCATGGTCAAGGACTCCGGCGTGGAACTGACCGCCCTCAAGGTCGACGGCGGCATGACCTCCAACAACCTGCTGATGCAGACCCTCTCGGACTTCGTGGACGCGCCCGTCGTGCGCCCCATGGTCGCCGAGACCACCTGCCTCGGCGCCGCCTACGCCGCCGGCCTCGCCGTCGGTTTCTGGCCGGACACCGACGCCCTGCGCGCCAACTGGCGCCGGGCCGCCGAGTGGACGCCTCGCATGGACGCGGAGAAGCGCGACAGCGAGTACAAGAACTGGCTCAAGGCCGTGCAGCGCTCCATGGGCTGGCTCGAATCGGACGAGAAGTGACGAGGAGTAATTCACGATGACCACCCTGCAGAGCGTCCCCGCCCTGGGGACGCGCCCGGCCGCCGGTTCCCTGCCGAGCCGCGCCGAGACCCGGGAGCAGCTCTCCAAGGCGACGTACGACCTCCTGGTGATAGGCGGCGGCATCCTGGGCATCTCCACCGCCTGGCACGCCGCGCAGTCGGGTCTGCGGGTGGCCCTGGTGGACGCCGGCGACTTCGCCGGCGCCACCTCCTCCGCCTCCTCCAAGCTGCTCCACGGAGGTCTGCGCTACCTGCAGACCGGCGCGGTGAAGCTGGTGGCGGAGAACCACTTCGAGCGGCGCGCGGTCTCCCGCCAGGTGGCCCCGCACCTCGCCAATCCGCTCACCTTCTACCTGCCCGTCTACAAGGGCGGTCCGCACGGCGCGGCCAAGCTGGGCGCCGGTGTCTTCGCGTACTCCGCGCTCTCGGCGTTCGGCGACGGCGTCGGGCACCTCCTCTCCCCCTCCAGGGCGGCGCAGGACGTGCCGGAGCTGCGGACCGACAACCTGAGGGCCGTGGCCGTGTACGGCGACGACCAGATGAACGACGCCCGCATGGCGCTGATGACGGTCCGCGCCGCCGTCGACGCCGGTGCCACCGTCCTCAACCACGCCGAGGTCACCGGCCTGCGCTTCACCCGCGGCCGGGTCACCGGCGCGGAGCTGAGGGACCGCACCACCGGCGACGAGTTCGGCGTGGACGCCCGCCTCGTCCTGAACGCCACCGGCCCGTGGGTCGACCACCTGCGGAAGATGGAGGACCCGGCCGCGGCCCCCTCCATCCGCCTCTCCAAGGGCGCGCACCTGGTGCTCAGGCGGACCTCGCCGTGGAAGGCCGCGCTGGCCACCCCGATCGACAAGTACCGCATCACCTTCGCCCTCCCCTGGGAGGACATGCTGCTGCTCGGCACCACCGACGAGGAGTACGAGGGCGACCCCGGCCAGGTCGAGGTCACCGAGAAGGACACCGCCCAGATCCTGGACGAGGCCGCCTTCTCCATCCGCGACCAGCAGTTGTCGCGCGACCTGATCACGTACGCCTTCGCCGGTCTGCGGGTGCTCCCCGGCGGCCCCGGCGACACCTCCAGGGCCAAGCGCGAGACGGTCGTGACCGAGGGCCGGGGCGGGATGCTGTCGGTGGCCGGCGGCAAGTGGACGACCTTCCGCCACATCGGGCGCACGGTGATGAAGAAGCTGGAGCAGCTTCCGGGGCACCCGCTCGGCGAGGACTACGAGCCGGTCTCCGCGCTGCCGAAGCGGCTGCCGCTGCCCGGCATCGCCAACCCGAACGCGGTCGCCCACCGGCTGCTCGTCGACGGTCCGGCGCCCGGCCCGCGCATGGCCGCCGACACCGCCAGGCACCTGGCGACGCACTACGGTTCGCTCTCCTTCGAGATCGCCCGCATGGCGAACGAGGACCCGGAGCTGGCCCGGCGCATCCACCCGGACGCGCCGGAGATCTGGGCGCAGGTCGCCTACGCCCGTGACCACGAGTGGGCCGAGACGGCGGACGACGTGCTGCGCCGCCGTACGACGCTGACCGTCCGGGGTCTGGCGACGGACGAGATCCGTGCCGGGGTCGAGTCGATGCTGCGGAAGTGACCTCCCGCCCCGGGGCGGCTCGGGGCGGTCCCTCCTCCGGGGCCGCCCCTCCGGCGTTCCGGGAGGCGTGGGGCCTTCGTGTGCGGAGGCCGGTTCCTGGGTAGTCGATCGAGGCCGCACGGGTTTTCGGGGATGTCCGGGGGCTGCGGACGGGCCGCCGGAAAGCCGTAAGGTTGGTCCGTACGACAGGAACTTCGAGAAGGAGGCGCTGGGTGATCGAGCTCGAGGGGGTGCCCGAGCTGATCGACCCGGTCATGGTGGCCGCGTTCGAGGGCTGGAACGACGCCGGGGACGCGGCCTCCACCGCGGTCGCCCACCTGGACCGGGAGTGGAAGGGCGAGGTGTTCGCGGCGCTCGACGCCGAGGACTACTACGACTTCCAGGTCAACCGGCCCACGGTCTTCCTGGACAACGGCGTACGGAAGATCACCTGGCCGACGACCCGGCTCTCCGTGGTCCGCGTCGGCGGCGACAAGCCCCGTGACCTGGTACTCGTGCGCGGCATCGAACCCTCGATGCGCTGGCGCTCCTTCTGCAACGAGCTGCTCGCCCTCGCGCACGAGATGGGCGTGGAGATGGTGGTGATCCTGGGCGCGCTGCTCGGGGACACCCCGCACACCCGGCCGGTCCCGGTCAGCGGCGTGACCTCCGACCCGGACCTGGCGCGCACGATGGACCTGGAGGAGACCCGGTACGAGGGCCCCACGGGCATCGTGGGCATCCTCCAGGAGGCGTGCACGCACGCGGGCGTGCCGGCGGTGAGCCTGTGGGCGGCGGTGCCGCACTACGTGTCGCAGCCGCCGAACCCGAAGGCGACGCTGGCGCTGCTCAACCGCCTGGAGGACCTGATCGGGCTGCGCATCCCGCTGGGCGAGCTGCCCGAGGACGCGCGGGCCTGGCAGCTCGGCGTGGACCAGCTGGCGGCCGAGGACAGCGAGGTCGCCGAGTACGTGCAGACGCTGGAGGAGGCGCGGGACACCGCCGAGCTTCCCGAGGCGTCCGGCGAGGCGATCGCCCGTGAGTTCGAGCGGTACCTGCGGCGGCGTGAGCCCGGCGCGGGGCCGGGTTCCGGACCCGGGGTGGCGACCGAGGGCGGGGAGTCCCCGTTCCTGCGGGAGTCCGGGAGTGGCCGGCCGCGCCCGCCGAAGCCGGAGAAGCCCGAGAAACCGGAGAAGCCCGAGAAGCCGGAGGCCGGGCCGGGAACGGCGCCGGACGCCGGGATCGGGGCGGACGCCGGGACCGGGGCGGACGCCGGGCCGGGAGGGCGACCGGAGGCCGCGGGCCCCGGGGCGAAGCCCGGGAGCGGCGCCGGGGACGCCCCCGAGGGGGCCGTCGGCGGGACGCCGGACGACCCCCGGGACGGCGATCCGTCCGGCGGCGAGGGCCCGGACGGCGGTTCCGGCGGACAGCGCGAGCGGTGAGCGGTACGGGAGGGGCGTCCGGAAACGGGCGCCCCTCCCGCGTGCCGGGCGTCAGGCGCAGCCGAACCGGGCCGCCGCCCAGTCGCCGTGGTCGCCGCTCTTCGACCCGTTGGTGTCCGTGATCTTCAGCCGGACGTGCCGGGCGCCGGTCACGTCGACGTTCACGGGCAGGGTCGCGGAGGCGCCGGTGAGCGGGGGCGAGGTCCACAGGACCCTGCCGTCCGCCTCCACGGAGAAGGCCACCTCGCCGTAGCCGTCGATCTCGTCGTCGATGCCCACGTCGGCGGTGAGGACGGAGCAGCGGCCGCCCAGGTAGACCTCGACGTCGGAGTCGGCGTGGCCGCCGATCCCCTTCTCGTAGGTCTTCCCGGCCAGGGTGAGGGGACGGCCGTCGGCGGCGCCGGACTCGCCGTTGGAGCGGTCGCGTTCGGCCGGTCCCCAGCCGTTGGTCGAGCGCAGCCACACCAGGTCGCTCGCCCAGGTGTCGCCGGCCGGCGGCGGGGGCATCACGCCGACCGCGAACCGCTGGACGGCGGTGCGGTCGGTGCCCGCGGCGCGGTGGCGGACGGTCGCCGTGAGGGTGGCCTCGCCGGGCTTCGCGTCCGCCGCAGGGGTGACGGCGACCTCGACCCGGCGGGTGGTGCCGGCCGGGACGCGGGCGATCGGAGCGGCCGGGGCGACCCGCCAGCCGTCCGGGGCGGCCACGGAGACCCGTACGTCGGTGGCGTCCCGGGTGCCCGCGGTGACGTCCACGGCGACGGTGCCGGGCGTGCCCGCGCCGAGCTCCTGCCCGGTGGGGGCGGCGGGGACGGCGGAGGCGCCGGGGACGGCCCCGCCGACGGCGCTGGTGTCGGTCAGGCGCAGTTCGAAGGCGCGGTCGGTGGACAGGGCGGCGGTCTTGATCCGGACCGTTCCCCCGCGCTCGTCGCGGTCGTACCACCAGCCCCGGTCGGCCGCGTCGAAGGCGGCGCGGGAGGTGAGGGCGGGCAGCGCGCGTCCGTCGAGCCTCACCGTGCCGGGGGCGTCGCCGGTGTGGACGGTGAAGGCGTACGGCCGGGCGCCGGGCTTGCCGGTGTACGTGCCGGTGCTCGCGCCGACCCGGACGGTGACGTCGCCGGGACCGGACTCGGGGGCGCGGACCTCGGCGCGCTGGGTGGCGTACTTCCCGGCGCGGTGCTCGCGGGTGACGCCGTCGTCCTCGTACAGCTCGAAGGAGGAGGTGCCCCGCGGGTAGACGTCCCAGGCGAGGGGGTCGCCGGGGGCGCGGTCCTTGTACGAGCGGATGTCGCCGGGCCACAGGGGGACGACCGCGCCGGCGCGGACGAAGAGGGGCAGGGTGTCGAGCGGGGCGCTGTAGTGGTCGAGGGTGCGCGGGCCTTCGTGGACGCGTCCGCTCCAGTAGTCGATCCAGGTGCCCTTCGGGAGGTGGATGCCGTCGCGCTCCACCGCGTCCCGGTAGACCGGCGCGACGAGGAAGTCCTCGCCGCTGAGGAACTCGTACTTCGCGGCCTCGGTGGCGGCCTTCGGGTCGTCCGGGTACTCCAGGGCGAGCGGCCGGGCGAGGCCGACGCCGGTCTTCGTGGCGCGGTACGCGTGGCTGTAGATGTACGGGAGCAGGGCCTCGTGGAGTTTGAGGGAGGCGCGGTTGATGCTGGTGTACGGCTCGCCGTACCGGAAGGGCTGCTTGTCCTGGGCGGCCCAGCCGTCCATGGTCATGGTGACGGGCAGGAAGGTCTTCCACTGGAGGTCGCGGGTGTACGTCTTGGCGCTCCCGCCGAAGATGCCGTCGACGTCACCGGTGGTGTAGGCGAGGCCGGACATGGAGGCGCCCGCGTAGGTCGGTATCTGCCAGCGGATGTACTCCCAGCTTCCGGTCTGGTCGCCGGACCACTGGACACCGCAGCGCTGGGCGCCGGCCCAGCTCTCGGGGGCCCAGGTGAAGCCGCGGGCGTCGCTGTGGGCCTCGATGCCCGCGTGGGCGTCCTTGCAGCCGTCGAGGGCGAACTTGTACCCCGCGCCGACCCAGGCGACGTCGAGCTTGGCGACCCGCTGGCCGGCCCTGACCTGTTCGCCGAGGCGGTCGATGCCGTCCTCGGTCCACAGGCCGAGCTGCGTGCCGCGCTCCTGGAGTCCGGCGGCGGTCTCCGCGAGGTTCTCGTAGCCGCAGCCGTAGCCGTCGTTGACGAGCATCCAGCCGTTGGGCATGTCGTTCGCGACGTAGCCGTCGGCGACCTTCAGGGCGTCGAGGGTGTGGCGCTCGCCCCGGTTGGCGTTGTGGAGGTAGCAGTCGGCGTCGCCGATCTCCAGGCCGTACACGGGGGGCATGAAGGGCTTGCCGGTGAGCCGGGTGTACTGGCCGATGACGTCCTTGGCGGCGTCGCGGCCGGTGCCGGCGAAGTAGTAGGCGTCGAAGCGCCGTTCCTTCGCGCTGGTGGTGACGGGCTCGGTGAAGGCGTAGGTGTTGGGGGCGTAGGTGTTGCGGTAGACGCCGTAGCCGGCGGTGGAGAGGTAGAACGGGACGGAGTTGGGGTGGCCGCCGTCGTTCCAGTTGTAGTCGACGGCGACCTCGACGGTCTTGTCGCGGTGGGAGGTGTTGCCGCGGCCGTTCTGCATGCCGGCGCCGTAGAACTGCTCCGCCGCGCCGCGGGCGAGGGTCTGGACGGTGCGGTCCTGGTTCCAGGTGAGGCCCCGGGTCTCGGACCAGAGGGGGGTGCCGTCGGCGCGCACGGCGGCGAAGCGGAGCGGCGACTTGTAGGCGCGCAGGGTCACCCGGTCGCTGCTGAGTTCGTACCGGTCGCCCCGGTCGCGCCAGCGGGTGGCCGGGGGCGGGCCCTGGGGCAGGGTGATGTCGGTGCCGGTGGGGTCGGTGAACGTGCCGTCGGGGGCGAGTTCGATGCGGAAGGTGTCGGCGGTGACGAAGCTGACGCGGGCGCGGGACGGGCCGGCGGTCAGCAGGTAGGCGGCTCCTTCGGCGGCGAAGCCGGTGACGTCGCCGACGGTGGTGTCGGCGCTCCCGGCGCTCCCGGCGCTCTCGGTGGGGGGCGTGGGGGTGGCCGTGGCGGTGGTGCCGGGTCCCGCGAAGGCGGCGAGCAACCCGAACAGTGCACCGGCGACTGCAGCTCTCATGCGCGGTGATGATTGCATGGAGCTTCTTTAGCGCATGTTCGAGCACGGCGACAGGACAAAAAGGAACCGCCCCCGGACTTCACACGGAAGTCCAAGGGCGGTTGCACAAAACGGAGTTGTACGACGACGACCCTTACAGGGCGACACCCAGGAGCGCGTCGACGGCACGGGAGACGAGTCCGGGGGCGGATGCGTCGGTGCCGCCCCCGGCCGTCTGGAGTTCGGCCCAGCGGTCGACCGCGGTGAGCGCGGTGGGCGTGTCGAGATCGTCGGCGAGGGCGTCGCGCAGCTCCTCCACGAGGGCGTCGGCGGACGGTCCGTCGGGGCGGGAGACGGCGGCGCGCCAGCGGCCGAGGCGGTCCACGGCGTCCCGGAGGACCCGGTCGGTCCACTCCCAGTCGGCGCGGTAGTGGTGGGAGAGGAGCGCGAGCCGGATGGCGGCCGGGTCGACGCCGTCGCGGCGCAGCTTCGAGACGAAGACCAGATTGCCCCTGGACTTGGACATCTTCTCGCCGTCGAGGCCGACCATGCCGGCGTGGACGTACGCCTTGGCCATCGGGAACTCGCCGGTGAGGGTCTGGGCGTGGGAGGCGCCCATCTCGTGGTGCGGGAAGATCAGGTCGGAGCCGCCGCCCTGCACGTCGAAGCCCATGCCGAGGTGGTCGAGGGCGATGGCGACGCACTCGATGTGCCAGCCGGGGCGGCCGGGGCCGAGGCTGCCGCCGTCCCAGCTCGGCTCGCCCTCGCGGGCGGCCATCCAGAGCATCGGGTCGAGCGGGTTCTTCTTGCCGGGACGGTCGGGGTCGCCGCCGCGCTCGGCGGAGAGGTGGCGCATCAGCGCGGTGTCGTAGTTCGAGACGCGGCCGAAGTGCGGGTCGGCGTCGACCGAGAAGTAGACGTCGCCCTCGAGCTCGTAGGCGGCGCCGGCGTCCCGCAGGCGCTCGACGAGCGGAACGATGCCCGGTATGGCCTCGACCGCGCCGATGTAGTGCTTCGGGGGCAGCATCCGCAGGGCGGTCATGTCCTCGCGGAAGAGGGCGGTCTCGCGCTCGGCGAGGCCGGTCCAGTCCACGCCGTCGCGGATCGCGCGCTCCAGGAGCGGGTCGTCCACGTCCGTCACGTTCTGGACGTAGTGCACCTGCCGCTTGGTGTCGAGCCACACGCGCTGGACGAGGTCGAACGCGTTGTAGGTCGCCGCGTGACCCATGTGGGTCGCGTCGTACGGGGTGATGCCGCAGACGTAGAGACGGGCGACGGGGCCGGGGGCGAGGGTGACTCGTCCGCCGGTCGCGGTGTCGTGGATCCGGAGGTCGCGGCCCTTGCCGGGAAGGGCGGGGACCTCAGAAGCGGGCCAGGCATGCATGCCCCGAGCCTAACCGGACGGGTGTTCCGGATACGAACCGGATACGGGATCTCGGCCGGTTGGGCGCTCTTGCGGGCGCGGAGGACCGTGTGCGTCCCCGCCGGGGGCGTGCGCGCCCCCGGGAAGAGATGGCCGAAACCGCCGCCCCGCGCCTCCGGGACGCGGGGGGCGCCGGGAGCCGGGCGGGACTCCGGCCCTCAGACCGGCGGCCAGGGGATGGACGGCCACTGCCCGGAGGGCTCCGGGTGCCGGCCGCCCGTCCTCAGCGCCTCCACGCGGGCGCGTACCGCCGCCACTTCGGCGCCGGTGAGCAGTTCCGCCAGACGGGTGGCGAGCCGCTCCCCCGGCGCCAGGGACCGGGCCAGGCGGTCGAGGACCCCGGCCGCCTCGGCGGGCAGTTCCTCGCCCGCCCATCCCCACAGCAGGGTGCGCAGCTTGTCCTCGACGTGGAAGGTGACCCCGTGGTCGATGCCGTACAGGTGCCCGCCGGGGACCGGGAGCAGGTGCCCGCCCTTGCGGTCGCCGTTGTTGATCACCGCGTCCAGGACGGCGAGCCGCCGCAGGGCGGGGGTGTCCGCGTGGACGAGGAGCGCGGTGCGGCCCTCGCCGACCTCGGCCTCCCCCACGGCCTTCCAGCCCTCCCCCGGCTCCTCGTCCTCGGTGAGGGCCAGGAGCCGCGCCTCGGGGTCGGGCTCGATCCAGAGCTGGACCATGCCCTCCCCGTACGGGCCGTCGCGGAGCACCGTCGGCGGGACCAGGCCCCAGCCGGTGGCCTCGGAGACCTCGTAGGCGGCGACCTCGCGCCGGGCGAGGTTGCCGTCGGGGAAGTCCCACAGCGGCCGCTCCCCGGCGACCGGCTTGTAGACGCAGGCCGCCTCCTGTCCCTCGTACGCGACGGAGCAGTACAGCACGGCGTTGGACGCCTCGCGGATTTGTCCGCGTACGGTCAGGTCACCGCGGGCGAGCAGTTCGGCGCCCGGCAGGGTCTGGGGGCTGCTGCTCATGCTCCGCGGCGGTATCCGTTCTGGCGCGGACAGACGTGCCCCTCGGGGTCGAGCGGCAGGCTGCAGAGCGGGCAGGGCGGCCGGCCCGCGTTGACGACGTCCAGGGCCCGCTTGGCGAAGGCCCGCGCCTGGGCGCCGGTGAGGCGGACGCGGAGCATCGGCGGGCCGTTCTCCTCGTCCTGGAGCAGCCGCTCCTCGGCCTCGGCGAGGTCCTCGTCGGTGTCCGCGTCGAGCTCGACGAGGGCCTGCGCCTCGACGATCATGCGCTGCTCCTCGCCGTCCCAGGCGAGCGCCATGGTGCCGACCCGGAACTCCTCCTCGACGGGGGCGTCGAGGGGAGCGGTGTCCGCGACCTCGGCGGGGGCGACGGCGGGCACGGGCGCGTTGCCGCCGGTGCGCCGCACGACCTCGTCGAGGAGTTCGTCGATGCGCTCGGCGAGGGCGGCGACCTGCATCTTCTCCAGGGCGACGCTGGTGACCCGGCCGCCGGCGGACGCCTGGAGGAAGAACGTACGGCGGCCAGGCAGCCCGACCGTACCGGCCACGAAACGCTCCGGTGGGTCGTAGAGGAACACCTGACGGGACACGTTCCCGGCTCCCTTGCGTCTCGACGGTCTTGCTACAGCGGCGCGTCCACCCTACTGCGCGAAGGGATCACGGTGCGCCCGCACCACCGCCGACCGCGGCCGTCCCGTCGCCGTGGGCGTGCTCGCGGGGGACGAATCCGGCGAACTCTCCCGTGTCGCCGAGGCGGAGGAGGAAGGGACGCGCGCGCGTGTAGCGGATGACGGTGACCGAGCAGGGGTCGGCGTGGAGCCGCTGGAAGAGGTCGAGGTGGAGACCGAGCGCGTCCGCCACGACCGACTTGATGATGTCGCCGTGCGAGCACATCACGTAGCAGGCGTCCTCGCCGTGCTCCGCCTCGATCCGCGCGTTCCAGTCCCGTACGGCCTCGACGGCGCGGTTCTGCATGGCGCGCATGGACTCGCCGCCGGGGAAGGCGGCGGCGGAGGGGTGGGTCTGGACGACCTCCATCAGCGGGTCGTCGCCGAGCTCGGAGAGCTTGCGGCCGGACCAGTCGCCGTAGTCGCACTCGTTGATCCGCTCCTCGACGTGGAGCGGGAGGCCGGGGCGGGCGTCGAGGAGGGGGCGCAGCGTCTCCCGGCAGCGCCGGAGGGGGCTGGAGACGGCGGCGGCGAGCGGGACGTCCGCGAGGCGCCCGGGGAGGGCGGCGGCCTGCGCGGCACCGCGCTCGTCGAGCGTGACCCCGGGCGTGCGCCCGGCGAGGACCCCGGAGGTGTTGGCGGTGGAGCGTCCGTGCCGGACGAGGATCAGCGTGGCCATGCGGGCCAGCCTAGGCCGTACGGGCCGGGGAGTCCGCGCGGGAGGCGCGGGGCCGCCCGCGCGTGCGGGGAGGGCCGGGGCCGGCGGAGGAGCGCGCGGGGGCTTTCCGGGGCCGGGGAGGCCGTCACGTGTGCATGACGGGACCGTTCGGGGGCAAAATGCGCTCCGTGATCGTGGACTCTGCCATCTACCGGGACGGGCACCGCACGGACGGCCCCTCCGACCTCTCGGACGCCCTGGAGGAGGCGCGGTCGGCGGGTGACGACGCGTTCCTGTGGGTGGGGCTGCACGAGCCCACGGCGGCGGAGTTCGACCACGTCGCCTCGGAGTTCGCGCTCCACCCGCTGGCCGTGGAGGACGCCCTGAAGGCCCACCAGCGGCCCAAGCTGGAGGTCTACGACGACTCGCTGTTCATGGTGCTCAAGCCGGTCGTGTACGAACCGGAGAGCGATCGGGTCTCCTCGGGCGAGCTGATGGCCTTCATCGGCGACTCGTTCGTGGTCACGGTCCGGCACGGCGAGGGGGCCCCGCTGGCGGAGGTGCGCCGGCGGCTGGAGGCCGACCCGGAGGTCCTGAAGCACGGGCCGACGGCGGTGCTGTACGCGGTGAGCGACGCGATCGTGGACCACTACCTCGACATCGCGGGCGAGCTCCAGGTGGACCTGGAGGAGCTGGAGGCGGACGTCTTCGCGCCCACCGGGGGCGCGGCGGCCAACACGGCGGCGCGGATCTACACGGCGAAGCGGCAGGTCCTGGAGTTCCGGCGGGCCAGCGGTCCGCTGGCCGGACCGATGGCGCGGCTCACGGCCGGGACGGTGCCGTTCGTGAACGAGGACGCGCAGCCGTTCTTCCGGGACGTCAACGACCACCTGCTGCGCTCCAACGAACAGGTGGAGGGGCTCGACCGGCTCCTGTCCGACGTCCTCTCGGCCCATCTGGCGCAGATGGGGGTGCGGCAGAACGACGACATGCGGAAGATCTCGGCGTGGGCGGCCATGGCCGCGGTCCCCACGATGGTCGCGGGGGTCTACGGCATGAACTTCGAGTTCATGCCGGAGCTGGGCTGGCGGTACTCGTACCCGGCGGTGATCCTCCTGATGACGGGGGCCGTCGTCGTCCTCTACCGGATGTTCAAGCGCCGCGGCTGGATGTAGGGCGCGCCCCGCCGCACCGGCCCCGCCCGGAGGGCCGGAGTCCCCGCCCCGAGGACCCGGCGAAGGGCCGGCAAGGGACTCCGTGAGGTCCCGGGATTTTTAGAAGGCGGGCGCGGGGGCGGCGGGCCTCCCGAGGGCGTCGAGCCGCTCGGGCGTCCTGAGGCCGGTCATCCGGTGCCATCCGGCCAGCCGCTCGTACGCGTACATGCCGTGGATGCCGGCGGCGAGGGCGAGGGCCTTGGGCTTCGGCCACTTCAGGATGCGGCCCATGTGGCGCATCACGGCGAGGCTGACGTCGCGGTAGACCCGGATCTCGACGAGGGCGGACTCGCGCAGGGTGCGCTGGATCAGCCGCCCGTGGCCCCGGCGGGCGAGCCGGAGCAGCTCCTCGTGGCAGTAGGCGAGGTGGTTCGTCTCGTCGTCGTCGATCATGTGGATGGCCCTGCCCAGCTCGGGGTGGTCACCGAAGTACGTGACGAGCATGTCCATCTGGTCGGCGGCCCGCTGCTCGGTGACCCGGCTGTGGGCGAGGTAGACGATGATGTCCCGCTCGGTCAGCGGCTCGTCGCGGCGGAGCTTGTCGTGCGCGAGGCCGATGCCGCTCCGTTCGAGCAGCATCGTGTAGTCGGTGTCGGGGGGCACCGGGACGGGTTCGAGGCCGCGCTTCCTCATCAGCGCGCGGAAGATCCGGCCGTGCTTGTCCTCGTCGGCGCCGTGCCGGGTGATCTTGGGCGCGAGTCCGCGCATCGCCGGGGGGACGAGGGCCGCGATCCGGCCGTTCTCCCAGCCGCCCTGGGCCTCGCCGCTCGCCGCGATCGAACAGAAGAGCCGGAAGGACTCGTCGTTGTCGATGATTTCCTGGAACAGGCCCTTGGCCGTGAGCATCGCCGCCACCTCCGTGCGGACGTCCGTACTCCGGTACGTCCGGGGAGAACGAGTCAAGTCCGGTCCGGGACGGCGGGCAACACGGGGCCGGGTCGGTTCGGCCGGAAGAGTGAGTCCCGGGGGCGTAACCGGGAGGCCGCCGGAACCGTTGTGCTGCGTGACGGCCGTGGCGGGGAAGACCCCCGAGCCCCCACCACGGCCGCGGGCTCCTCCGGTTCCTTCCGGCTCCGTCTCCCCGCGGAGCCGGAAGGAACCGGCCCTACGCGAGTCCCGCGCGCTCCAGCGACTCGACGCCCGCCCGCAGGGCCGCCACCCGCTCGTCGAGGGTGAAGCCGGCCGGGGCGACGGTGAGGGTGGTGACCCCGGCCCCGGCGTAGGCCGCCATCCGGTCCGCGATCCGCTCGACGGAGCCGAGCAGGGTGGTCCGGTCGATCAGCGAGTGCGGCACGGCCGCCGCCGCCCCCGCCTTGTCCCCGGCCAGGTACTTGTCCTGGACCTCGGCGGCCTCCTTCTCGTACCCCATGCGCCGCGCGAGCTTGTTGTAGAAGTTCTGCTCGCGACTGCCCATGCCGCCGACGTACAGCGCGGTGTACGGGCGGAAGACGTCGGCGAGCGCGTCCACGTCGTCGCCGAGGGCGAGCGGCACGGTGGGACAGACGTCGAAGCCGTCCATGGTCAGGCCCGCCCTCTCGCGGCCCGCGCGGATGTGCCGCAGGGCGGTCTCCTCCAGGTGCTCGGCGGAGGGGAAGATCAGCAGGGCGCCGTCCGCGATCTCACCGGTCTGCTCCAGGTTCCTGGGACCGATGGCGGCGATGTAGAGCGGAATGTGCTCGCGCTGCGGGTGGACGGTGAGCTTCAGGGGTTTGCCGGGGCCGTCCGGCAGCGGGAGGGTCCAGTGCTCGCCGTCGTGGCTGAGGCGCTCGCGGGACATCGCCTTGCGGACGATCTCGACGTACTCGCGGGTCCGGGCGAGCGGCTTGTCGAACTTCACGCCGTACCAGCCCTCGGAGACCTGGGGTCCGGAGACGCCGAGGCCGAGGCGGAACCGGCCGCCGCTGAGCGAGTCGAGGGTGGCGGCGGTCATCGCCGTCATGGCGGGCTGCCGGGCCGGGATCTGCATGATCGCGGAACCGACGTCGATCCGTTCGGTCCTCGCCGCGACCCAGGCGAGGACGGTGGGGGCGTCGGAGCCGTACGCCTCGGCGGCCCAGCAGACGTCGTATCCGAGCCGGTCCGCCTCCTGGGCGACGGCGAGGTTGTCGCCGTCCATGCCGGCGCCCCAGTAGCCGAGGTTGATGCCGAGCCGCATTCCACGCACCCCTTACCCATCGGTAACGTCTCTGTGGGCCGGACTCTAGCGCGGGGCCGGCGCCCGCGACAGGAGGAGGTTGTCCACAGGCTCCCACCGCGTGATGGCCCGGCCAGTAATCTCGCGCCCATGGAGCAGAGGCATCTCGGACGTACGGGCCTGCGCGTGTCGCGCATCGGACTCGGCACCCTCACCTGGGGGCGGGACACCGACGAGCACGACGCCGCCGAGCAGCTGAAGGCGTTCTGGGACGCGGGCGGCACGCTCGTGGACACCGCCGACGTGTACGGCGGGGGCGAGGCGGAGTACCTGCTCGGGCGCCTCATGGAACGCCTCGTGCCCCGGCGGGACCTCGTCCTGTCCACCAAGGCGGGCAGCGTCCCCGACCCCGACCGGCGCACGGACGGCTCGCGCGGACACCTGCTCGCCGCGCTCGACGCCTCCCTCGCCCGGCTCGGCACCGACCACGTGGACCTGTGGCAGCTGCACGCCTTCGACCCGCACACGCCCCTGGAGGAGTCGCTGCAGGCGCTCGACATCGCCGTGCGCAGCGGACGGGCCCGGTACGCGGGCGTGGCGAACTTCTGCGGCTGGCAGCTCGCCAAGGCGGGCACCTGGCAGCTCTGCGGGGACCGCACCCGGCTCGCGGGCGCGCAGCTGGAGTACTCGCTGCTCCAGCGGGGCGTGGAACGGGAGGTGCTGCCGGCCGCCATGGACCTCGGCATGGGACTGCTGCCCTCCTCGCCCCTGGGCCGCGGGGTCCTGACCGGGAAGTACCGGAGCGGCACGCCGGCCGACTCGCGGGGCGCGTCCGAGACCATGGCGCCGTTCGTGGAGCCGTACCTGGACGACGCGGCGAGCCGGATCGTGGACGCGGTGACGACGGCGGCCGACGGGCTCGCGACGACCCCGCTCCACGTGGCGCTCGCCTGGGTCCGCGACCGCCCCGGGGTGACCGCGCCGATCGTCGGCGCGCGCACGGCGCGGCAGCTCACGACCGCGTTGTCGGTGGAGACGCTTAGTCTTCCTGACGAGATCTGCCGGGCGCTGGACGACGTGTCGGCGCCCGTGCACCGCTATCCGGATCACGACTGGAGCACCTTGTGACCGAGCCTTCCGGGGAGACCGTGCCCGAGGCACCCGCCGACGCGCCCGAGGACACGGCGCCCGCCGGGGACACGCCGGCCGGGACGCCCGCGGACGCGGAGCCCGCCGAGGACGCGCGCGCCGAGGCGCCCGAGGACGTACGGGAGGGAGCGCCCGAGGACGTACGCGAGGAGGCCGGGGACGCCCCGGGGGAGCCCGCGGGAAGCCCCGGCGCGCCCGGACCGGGCGAGGCGCAGGCCGAGCTGGCCGCGCAGCGGGAGCTGCGGGCCAGGATCGAGGCGCGGAAGGCCGAGAAGGGCGGTCCGGTCGCGGCCGGCGCCAAACTGAGCGGCACCGCGGCCGAGCTCCTCGCGGCGGTCCGGGCCGTGGAGGGCGGCGCGGCGCGGGGCAGCGCCTTCTACGAGGCGGCCGAACCCCCGCCCCGCCCCGCCGCCCCCGCACCCGCCCCGGCGACCGCCGCGCGGCCCGCCGCACCGGTACCGGCGGCGATCGTGCCGCCCGCCACCGCGTCCTCCGTCCGCGAGGTCCTGACCGAGGGCGGCGCTCCCGAGGCGCTGGCCGGGCAGGTCGCGGCGGCGCTCGGCGAGGGGGCGGCCGCGGTCCTGCGCGACGACCCCTGGCAGCTCCTCGCGGTGGCGGGAGTGCGGCCGGAACAGGCCGACGGATTCGCACGGGCCCTGCTCGGCCCGGACTGCGGGCCCGACGACCCGCGCCGGGCGGTCGCCCTCACCGTGTGGCTCCTGGAGCGGGCCGCGCTCCGGGGACACACCGCGCTGGACGTGGAGACCGTGCGCGCCGGCCTCGCCGCGCACTCCGTGCCCGATCCGGAGGAGGCGGTCGGGACGGCGGTCTCCGAAGGGGCGGTCCTCCTCTTCCAGGAGGAGCGGGCGGAGGAGCCCGCCGAGGACGAGGACGCTGCCGGAGAGGCGGACCCGTCCGCGTCCGGGCAGGAGCCGCCCCCGCCCGCCCTGCTCGGCCTCGACCGGCACGCGCTGGCGGAGGAGAGCCTGGCGGAGGGGCTCGCCCGGCTCGTCAGAACGGTGACGCCCGCCGACTGGGAGGGGCCCGAACTCGAACGGGCCGCCGGCGCGCACGGCCTCGTCCTCCACACCGGGGGCGAGGCCGCCCGCGCCGAACCGGTGGCGCTCGCCGCGGCGGCCCGCGGGCGGGGGCTGCGCGCCCTGGTCGCCGTCCACTCCGACGACGGGCGGCGCGCGCTCGGCGCCGCGGGGACGGAGGCCGTGACGGTCGCCGCCCTGCTGTCCGGGGCGGCCGGCCCGGGGCGGGACGAGGAGGGCGCCTTCGCCCTCGACCTCCTGGTGGTGCTCGACGCGCCGCAGCTGGACGTGGAGACGGCCGCCACGCTCGTGGAGTCGCTGCCGGACGGCTGCCGGCTCGTGCTGAGCGGCGACCCGGAGGTCCTGGGCGCGCCGGGCGCGGGCCGGGTCTTCACCGACGCGCTGGCGGCCCGGGTGTGCCCCCGGATCGCCTCGCGCGTCCCCGACCCGGGGCCGCTCGGCGAGCTGGTGTCGGGCATCGGCGCCGGCGAGCTGAACCAGGTGGAGGCCCCCGGCAAGGAGGTCGTCATCGTGCCGGTGCGGGACGCGGGCGAGGCCGTGCACCGCACCGTCCAGCTGGTGGCCGACTCGGTGCCCCGGGCGATCGGGGTGCCGCCGGAGCACACGCAGGTCGTCACGGTCGGCCACGGCGGCTCCGCCGGGACGCGCGCGCTGAACGCCGCCCTCAAGCAGCGGCTCAACCCCGGCCCCGGCCGGTTCGGCGGCTACGACCCCGGCGACCGGGTGGCGTACGCGCCGGTGCCGGGGCGGACGGTCACCGGCACGGTCCTCTCGGCCGACGCCGGGGGACTGCGGCTGCGCTGCGGGGACGACGAGGTCCTCGTGCCGAAGGAACGGGTGGAGTCGGCGCTGCGGCACGGCTGGGCGCTCACCGCGCACCAGGCGGCCGGGACGCGCTGGCCCGCGGTGGTCGTGGTGCTGCCCGGGGACGCGGCGGGCGGCCTGAGCCGCCCGTGGGTGTACACGGCCTTCGGCCGGGCCGAGCGCCATCTGTCGGTCGTCCACGGCGTGGACCGGGCGCTGCCCCGCGCGGTGGCCGAGGGCGTGGCCCCGGAGCGTACGACGCGGCTGCGGCCGCTCCTGGAGGCGCTGCTCGCCGGCGGCGAGGAGTAGGCGCGTCCTCCGGTGACGGGGAAGGGCCGGGACACCCCGTACGGTGTCCCGGCCCTTCCCCGTCCCGTGTCCCGGCGTCCGGCCGGAGAGCGCCTCGCGGAGGATTTCCCCCCGGCCGCCCGGAGGGGCCGCCGGGAGACCGTCCTCCGCGCCCGCTCAGGAGCCGTCGGCCGCGCCTCGGGTCCCCCCGTCCGCGCCGCGGGTCCCCCCGTCCGTGCGGCCGGTCCCGGTGTCCGTGCCGTCCTCCTCGTCGAAGACGGCGCTGACGTCGAAGCGGCAGACGATCCGCTCCGGGTCGGCGTGCTCGAAGGGGGCGTGGAGCCACTCCCCCGGTTCCGGAAGCTCCTCGGCGGCGGTGACCCAGAGCGTGGAGTCGCCCTCCTCCAGGCCGAACTCCTTGTGCCGGGAGGCGATCTCGTCCGGTTCGTACTCGCCGAAGAGCACGCCGAGCGCGGCGAGGGGCGAGACGCCCGCCTTGGCGGCCGCTCCGGTGAGTTCGTCGCCGCCGCCGTGCTCGACGACGCGGCGGGCCTGGGCGAGCAGCCGCCGGGGTTCCGCCACGGCGTAGTCGCGGCGGATCAGGAGGCTGAGGGCATGGGGTTCGTCAGGTCCGGTGTACGGCGGCAGGGAGTCGTCGGCTCCGGGGATCTCGAAGGGCGTGACCTCGTCGTAGCGGTCGTAGAGGAGTTCGTCATAGGTCTCGGCGGCCGAGGCGAGGGCGTTGAACGCCTCGTAGACGGCCGTGTCGTCGTCCCCCGTGCGGCGTTCGACCGCCGCGAGGTGGCGGTCCAGTGCGGCTTTGACCGCCTCGGCGGCGGCGCGTACCTCGACAGCGGTGGGCTGCGCAGCATCAGACATGGGACAGACGCTATCCGTACCGGGGCCGTGCCCGCACAATAGATGCGATGCCGGAATACGAATTTGTCGACGTGTACGTGCCGCGCGGTGTCTCCCGCAGGGAGGCGACGCGGCTGCTGACCGATCATGCCGAGTACGGGCACTGGGAGTTGGACCGTCTGACCCTGCACCGGGACGGGAGCCGCAGGGTGCGGCTGAAACGGCGGATCATCCGCCAGGTCCGGGCGACCTGGTGACCTGAGGACGGCGAGAAGCGACGAGAAGGGGCCCCGCGGTGTGCGGGGCCCCTGTGCGTGGTGCGTGTCACACGGCCGTGGACGGACCGTGCGGCACCGGTGGGCCGGGCGGTCTCAGGCGGCGCGACGGGCGCGCCGGTAGAGCAGCGAACCGGCGAGCAGCATGCCGGCACCGGCGGGGAGGATCACACCGAGCGGCGCGGAGCCGGTCTCGGCGAGTTCCTCGACGGCGCGCGGCGGGGTCACGGTGTGCGCACCGGGTGTGTTCGGTCCGTTCTCGTGGGCGGGGGCGGGCGGGGTGACGGGCTTCTCGGGGTGGCCCGGGTTCTCCGGCTTCCCCGGGTGCTCGGGGTGGCCCGGGTTCTCCGGCTTCCCCGGACGCGGCGGCTCGACGTTGGCGCACGCGTTGCCCGCGGCCGGGTTGAGGATCCCGATGACGTCGACGGTGTTCCCGCACACGTTCACCGGGACGTCGACCGGCGCCTGGACGTTGTTGCCGGAGGCCACCCCGGGAGAGTTGCCGGTGTGGCCCTCGGCGGAGGAGCCGCCGGACGCGCCCGGTCCACCGGGCTTGGAGACGTTGGCGCACTTGTTGCCCACCGCCGGGTTCAGCAACCCGACGACGTTGACGGTGTTCCCGCACACGTTCACCGGCGCGTGCACCGGGACCTGGACGGTGTTCCCGGACGCGACGCCCGGGGAGTTCGCGGCCGTACCGTTCGCACCGGAGTCGGCGTGCGCCCAGCCGCCGCCGACCGCGACGAAAACGCCTCCGGCGGCCGCCACGGTGATGAGGCCCTTGCGCGTGACCTGTCGCATAGCTTGTTTCCTGCCTGCTCGGCTTCGAAGGAGTGCCACCGGGCGGAGCGCCCGGGGCGGAAATGGCCACCGGCCCCGGAGTGCATGGCACGCACTCCGGGGCCGGACCGGCTCACACCCTCATGGGGCGAGGCACGACGTCAGGCGTTGACGCAGGTGTTGCCGAAGGCGGGGTTCAGCAGCCCGATGACGTCGACGGTGTTGCCGCACACGTTCACCGGAACGTGGATCGGAACCTGGACGACGTTGCCCGAGAGGACACCGGGGGAACCGATGGCCGCACCCTGGGCACCCGCGTCGGCAACGGCCATGCCCGCACCCGCGAGAACGAGACCGCCAGTGGCAGCCGCAGCAGCGACGACCTTCTTGATCATTATTCCTCCTAGTTGGCAATGCGGCCCCAGCCGCGGACCGCAACACCTGTAACGAGGGGGAATCGTGGGGGCTACGACCCCCCGGGTTCATTCACTCTTTCCGGTCACACGCAAACGCACGGCCGAATCCGCCGCTCGTCACCCGGCGGTTCCCGCCCCGCGGGCGCCCTCCGGGACGTTCCCGCCAGGCGTTCCCGCGGGCGACCTCAGCAGGCGTCGAGGAAGCGGTCCAGGACGCGGGTGCCGAACTTCAGGCCGTCGACCGGGACCCGCTCGTCCACGCCGTGGAACATGCCGGCGAAGTCGAGCTCCGGCGGCAGCTTGAGCGGGGCGAAGCCGAAGCAGCGGATGCCGAGGTCGTCGAAGGACTTGGCGTCGGTGCCGCCCGAGAGCATGTACGGCACGGCGCGGGCGATCGGGTCCTCGGCGCGCAGCGCCAGCTGCATGGCGTCCACCAGGGCGCCGTCGAAGCTGGTCTCCAGGGCCTTGTCGCCGTGCACGTCCTCGCGCTTCACGCGGGGGCCGAGGATCCGGTCGAGGTCCGCCAGGAACTCCTCCTCGTGTCCGGGCAGGAAGCGGCCGTCGACGTGGGCCGTGGCCTGTCCGGGGATCACGTTCACCTTGTAGCCGGCGCCGAGCATGGTCGGGGCGGCCGAGTTGCGCAGGGTGGCGCCGATCATCTTGGCGATGCCGCCGAGCTTGGCGAGGGTGGCGTCCATGTCCTCGGGGTCGAGCGGGGTGCCCAGCGCGTCCGAGAGCTCGTCCAGGAAGGACCGCACGGTCTTGGTGACCCTCACCGGCCACTGGTGGCGGCCGAGGCGGCCCACGGCCTCGCAGAGTTCGGTGATGGCGTTGTCGTCGTTGGTCATCGAACCGTGGCCCGCGGTGCCCTCGACGGTCAGCCGCATCCAGTGCATGCCCTTCTGGGCCGTCTCCACCAGGTAGAGCCGCAGGTTCTCGTTGACGGTGAAGGAGAAGCCGCCGACCTCGCCGATCGCCTCGGTGACCCCGTCGAAGAGGTCCCGGTGCTCGTCGACCAGGTACCGGGCGCCGTAGGTGCCGCCGGCCTCCTCGTCGGCGAGGAAGGCGAGGACGACGTCGCGCGGGGGCCTGCGGCCGCTGCGCAGCCGGTCCCGCACGACCGCGAGGGTCATCGCGTCCATGTCCTTCATGTCCACCGCGCCCCGGCCCCAGACGCAGCCGTCGGCGATCTCCCCGGAGAAGGGGTGGTGGGTCCAGTCCCCGGCGTCGGCCGGGACGACGTCGGTGTGGCCGTGGATGAGGAGGGCGGGCCGCGAGGGGTCCTCCCCCTCGATCCGGGCCACGGTGGAGGCCCGGCCCCGGTGGGACTCGACGATCTTCGGTTCGAGGCCGACCTCGGCGAGCTTCTCGGCGACGTACTCGGCCGCCGCCCGCTCCCCCGGCCCGGAGTGGTCGCCGTAGTTGCTGGTGTCGATGCGGATGAGGTCGCGACAGAGGTCGACCACCTCGTCCTCGCCCGTGACGCCCCGGCCCGTGTTCGACTCGCTCACGCTGCTTCCTCCCACTACGTGCCCCACGTGGTTGCTTGGTGGTCGCCCCCATCCTCTCCCGCGGCCCCCTCCCCGCCCAAGGCCGCCCACCGGCCGACACGCGGCCGTCACGTGTCCGGGGAGCGGACCGGAGGGGGCCGGGGCGGTCCGGGGGTGGTGATCGACCGCTCCGAATGTTTGCTATGGTTTTCCTCGTCGGAAGGGCCCAGCGGCCGGGAAGACAACACACCTTGTCCGGGTGGCGGAATGGCAGACGCGCTAGCTTGAGGTGCTAGTGCCCTTTATCGGGCGTGGGGGTTCAAGTCCCCCCTCGGACACCAGCAGAGACCCCAGTTCGTCTGGGGTTTTTTGCATTTTTGGGCGGTGGCGTGACCGACGACCCGGCGAATCCCCAGGTCAGACCAGGGACGACAGGCAAGGTGACATCCCGTGACACTGCCCGCCCCGCACTGCTGTGGTCTGCCCTCGTGGCAGGAACAGGCAGAGGAAAGGGAACTGCGCTCCGGGCCGCCCACCACGTCCTGGACAAGTCCCTGGGACGGTTCCTCGCCACCCACACCACATCCGGCATCACGTCCGGGGCGAGTCTGGTCAACCACCTGTGGGACCAGCAGGAAGCCACGGCCGAGACCATCACGGAAGAAATGCTGTGGGCCGCGCCCACCCCGGTACGCCGCTCCGTTCAGGACGCCGTCCGAATCGGCAGAGGGGCCGACGCCCCGAAGGTGAGGCGACAGCCCCTCACCCTCGCGGACAAGGTCCGGGCACGCATCGAGATGCACGGCGGTCGAGCCGCGTCGTCCCAGGTGCTCCCGTACGTCGGGGCCACGGCCGAAGAGGTCAAGTCACTGCCCGGAATCGTCGTCACCGTGGAAAGGTCGGCAAGACCGGTCGACCGGCCACCGTCTTCACGCTCCGCGGTGACAGTTCCCGTCACCCTGAGCATCAGCCGGCCAGCGCGGACCGTGACCAGAACCGGGACGCTTTCCCTTACGCACAGCCGCAGCCGGCCAGCGCGGAGCGTGAGGAGAACCGCGCCACGGTCGTCCGCCTCGACGCCTACCGCCCGGCCCCGAAGAAGGCACCGGAGCCGGAAGCGGTGAAGCGGCCGGAACCGCTCGCCCCTGCCGACCCCTTCCTGTCCCTGCTCTGAACCGCTCGAACAGACCAAGCGCGCCCCGGCCAATCGGCCGGGGCTTCTTTCGTTGCTTCGACTACCGCAAGGGGCAGGTCAGTTCCGGGCCGGAACGGTTCGGAGAACAGGTCACCAGGGCGACCGAATGAAAGACGGTTCCGTTCATGTAGTGTCCCAGGGACACGTCTCCGCCCCAGGTCAGCCGTTCCACAGCAGCCTTCACGAGAAGGACCAGCCGAGTCACCTCCCGATCCGCTTGCGATGCGAACCGGGGTGCGAACTCCGCCAACTGGAGGCCGAGCCATTCCCCCGCCTCCTTCGGTTCCTCCCACGTGCCCCGCACCATGGAAGCCGGTTTCATCAGCCAGTGAGCTGTCTGAATCGGAGCCACGCCCGTTGCCGGAAAGTCGGCCACCGCGTTGCGGTGGCGCTCCCTCAATGCCTCGCCGATTCCCACGGGCGGGGCGTGCTCCGGTGGCGGTCGCCGGATGCTTTCGTCGTCGAACGTCTTCTTCTCTCCGACCCATGCGTAACCGTGGTGGTGCACTGCCGCTCCGTTTCGGGGAATGGCGACGGCCCCGCCCGTCGGCGTGTGGGCGGGGCCGTCAGTCAGGCGGTGCTCAGGGATCAGGCGGAGAGGTCGAACCGCGCCGGGTCGATGCCCGCCGCGTCCAGCTCCGCCGTGGTGAACCGCAGCGGCTCGGCGTTCGGGCGCTTGCTGTCGCCCATGGCCCATGCGTCCGGGCCGATCTTGGCGAGCGTCACGCACGCCTCGCCGTCCGGGTGCGTGCTGCCGCCGCACGACTTCGAGAACTCGGCTCCCTCGATGGGGAGCCCGTACAGGTCGGTCATCGTTGTGCCCTTCCTGATCTACCTGACGGCCGACCGACGGCCAGCCGTCCCCCGCCCCCTAGCGGACGGAAGCCATTGCGCCCCGGAGTGCCTCGGCAACCTGCTCCGCCACGTCAGCCCGGAGCGTCCCCAGGTCCACGTACGGTCTGCCGGTCTGAGTGACCATGGGCCGGACACCGCCCCACGCGGATTCAGGAACGCCGAGTGCGGCCAAGGTCGTCCGTATCGACTCGGCGGCATCCGTCGCTCGTGTCCGGCCGTCTCTCCAGGTCGGAGCTGCGCCAGCCGCGCGCACCCGGGGCAACCCGGCACCGGTCGGGGCCGTGGAGGCTCCTCCCGCAGAGGAAGTGCCAACGGTTCTTCCTGCCACCGCGTGGGTTCCGTCTTCATCACGCCGCGTCCTCCCGATCGCTTCCGAGGCCGATGGAACGACCCTAGGAAGTGGCGAATCCGCGCAGCTACGTTCTTGCACGAGCTTGCACGCAAACTAACCGAGAGACGTAATGGCTTCCGAGATCAGGGCCCGAGCAGCGGCGCCGTGAACCGCGATCTTGGACAGCTCGGAGAACGCTTTCGCGTAAGTGGCGACCTCGCTGGGGGCTGTCACGTTCACAGCCGCTGTGAGCAGTTCAACGCTCGCTTGGCGGCTGTCGAACATGTAGAACGCTTCCAGTGGCCAGACGCGGCGCTGAGTCGAGAAGGGGATGACCCCGAGGCTTACATTCGGCAAGGCCATGACAGCCAGGAGGTAACCGAGCTGGCCCGCCATGGTGGCCTCATCTCCGATGCGGTAGCGGAGCACCGTTTCCTCCAGGAGCAACGCGAACCGGTGGTCACCCTCGTGCAGGACGCGAGAGCGCTCGATTCGGGATGCGGCTGCCGTCTCGGCGTCGTCCGGGGTTCCCTGGAATCTCGCGATCGTGGAGAGCAGAGCCGTTGCGTACGCCTCGGTCTGGAGCATCCCGGGCACCACGTTCGAGCAGTACACACGAAAGTGACGCGTCTGCTCGTACAGGGGGACAACTTCCTCCTGAGCCCGGCGCATCCCGTGCCGATGGAGCTTCTGCCAGTGCACATACATCTGATCGGCTTGTCGATTCGCCGCGATCAGATCGCCTGATTGCTCCTCGGCTCCGCACGCCTTGCACCACGCACGAATATCGGCGTCGGACGCGGGCGTTTTGGCCCGCTCGATGCGTGACGACTTGGCCGGACTCCATCCACAACGAAAAGCCAACTCGCGCCCGGTCAGCTCCGCCTCTCTGCGCAGGCCCCCGAGACGGGCGGCGATGGCTTCACGGGCAGCCTGGGCACTGGACGAGGGGGATGCAGACATGAGTTGGCTCTTCGTGATTCGTCAGGTCAGACCGAGTACTTCTCGTGCGGGATACCACGTTCCCACACCGTCTCGAAGGCGGCCGAGGCTAGCGCAGCCACGGACGGTTCGGATCGGACCTCCCAACCAGGCTCTGACCAACTCCCGTCCCCGGTGAAGTGGTTGAAGAGTACGATCTCTCCGTCGAAGATCCAGCAGTCGTTTCCCGGGAGGGCGATGTCCGAGGCCTGGCGCCTGGAGAGCCAGCGCACCTGTTCCCCGGCGTAAAGGTTCACCCCGGTGCCGGCGTGCTCGTACCGGATGTACTCGGTGACGGGCTCGGACACCACGCGAGCACGGCGGACGATGACCCCTCGCGCTACAGTGTCACGAATCAAATCAACCCAGGGCGCCCAGTAGGCGGAAGCCGGGTCAACGTCTCGCTGCCCGGTGCGCTGCCAGTTCTCGAAGTCTTCGGCCTCGTCACCCACGCCGTAGGAGTCGCGCATCTCCAGGTGCACGGCGGAGTGCCGGGCGGCTGCCAGCAGCTCGTTAAAGCCCGGTTCCTTCTGCGACATCGCACGCCTTCCTCAGCATCGGCACCATGCGGGCCGGAATCCGGATCACTGCCTCGTGTGGCGGAATGCCCGGCGCATGGCCGGGAACATCGAACGCGGCGCACTCCCCCTCCAGCTTCTCGTCTGGCTTCCAGCCTTGAAGCACCAGTTCCCCCTTCGCCTCGTCCACCCACACGGTGGGGGAACCCTGCTGGCCCGTGTCTGGATCAATCCCGATGAACCGTAGTGCCATGACTGCCTCCGGTGCCGAGTGGCTTACGCCAACTTGCACGAGCTTCGTTGCGGCAGCAGGTGAGCGTCAAGGTTTGCAGTGGTGCAGAGGCCTCTTGAGGGCGGTTCTCAGCCAGGATGAAAGCTCGGTTTCATGGGTTGCCCACGTGACCAACGCATGACCAACAGCGGCCCGAAACAGCCAGAGACACCAGGATGCGCGACCGACTCACAGGGCACGGATTGGGCCCCCTGGGGTACATTCTTCCTGGTCAGAAGAGATGTGGGCTGGTGCCCGAGTGGAGAGTCGAAGTCCCCCCTCGGACACCACACGGAGTCCCGGTCGAGATCTTCTCGGCCGGGACTTCCGCATGGGTACGTACGGTCACGAGGCGGAGCGGTGAGACGCAGAACCAGGCCCCCCGCGCCACCGCTGTCCCAGCGGGACGGGATCGATCCCGTACGGCTCCGGACGCCGGAGGACCCGGAGGGGACCTGGCCGACCGTACGGGAGTACCTGCTCGGCCGGTACGGGGCGGCCGTCGGGGCCGGACGGGTCGAGGAGATGCTGCGGGCGGGGCGGTTCGTCGGGACCGACGGGCCGGTCTCCGGGGACGAGCCGTACGCCGCGGGGCGGTGGCTCTGGTTCCACCGGGACTTCCCGCCGGAGACGCCGGTGCCGTTCCCGGTCGGGATCGTGTACCGGGACGAGCGGATCGTGGTGGCCGACAAGCCGCACTTCCTGGCGACCGTGCCCCGGGGGCGGCACGTCGTGGAGACCGCGACGGCGCGGTTGCGGCGGGACCTGGGGCTGCCCCGGCTGCAGGCCGCGCACCGGCTCGACCGGCTGACGGCGGGCCTCGTGCTCTTCGTCGTGCGGGAGGAGGACCGGGGGGCGTACCAGACGCTGTTCCGGGACCGGGCCGTGCGCAAGGAGTACGAGGCGGTGGCGCCGTACGACCCGGCGGTGGAGCTGCCGGCGACGGTGCGGAGCCGGATCGAGAAGGAGCGCGGGGTGATGGCCGCCCGGGAGGTGCCGGGCGAGCCGAACGCCGAGAGCCGGATCGGCCTCGTGGCGCACGGGGGCGGGCTCGGCCGGTACCGGCTGGTGCCGGTGACCGGGCGGACGCACCAGCTGCGGGTGCACATGAACGCGCTCGGGCTGCCGATCCTGCACGATCCGGTCTATCCGGAGGTCCGTGGGGACGGGCCGGAGGACTTCGGGCGTCCGCTGGGCCTGCTGGCGCGGACGCTGGAGTTCACCGACCCGTTCACGGGCCGCGCGGTGCGCTTCGAGAGCCGGCTGCGGCTCAGTGGCCCCGGCTGATCCACTCCTGGAGGTGCGGGGCCTCGGCGCCGATGGTGGTGGAGTCGCCGTGACCGGTGCGCACCACCGTCTCCGGGGGCAGGACGAGGAGCTTGTCGCGGATCGAGTCCACGATCGTCGGGAAGTCCGAGAAGGACCGGCCGGTGGCTCCGGGGCCGCCCTGGAAGAGGGTGTCCCCGGTGAAGACCGTACCCAGGGCCGGCGCGTACAGGCTGACCGCGCCGGGGGCGTGGCCCGGGGTGTGGAGGACCGTGAGGTCGGTACCGGCGATGGTGAGGACCTGGCCGTCGGCGAGGTCGCCGTCCGGGGTGTGGTCGGGGTGCGTCCGCTTCCACAGCGGCAGGTCGGCGGGGTGGAGCAGGACGCGGGCGCCGGTGGCGGCCGCGAGCGCCGGGGCCGCGTCGATGTGGTCGTCGTGGGCGTGGGTGCAGACGATGGCGCGCAGGACGCGTCCGTCGAGCGCGGCGAGGACGGCCCCGGCGTCGTGGGCGGCGTCGATGACGATCGCCTCGGTGTCGTCGCCGACGATCCAGACGTTGTTGTCGACGTCCCAGGTGCCGCCGTCGAGGCTGAAGGTTCCGGAGGTGACGAGGTGGTCGACGCGGGCGGTCATCACAGCACCACCACCGAGCGCAGGACGTCGCCCTCGTGCATGCGGGCGAACGCCTTCTCGACCTCGCCGAGGCCGATGGTCTCGGTGACGAAGGCGCCGAGGTCGATGCGGCCCTGCCGGTGCAGGTCGACGAGCATCGGGAAGTCGCGGGAGGGCAGGCAGTCGCCGTACCAGGAGGACTTGAGCGCGCCGCCGCGGCCGAAGACGTCCAGGAGCGGCAGTTCGAGCTTCATCTCGGGGGTGGGGACGCCGACGAGGACGACGGTGCCGGCCAGGTCGCGGGCGTAGAAGGCCTGCCGGTACGTCTCCGGGCGGCCGACGGCCTCGATGACGACGTCGGCTCCGAAGCCGCCGGTGAGTTCGCGGATCGCCTCGACGGGGTCGGTGGAGCGGGAGTTGACGGTGTGGGTGGCGCCCATCGCCTTCGCCGTCTCCAGCTTCCGGTCGTCGATGTCCACGGCGATGATCTTCGCGGCTCCGGCGAGGCGGGAGCCGACGACGGCCGCGTCCCCGACGCCGCCGCAGCCGATGACGGCGACGGTGTCGCCGCGGCCGACGTTCCCGGTGTTGATCGCGGCGCCGATGCCGGCCATCACGCCGCAGCCGAGGAGGCCCGCGACCTCGGGGGCGACGGCGGGGTCCACCTTGGTGCACTGGCCGGCGGCGACGAGGGTCTTCTCGGCGAAGGCGCCGATGCCGAGGGCCGGGGAGAGCTCCGTGCCGTCGAGCAGGGTCATCCGCTGCGACGCGTTGTGGGTGTCGAAGCAGTACCAGGGGCGGCCGCGCAGGCAGGCCCGGCAGTGGCCGCACACGGCGCGCCAGTTGAGGATCACGAAGTCGCCGGGGGTCACGTCGGTGACGCCCTCGCCGACCGATTCCACGACGCCGGCGGCCTCGTGGCCGAGGAGGAAGGGGAAGTCGTCGTTGATCCCGCCCTGTTTGTAGTGCAGATCCGTGTGGCAGACGCCGCATGCCTGGATCTTCACGACGGCTTCGCCGGGGCCGGGATCGGGGATCACGATCGTCTCGACCCGTACCGGTTCGTCCCTGCCGGGGGCGATGACTCCCTGGACGTGCTGCGGCATCACGGACTTCCTTTTCTGCGAACGGATCTTGCGGGCTCCTGGGTACCACTATCCCCCGGCAAAACGCGAGTCCCCCGCGGGGCGTCAGCCGCGCGGCGCGGCGGAGGCGGTGCGGACCCGGCGGCGGACCAGGAGCCGGCCGCCGACCAGCGCGGCCGCGACGAGCGGGACGCAGGCGACGGTGGTGCGGCCGGTGCCGCCGTCCATCCACATGAGGACGAGGACGGAGGCGAGGAAGCAGAGGGTGACGATCCGGGTGTGCGGGGCCCGGGGCAGGCGGAAGCCGGGACGGACGACCCGGCCCTCCCCGGCGCGCGGGCCCTCACGGCGCGAGGACGTCCAGCTCCTGGAGGGCGCCGACCGCGATCCGGCGGGTCAGCTCCTCGGCCCGCTCCGCGTCCCGTTCCCGCACGGCCTCCGCGACCTGGACGTGGAGGGTGACGGCGGCCGGATCGGGGTCCTCGAACATCACGTGGTGGTGGGTGCGGCCGGCGAGGACCTCCGCGACGACGTCGCCGAGGCGGGCGAACATCTCGTTCCCGGAGGCGTCGAGGACGACCCGGTGGAAGGCGACGTCGTGGACGAGGTACTCCTCCAGGCGCCGCCCCCGCGAGGTGGCGACCATGCCGAGGGCCTGCTCGGTCAGCTCGCGGCACTGCGCGGGGGTGGCGTTCAGGGCCGCCAGGCCCGCGGCGACGGGCTCGACGGCGGACCGGAGCACGGTGAGCGAGCGGAGCTGGCGGGAACGGTCGGCGCCGGCCAGCCGCCAGCGGATGACCTGGGGGTCGTACACGTTCCAGCGCGCGGTGGGGAGCACGGTCACGCCGACGCGGCGGCGCGACTCGACGAGGTGCATGGACTCCAGGACCCGGACGACCTCGCGGACCACGGTCCGGGAGACGTCGAAGCGCCGGGCCAGCTCGTCGGTGCGCAGCACGGTGCCGGGCGGGTACTCCCCCGCGGTGATCGCGAGGCCCAGGGTGGCCAGGACGTGGGGGTGGAGCCCCTGGGCCGGTGTCGTCATGGACGAAGCCTATGCGGGTACGCGGAGGCGATCCCCTCCGGGCGGCTCCCGCGCCGGGCCCGGGGAGGGGTCCGGCGCCCTGCCGGGGCGGGGTCCGGCGCCCTGCCGGGGCGGGGTCCGGCGTCCTCCCGGGGACGGGTCCGGCGTCTTCCCGGGTCACGGCCCGGCGATGAAAAGTATGACTTTTACGTCACAGTCTCTTGAATACGTCGTACCCAATGGGTTTCATGAGCGCGACGGAAAACGGAATCGATGTCGACGAGGACAGCGAGGCACCCCCCATGAGCAGCACTTCCCAGGCCCCTCCCGTCGTCGTCGTGATGGGCGTCGCGGGGACCGGCAAGACCACCATCGGTCCGCTGGTCGCCGAGGCCCTCGGCCTCCCCTACGCCGAGGGCGACGACTTCCACCCGGCGGCCAACGTCGCCAAGATGTCGGCGGGCGTTCCGCTGGACGACGAGGACCGGGGGCCCTGGCTCGACGCCATCGGGGCGTGGGCGCACGGCCGGGCCGGGCTCGGCGGTGTGGTGAGCAGCTCCGCGCTGAAAAGGGCGTACCGGGACCGGCTGCGCGACGCGGCGCCCGGAATCGTCTTCCTCCACCTGACCGGTGACCGGAAGCTCATCGAGGACCGGATGGCCGCGCGCAAGGGGCACTTCATGCCGACGGCGCTCCTCGACTCCCAGTTCGCCACCCTGCAGCCGTTGCAGGCCGACGAGGCCGGCGTCGCCGTCGACGTGTCCGGCACCCCGGAGGAGATCACGGCACGGGCCGTCGCCGCGCTGCGCGGCGCGACCGGCTGATCCTCCTCCCGCTCTCCCGCTCCCCCTCTTCCGTTCTTTCTCTTCCCACCTGCCCGTACGAAGGACACCACCGTGACCAGTCTCAGCGTCGAGACCCTGGCAGCGGACGCCGCCGAACCGATCACCTCGGCGGGCAACGCCCAGCTCGGGATCGCCGTGCTCGCCGGCATCGCCGTCATCGTCCTGCTCATCACCAAGTTCAAGCTGCACGCGTTCCTGGCCCTGACCATCGGGTCGCTCGCGCTCGGCGCGTTCGCCGGGGCCCCGCTCGCGGACGCCATCAAGTCCTTCACCACCGGCCTCGGCAACACCGTCGCCGGTGTGGGCGTCCTGATCGCCCTCGGCGCCATCCTCGGCAAGCTGCTCGCCGACTCCGGCGGCGCGGACCAGATCGTCGACACGATCCTGGCCAGGGCGAGCGGCCGGGCCATGCCGTGGGCGATGGTCCTCATCGCCTCCGTGATCGGCCTGCCGCTCTTCTTCGAGGTCGGCATCGTGCTGCTGATCCCGGTGGTGCTGCTCGTCGCCAAGCGCGGCAACTACTCCCTCATGCGGATCGGCATCCCGGCCCTCGCGGGCCTCTCCGTGATGCACGGCCTCATCCCGCCGCACCCCGGCCCGCTCGTCGCGATCGACGCGGTCGGCGCCAACCTCGGCGTCACCCTCGCCCTCGGCATCGTCGTCGCGATCCCGACCGTGATCATCGCCGGTCCGCTCTTCTCCCGGTACGCCGCCCGCTGGGTGGACATCCCGGCCCCCGAGAGCATGATCCCGGCGCGCCCCTCCGAGGACCTGGAGAAGCGCCCCGGTTTCGGTGTCACCGTCGCGACCGTGCTGCTCCCGGTCGTCCTGATGCTGGTGAAGGCGCTCGTCGACATCGTCGTGGACGACCCCGAGAACGGCGTCCAGAAGGTCACCGACGTCATCGGCTCGCCGCTGATCGCACTGCTCGCCGCCGTCCTCGTCGCGCTCTTCACCCTGGGCCGGGCGGCAGGCTTCACCAAGGAGCGGCTGTCCTCGACCGTCGAGAAGTCGCTCGCCCCGATCGCGGGCGTCCTGCTGATCGTCGGCGCCGGCGGCGGCTTCAAGCAGACCCTGATCGACATCGGTGTCGGCCAGATGATCCTGGACTTCTCCAAGAGCTGGTCCATCCCGGCCCTGCTGCTCGCCTGGCTGATCGCGGTCGCGATACGGCTCGCGACGGGCTCGGCGACGGTGGCGACGATCTCGGCGGCGGGGCTCGTGGCCCCGCTGGCGGAGGGCATGTCGACGAGCGAGACGGCGCTGCTCGTCCTCGCGATCGGCGCGGGTTCGCTCTTCTTCAGCCACGTCAACGACGCCGGGTTCTGGCTGGTGAAGGAGTACTTCGGGATGAACGTCGGCCAGACGATCAAGACCTGGTCGGTGATGGAGACGATCATCTCGGTCGTCGGCATCGTGTTCGTCCTGCTGCTGTCGCTGGTGTTGTAGCGCGCCCGTCCCCGCCGGTGCCGCGGCCCGGCGGGGAACGGCCGGGTGAGGGCCGGTCATGGCTGACAGACTGTCGGTCATGACCGGCCCTCACGCGCTCAAGCCCTTCCTGCTCGCCTTCCCCGGCCCCCTCCGGGACCGGCTCGTCGCGGCGGTGCTCGCCGGCGAGAAGGTCGCCACGACCGGACTCCTCGTGGAGTGGGAGGCCGAACGGGAGGAGTTGCCCGAGGTGGGCGAGCGCTCGGCCCTCGTCGACTCGGACGGCCGCGAGGTCGCGGTGGTGGAGGTGACGGAGGTCCGGGTCCTGCCGCTCGGCGAGGTCGGCCTCCGGCACGTGTTCGACGAGGGCGAGGGGTACGCCTCGGTGGCGGAGTGGCGGGAGGCGCACGAGCGGTTCTGGCACGGCGAGGAGATGCGGGAGGGGCTCGGGGACCCGGGGTTCACCGTGGACGACTCGACGATGGTGGTGGCGGAGCGGTTCCGGGTGGTGGGACCGGGCCGGGACGCCTGAACGACGGGCCTGGGTGACCTGCCGGGACGCCCGGACGACGGACGGGGGTGACGGGCCGGGGTGACGGGCCGGGACGCCCGGACGACGGACCGGGGTGACGGGCCCGGAGGTCCGGGAACCCGGCCGAAGCCCGGCGATCCGGCCAGAAGCCCCTGGCCCGGGGCCCTGGGCCAAGGGCCAGAGGCCCGCCCGAAGCCCGTCCTGAGCCCGTCGGCCCGGCCGGAGGGGCCGTCGGAGGACCGTCCCCGGCGGCCCCTCCGGCGGAGCCTCAGCCCACCGCCTTCGCCGCCGCGCGGCCCGCCGCACGCCCCGAGAAGACGCAGCCGCCGAGGAAGGTGCCTTCGAGGGAGCGGTAGCCGTGGACGCCCCCGCCGCCGAAACCGGCCGCCTCGCCCGCCGCGTACACGCCCTCCAGGGGCGCGCCGCCCTCCGTCAGGACGCGGGAGTCGAGGTCGGTCTCCAGTCCGCCGAGGGACTTGCGCGTGAGGATGTTGAGGCGCACGGCGATGAGCGGGCCCGCCCCCGGGTCGAGGATGCGGTGCGGGGCCGCCGTGCGGATGAGCCGGTCGCCCAGGTACCTGCGGGCCCCGTGGATCGCCGTGACCTGGAGGTCCTTGGTGAAGGGGTTGACGATCTCGCGGTCGCGGGCGGTGATCTCGCGGCGCAGGGCGGCCTCGTCGATCAGCGGCTCGCCGGTGAGCGCGTTCATGCCCCGGACGAGGGCGGAGAGGTCGTCCTCCACGACGAAGTCGACGCCCTTGTCCATGAAGGCCCGGACGGGGGCCGGCACCTCGGTGCGGGCCCGGTCGATGACGCCGCGGATCGACTTGCCGGTCAGGTCGGGGTTCTGTTCGGAGCCGGAGAGCGCGAACTCCTTGCCGATGATCTTCTTGTCGAGGACGAACCACGTGTGGTCGTGACCGGTCCGCATGATGTGTTCGAGGGTGCCGAGGGTGTCGAAACCGGGGAAGAGCGGCACGGGCAGGCGCTTGCCGGTGGCGTCGAGCCAGAGGGAGGACGGGCCGGGCAGGATGCGGATGCCGTGCCGGGCCCAGACGGGGTTCCAGTTCTCGATGCCCTCGGTGTAGTGCCACATCCGGTCGCGGTTGACGTGGCGGGCGCCCGCCTTCTCCGCGATGCCGAGCATGAGGCCGTCCACGTGCGCGGGGACGCCGGAGAGCAGCTTGGCGGGCGGGGTGCCGAGGCGGGCGGGCCACTGGGCGCGGACCAGGTCGTGGTTGCCGCCGATGCCGCCGGAGGTGACGATCACGGCCTGGGCGCGCAGCTCGAAGGCGCCGGTGACCCCGCGGCCGCTGGCGGTGCCGCGGGGGACCGCGGAGGGCTCCAGGACCTCGCCCGTGACGGTGTCGACGGCCCCGGCGGTGCGGCCGAGGCCGGTGACGCGGTGGCGGAAGCGGAACGTCACGAGGCCCCGGGCCGCCCCTTCGCGGACCTTGCGCGCGAAGGGGGCGACGAGGCCGGGGCCCGTACCCCAGGTGATGTGGAAGCGGGGGACGGAGTTGCCGTGACCGGTGGCGTCGTAGCCGCCGCGCTCGGCCCAGCCGACGACGGGGAAGAAGCGGACCCCGCGCGCGTGGAGCCAGGCGCGCTTCTCGCCGGCGGCGAAGTCGACGTACGCCTCGGCCCACTTCCTCGGCCAGTGGTCCTCGTCCCGGTCGAAACCGGCGGTGCCGTACCAGTCCTGGAGGGCGAGGGCGTGGCTGTCCCTGACGCGCATCCGGCGCTGCTCGGGCGAGTCGACGAGGAAGAGGCCGCCGAAGGACCAGTGGGCCTGGCCGCCGAGGGACTGTTCGGGCTCCTGGTCGAGGAGGATCACGGTGCGGCCGGCGTCGACCAGTTCGGCGGTGGCGACGAGTCCGGCGAGGCCGGCCCCGATCACGATCACATCAGCGTCGTAGGGCATGGACCGCATCTTGGATACACCGGTGTATCGAGTCAACCGTTCGGACGCGTTCCGCGCTCCGGGAGCCTTTCCGCGTCCCGGCGCCGGGCGCGGTCGGCGGGCGGCGGAAGGAGCCGGGAGGCGGCGTACGGAGCGGCTTTGCTTGGATGGCCGCATGAGCGCCTCCGAAGAGATTCTCGATGTCGTGGACGAGCGGGACCGGGTGATCGGGCGGGCCCCCCGGGGGGAGGTGTACGCGCGGGGCCTGATCCACCGCTGTGTCTTCGTCCGGGTCCGGGACGCCGAGGGCAGGATCTTCGTGCACCGCAGGACGCCGGTGAAGCTGGTCTTCCCCTCCCTGTACGACATGTTCGTCGGCGGGGTCGTCGGCGCGGGCGAGTCCTACGACGAGGCCGCGCTGCGCGAGGCCGAGGAGGAGCTGGGGGTGCGCGGACTGCCCCGGCCCGAGCCGGTGCTGCGCTTCCTGTACGACTCCGGGGGCGTCGCCGGGAAGTGGTGGTCCGCGGTGTACGAGGTCCGCTGCGAGCTGCCGGTGGACCCGCAGGCCGAGGAGGTCGCCTGGCACGCCTTCCTGACGGAGGACGAGCTGGCCGCGCGGCTCGGCACGTGGGAGTGGGTGCCGGACGGACTCGCCGCGTACGAGCGCCTGCGGGCGCACGGGGCGGGACGGGGCTGAGGCCGGGGCCGGGCGGGCCGGAGGGTCGGGCGGGCCGGGCGGGCCGGGTCGGAGCGTCGGCGGACGGGCCGGGGGTGCCGCGCCGGGTGATCGTCGCGCCGCTAGGGTGCACGTGTGAGCGATTTCGTGCGGGGTCTGCGGCTCTGGTTCGCGCCGCGGCGGCTCCAGGAGGAGGGGGACACCCCCGACTACCGCTTCTCCCTCGCCAACGAGCGGACCTTCCTCGCCTGGATCCGGACCGCGCTCGCCCTGGTCGGCGGTGGTTTCGCCGTCGACCAGTTCCTGCCGGACCTGCGGTGGGGGGCGCGGGTCGGGCTCGCGCTCGCGCTGCTCGCCGCCGGGGTGCTGTGCGCCCTGCGCGCGGTGAACCACTGGGTGCGCTGCGAGCGGGCCATGCGGCGGGGCGAGGACCTGCCGGTGTCCCGGTTCCCGGCGGTGCTGAGCCTCGTGGTGGCCGTGGTGGCGCTCGCGATGGTGGTGGTCGTCGTCTTCGGCTGGACCGGTCGGTGAGCCCGGCGGCCGGCGAGGCGGCCCGCGACCCCGGGCTCCAGCCGGAGCGGACCCGGCTCGCCTGGCGCCGTACGACGCTCTCCTGCACGGTCGTGGCGGTGCTCGCCGTCAAGCTGACCGTCCAGGGCGGGGCCACGGCCCGGGGGCCGGCCGGACTCGCCCTGTCGGTCCTCGTGTGGGTCGCCTTCCTGGTCGTGGCCCACCGCCGCGTCCGCGCCCTGGGGACGGCCCGGCCGCGCCCGCTCTCCCACCGGGACGCGCTGCTCGCCGCCGCGTGCGTGATCGCGCTGGCCCTCTTCGGGGCGGTGCTGGTCCAGTGACCCGGCGGGGACGCTTCGGTCCCCGACCGGTCCTCCCGCGTCCCCTACGGGGCGGTGCCCCCGGCGGGCCCCTCCCCCCACCGGTCCTCCCCGCCTCCCCTACGGGACGGTGACCACGACCTTGCCGTTCAGGCCGCCCTCGGCGTTGGCGCGCTGGGCGTCGGCCGCCCGCTCCAGGGGGAACGTCTTCGCCACCCGTACGCCGATCGCCCCCTCGTCCGCCAGGCCGGCGAGGGCCTCCAGGTCGGCGGCGTCCGGGCGGACCCAGTAGTAGCGGCCGCCCAGGGCGGTGACCCCGGCGTCCGCGATCGAGGCCAGGCGGCCTCCCGGGGCGAGGAGTTCGGCGGAGCGCTTCAGGTACGGACCGCCGAGGGTGTCGAAGACGGCGTCCAGGCCGTCCGGGGCGAGGGCCCGGACCCGGTCGGCGAAGGTGTCCTCGTCGTAGCGGACGGGCTCGGCGCCCAGCTCCTCGACCCGCTCCAGGCCCCCGTCCCGCGCCGCGCCGAGGACCCGGCAGCCGAGGTGCCGGGCGATCTGCACGGCCATCGAACCGACTCCGCCGGCCGCCGCGTGCACGAGGACGGTGTCGCCGGCGCGTGCCTCCAGGGCCCGGTGGAGCACCTGGTACGCGGTGAGACCGGTGAGCGGGAGGCCCGCCGCCTCCTCGAAGCCGAGGGAGCGCGGCTTGCGGGCGAGGGTGCGGACGGGGGCGGCGACGTACTCGGCGAAGGTGCCGCGGGAGAGGAAGTCCTCGCGGACGTACCCCATGACCTCGTCGCCCTCGGCGAACTCGGTGACGGAGACCCCGGGCCGGACGACGACGCCGGAGACGTCCCAGCCGGGGACCACGGGGAAGACGGCCTCCAGCATGCCGTCGAGGGCACCCTCCTGGCACTTGCGGTCGACGGGGTTGACGGAGGCGGCACGGACCTTGACCAGGACCGCGTCCGGTCCGATCTTCGGCTCCGGCCGCTCGCCGTACTCCAGGACTTCGGGGCCGCCGTAGCGGCTGTAGCTGATCGCCTTCATACCCCGACCCTCGGCGCGGTGCGGAACGGCCGCAACTCGGGGGCCGCGCACGGCGGACGCCGGGACGGCGGCCGGTCCCGGGGGCCGGCGCGCCGACACTCCGGACGGGACGGTTCCGGGTTCCTCCGGACCGGGGCCGACTGGCACTCTTCCCCTGTCCTGTCGGCTCTCATCGGGGGAAATCCTCATGCCCAGCACCGATCCCCACGTGGTCGCGCTCGCACCGAACGTCCACGCCTTCGTCCAGCCCGACGGGGGCTGGTGCCTGAACAACGCCGGTTTCCTCGGCGACGCGGAGGAGTCGCTGCTCGTCGACACCGCCGCCACCGAGCGCCGGGCACTGCTGCTGCGCGAGGCGGTCCTCGCCGAGGGGCTTCCCCTGCCGGGGACCGTCGTCTCCACCCACCACCACGGGGACCACACCTACGGGAACGGGGTGTTCGCCCCCGAGGCCCGGATCGTGGGGCACGAGAACTGCCGCGCCGAGCAGCTCGCGGCCGGCCACCAGCTCCATCTCCTCTGGCCGCGGACCGACTTCGGACGGATCGACATCCTGCCGCCGTCCGTCACGTACACCGACCGGCTGACCCTGCGCGTGGGCGGGGTCGAGGTGCGGGTGATCCACCCGGGCCCCGCGCACACCACGGGCGACTCGATCGTGCACCTCCCGGAGCAGGGGGTGGTCTTCACCGGTGACCTGGTCTTCCACGGCGGGACGCCGTTCCTGCCGATGGGCTCGCTGGCCGGTTCGCTGCGGGCCCTGGAGCTGTTGCGTTCGCTCGACGCGCCGATCGTGGTGCCGGGGCACGGGCAGGTGACCGACCCCTCCGCGTACGACGCCACGGAGCGGTACCTGCTGTGGGTGCGGGAGCTGGCCGCCGAGGGGTACGCGAGGGGCGACTCCCCGCTGGAGACGGCGCGGCGGGCGGACCTCGGCGAGTTCGCCGCGTGGCGGGAGAGCGAGCGCCTGGTGGCGAACCTGCACCGGGCGCACGCGGAACTGGAGGGCCTGCCGGAGGGGCATCCGCTCGACCCGGTGGTGATCTTCGGGGACATGGCGGCGATGAACGGCGGCGTACCGGTGGCCTGCCACGCCTGACCCGTACGGAGGAGGAGCGCGGGGGCCGGGCCGTCACGGTCCGCCTCGTGCCGGCGGGGTTTCCGGCCGACGGCCGGACCGAGGCGTACGGGACGTTCACCGGGGCACCCACGCGCCCGGAGCTGGAGGGGTCCTTCTTCCTCCGAGCCGGTCAGGGAGTTCCTTCGGCAGAGCCGCGAAGGGAACGCGGCGTCACCGCGGCCTGTTCCGCGAGGTGGCTGTCCACGGTGGTGTTCAGGTCGGCCATGAACGCTTCGACCTGTTCCAGGAACCGGGGCGGGTAGTGCGACATCGCGGCGTCGAGGCGGTGGGCGAGCGGGCCGAAGAACTCGTCCGCCCGCTCCTGGATGTGCCCGCCGCTGCGCAGTGTGACGATGCGCCGGTCGGAGTGCTCGCGGGCCCGCGTGATGTGTCCCGCCGATTCGAGGCGGTTCAGCAGCGCGGTGGTGGCACCCGTGGACAGGGAGATCCGCTCGCTCAGCCGCGCCGGTGACAGGGGGGTGCCGCGCTCCTCGGCGGCGGCGATCTCCAGGACCGCGGTCGCGTCCGTGGAGTGCAGGCCCAGCCGGGCGGCGAAGCGCCGGCCGAGTTCGGCGTAGTGGCCGCCGTAGATCCTCAGCGTCTCCATCAACCGCTCGCGCTGCTCCGCGACACCGTCGCGCACTGCTTCCTCCACGCCTCCGCCCTTCTCTCCCGCCGCACGGTCCACGCACCCCGCTTTGACAACCTACCGCCACCAATTTACCTTCATCGTGGAATTACTTTACCGTGGAGGTATCTGGCGTGCGTGACCCTTCCCCCATCCCCGAGGAAACGACCGAGCCCTACCGGTGGCGGTGGCTGATCCTCGCGGTGATGATCGTCGCGGAGATCATGGACCTCCTGGACGCCTCGATCGTCAACGTCGCCGGACCGGACCTGGAGAGATCCCTCGACGCCGGTTCCGCCGGACTGCAGTGGGTGATCGGCGGCTACGCCCTCACCCTGGGCGCCGGGCTGGTGCTCGGCGGCCGTCTCGGCGACCGCTACGGCCGGCGCCGGATGTTCCTGATCGGGCTCGCCGCCTTCACCACGACCTCGCTGCTGTGCGCGATCGCGCCGAACATCGGGTCGCTGATCGCCTTCCGTCTGCTGCAGGGCACCGCCGGAGCGATGCTGCTGCCCCAGGGCCTGGGCCTGCTGCGGGAGAACTTCTCCGGCCCCGAGCTCACCAAGGTCTTCGCGATCTTCGGCCCCGTCCTCGGCCTGGGCGGCATCATCGGCCCGGTCCTGGGCGGCTTCCTCATCGAGGGCGACTTCTTCGGCCTGGGCTGGCGCTCGGTCTTCCTGATCAACCTGCCCATCGGCATCGCGGCACTGGTCGTCGCCGCGAGGTTCGTGCCCAAGAAGGCGGGCGACCGCACCGTACGGGTCGACATGACCGGCGCCGCCCTGGTCGTGGCGTCCTGCGCCCTGCTGGTGCTGCCGTTGAACCAGGGCCAGGAGAACGGCTGGCCGCTGTGGACATGGCTGTCCATGGCCGCCTCGGTGACCGGTTTCGCCCTCTTCGCCCTCCAGCAGCGCGGCACGGCCGCCACGGGCCGCGAGCCGCTGGTGACCCCCGGCCTGCTGCGCAAGCCGGCCTTCACCGTCGGCCTCGGCGGCATCGCCCTGTTCTTCGGCGGGCTCATCGGCACCCAGCTCGTCCTGACCCTGTTCCTCCAGATCGGCCAGCACTTCACCGCCGGTGACGCGGGCCTCGGCAACCTGCCCCTCGCGGTGGGAACCGCGATCGGCGGCGCCATCAGCGGCGCGTTCCTCGCCGACAAGATCGGCCGCAAGGTGCTCCAGATCGGACCGCTGGTCCAACTGGCCGGCGCGGCCGTGCTGTGGTTCGAGCTCGACGGCCTCGACTCCGCCTCGTTCTCGATCCGGGACATCGTCCCGGGCACGACGGTGGCGGGCATCGGCGCCGGCATGGTGATCGCCGCCCTGTTCAGCTTCGTCCTGGCCGCGGTCGACGACGACGAGATCGGATCCGCCTCCGGCGTCCTGTCGGCGGTCCAGGCGGTCGGCGGCTCCATCGGCGTCGCGGTCTTCGGCTCGGTGTTCTTCGCCCGGGCCAAGACCGGCGACTTCACCGGCGGCTTCCACCACGCGCTGATCGTCCAGGCGTGCCTGCTGGCGGCCTTCCTCGCGATCACCTTCCTGCTGCCCGAGAAGGGCCGCCCCGAAGAAGAGCAGCACGGCATCACCCCCGGGACGGCCGCCGACGACTCCGGCACCCGGCAGCACCTCACCCTCTGAGCCCCGGCCGGGGACGGTGCGCGCGGCCCCGGCCGGCCCGAACGGGCCGCGCACCGGGGCCGCCGCCCGACGCGAGGGAGGACGGGGAAGCCGAGAGGGAGCGTCATGACGCACCGGAACGCGCTGATCGCGGGAGCCGGCATCGCCGGTCCGGCCCTGGCCCACCGGCCCGGACGGCGCGGAGCGCAGGCCGTCCCCGTCGAGCGGGCTCCCGCCCCGCGGGAGGGCGGGCGGACCGTGGACCCGCTCGGTGCCGGACGGGGCGTCGCCCGCGAGAGGGGCCCGGAAGGCGTCGGGCAGGCCCGCGGCGACGTCGCCGTCCTCCAGACCTGCGACGTCCCCTCGGCCCGGCCCGGACGCCGCGGCGTCCGGCTCGCGCCCACGATCGTTCCCGCCGGGACCTCCTGCACGCCCGCCACTCGCACCCGTGCGCGGAGGACCACCCCCTGGACGACATACCGACTGGTCGGTCATCATGAACGCCGACCGCAGCCGATCCGGAGGTACGCCCATGAGTTCCGCCCCGCCGCCAGGTCTCGACCCCGAGCGGCTGCGCCGCTTCCTCGACCGCGAGCGGCCCGGCCTGCTGGCCGGCCCCCTCGAAGCCCGGCTGATCGAGGGCGGCCGGTCGAACCTGACGTACGCGGTGACCGACGGCACCGCCACCGGCCGCTGGGTCGTCCGCAGGCCCCCGCTCGGCCACGTCCTGGCCACCGCCCACGACATGCGGCGCGAGCACCGCGTCATCAGCGCCCTGCACACGACGGACGTGCCCGTGCCCGGGACGGTCCTGCTCTGCGAGGACGAGTCGGTGCTCGGCGCGCCGTTCTACGTCATGGAGTTCGTGGAGGGCACCCCGTACCGCTCGGCCCGCGAACTCGCCCCGCTCGGCCCCGAGCGCACCCGCGCCGCCGTCCTCGGCCTGGTCGACACCCTGGTCGACCTGCACGCCGTGGACCCCGGGGCGGTCGGGCTCGGTGACTTCGGGCGCCCCGACGGCTTCCTCGACCGGCAGCTGCGGCGCTGGGGCAAGCAGCTCGACGCCTCGCGCGGCCGGGAGCTGCCCGGGATCGACGAGCTGCACGCCGCTCTCGGCCGCGCGCTGCCCGCCTCTCCCCCGCCCACGGTGGTCCACGGCGACTACCGGCTCGACAACGTCCTCGTCGGTCCCGACGACCGGATCCGGGCCGTCCTCGACTGGGAGATGTCCACCCTCGGCGACCCCCTCACCGACCTCGGCCTCCTCGTCATGTACAGCACCCCGCTGGACCTGCCGGACTCCCCCGTCTCCACGACCGCCACGGCCGCCGGCCACCCGGGCACCGCCGAACTGGTCGAGCGCTACGCGGCCCGCTCGGGCCGCGACACCTCCGCCCTGGCCTGGTACACGGCCTTCGCCTGGTTCAAGCTCGCCGTGATCCTGGAGGGCATCCACTACCGCTACACCCTCGGCCAAACGGTCGGCGCCGGCTTCGACCGCATCGGCGGCCTGGTCCCCGTCTTCATCGAGCACGGCCTGACCACCCTCCAGGAAGGCTGATCCCCCATGGACTTCGCGTACGACGCCCGCACCGAGGAACTGCGGGCGAAGCTGCTCGCCTTCATGGACGAGCACGTCCACCCGGCCGAACGGACCGCCCACGAGCAGCGGGAGCGGCTCGCCTCCCCGTGGGACGAACCGCCGGTGGTGGCCGAGCTGAAGGCCGAGGCCAAGCGGCAGGGCCTGTGGAACCTCTTCCTCCCCGATGCCGAGTACGGGGCGGGCCTGACCAACCTCCAGTACGCGCCGCTCGCCGAGATCACCGGCCGCAGCCCGCAACTGGCCCCGACCGCCCTCAACTGCGCCGCCCCGGACACCGGGAACATGGAGCTGCTCGCCCAGTTCGGCGACGAGGCGCAGAAGAAGCAGTGGCTGGAGCCGCTCCTGGCGGGCGAGATCCGCTCGGCGTTCGCGATGACCGAGCCGGAGGTCGCCTCCTCCGACGCCACCAACATCGAGACCCGGATCCGGCGGGACGGCGACGCGTACGTGGTCGACGGGCGCAAGTGGTACATCTCGGGGGCGATGCACCCCGACTGCAAGGTCTTCATCGTCATGGGCAAGACCGACCCCGACGGCACCGACCTCCGCCGCCAGCAGTCGATGATCCTGGTGCCGCGCGACACCCCGGGCGTCCAGGTGCGGCGCGCGATGAAGGTGTACGGGTACGAGGACCACTACCACGGCGGCCACGCCGAGGTGGTCTTCGACGACGTCCGGGTCCCGGCGGCGAACCTCGTCGGCGAGGAGGGCGGCGGCTTCGCCATCGCCCAGGCCCGGCTCGGCCCCGGCCGCATCCACCACTGCATGCGGCTGATCGGCATGGCGGAGCGGGCGGTGGAGCTGATGTGCCGGCGCGCGGTCTCCCGCACCGCCTTCGGCAAGGCGCTGGCCCAGCAGGGCGTCGTGCAGAACTGGATCGCGGACGCCCGGGTGACCGTCGAGCAGCTGCGGCTGCTGGTCCTCAAGACGGCCTGGCTCATGGACACCGTCGGCAACCGGGGGGCGCACACCGAGATCCAGGCCATCAAGATCGCGACTCCGCGCGCGGTCGTGGACATCCTCGACAAGGCCGTGCAGGCACACGGGGCGGGCGGGGTGTCACAGGACTTCCCGCTGGCCGAGCTGTGGGCGGCGGCGCGGACGCTGCGGCTCGCGGACGGGCCGGACGAGGTCCACCAGCGGTCCCTCGCACGCCGGGAGCTGAAGAAGTACCTCTAGACCGCCGGGACCGGCCGCGCCCCCCTCGACGGGGGCGCGGTCAGGGGCGCAGGGCCCGGAGGAGGAGGTCGGCGAGGTGGTCCGCGACCTGCTCGGGGGTGAGCGGACCGTCCGGGCGGTACCAGGTGGACAGGTGGTGCACGGAGCCGAAGTGGTAGTCGACCACGAGGTCGGCGGGGGTCTCGGAGGAGAACACGCCCGTCCGCTGGCCCTCTTCGACCAGGGCCCGGAACCGCTCGTGGTAGCGGCGCCGCTCGGCCCGCACCCGCTTGTTCTTCTCCGGGCTGAGGTGGTGCATGGAGCGGAAGAAGATCGCCGCGTCATCCAGGTTCTCGATGGTGGTCACGACGACGTCGGCGGCGGCGGCGCGCAGCCGTTCCTCCACGGGCGCGTCGGCGCCGGCGAAGGCGTCGAGCCGTTCCTGCTGGAGGCGCAGGACGCGGGCGTAGACCTCCTGGAGGAGGTCCTCCTTGGAACCGAAGTAGTGGTAGAGGGCGCCCTTGGTGACCCCGGCGGCCTCCACGATCTCCTGGACGGAGGTGCGGTCGTAGCCCCGCTCCGCGAAGAGCCGGGTGGCGGCGGCGAGGAGCCTCTGGGGGACGGGGGCTCCGCTCCCGTCCGTCGTCCTGGCCATGCTCCGCCGCCTTCCCTCGCGCTCGTCCTGATGCGTGCTCGTGCCGGTGCGTGCCCGTACCGGCACGCGCGGTCGTCCTCCGTGCCGGGAACGCCGTCTCCGCCCCAGATCTTCCCATCCGCCGGGGCCCGGCCTAACGGGCGCCCGTCTCCCAGGTGCGCTGGACGTGGTTCATGGTGGCGAGCCAGCGCTCGGGGTCGGTGGCCCGGTTGCGGTGGTAACCGGCGACCTCGGGGTGGGGCAGGACCAGGAAGCGGCCGTCCCCGACGGCGTCCATGAGGGCGTCCGCGACGGCCTCGGGCTCGATGGCCGTGGGGGCGAGGACCAGCTCGCCCGCGCTCCCGGCGGCGGTGAGCATGTCCGTGCGGACGCCCTGCGGGCAGATGGCGTGGACGGCGAGGCCGCGGTGCCGGTAGGTGAGCGAGAGCCATTCGGCGAAGGCGTACGCGCCGTGCTTGGAGACGCTGTACGGCGCCGCGCCGATCATGGTGAGCAGTCCGGCGGCCGAGACGGTGGAGACGAAGCGGCCGCTGCCGCGCTCCAGCCACTCCGGGAGCAGGGCGCGGGCCGCGCGGACGTGGGCCATGACGTTGACGTCCCAGGCCGCGGCCCAGACGTCCTCGTCGGCGAAGGCGTCCCCGGGCGAGGCGAGGCCGGCGTTGGCGCACCACACGTCGAGGGCGCCGGCGCCGCCCAGGGCTTCACGGGCCTCCTCCACGACGGCGGAGGCGTCGCCGGGGACGGCGACGCCTCCGATCTCCCGGGCGACGGCGCGGGCGCGGTCGGCGTCGAGGTCGTTGACGACGACCCGGGCGCCTTCGGCGGCGAAGCGGCGGGCGAGGGCGGCGCCGATGCCGCCGCCCGCTCCGGTGACGACGACCCCGGCGCCGCGAAGGACGCCCGTACCCGTTCCCGTGCTCGTGTCCGCGCTCATGGGTGGCCCACCTCTCCAGGACTTTCCGGGACGACGACCCGCGCAGACTAACCGGTCGGTATGTACGGGGGGAAGAGCGGATCCGCACGCCTCGTTCCCGGATGCCGCCGGGACCGCTAGCGTGCGTGCCCGTGTCACGCGCCCCGGCCGGGGCCGGCGATCGAGGAGGTTCGCGCATGGGTCTGTCGCGTCGGAGTCTGCTGGCCGCCGGGGGCGCCCTCGGGGCGACGGCCGCCACCGCGCACCCCGCCCGGGCCGTGCCCCCGGACCGGGGGGCCGGGCACCGCCGGGTGCGGACCGGCTTCGAACGGCTCGCGGCGGACGGGTACGCCCTCCTGTCCGGCCAACGGGTCGGGGTCGTCACCAACCCGACCGGCGTGACCGCCGACGCGCGCCACCTGGTGGACGTGATGCACGCCGACGAGCGGGTGGACCTGGTCGCCGTCTTCGGCCCCGAGCACGGCTTCCGGGGCACCGCCCAGGCGGGCGGTTCGGAGGGCCGGTACGACGACCCGGCGACGGGGCTGCCCGTGTACGACACGTACCTGAAGAGCGGCCGGCCGCTGGCCGACGTCTTCACCGCCTCCGGGGTGGACACGGTCGTCTTCGACATCCAGGACGTGGGGGCGCGCTTCTACACCTACATCTGGACGCTGTACGACTGCATGCAGGCCGCCGCCCTCGCCGGGAAGCGGTTCGTGGTCCTGGACCGGCCGAACCCGGTGACCGGCCGCGCGGCCCTCGGTCCCGTCCTGGACCGGGCGTTCGCCACCTTCGTGGGACGCGAGCCGGTCGCGCAGGCGCACGGCATGACGGTGGCGGAGCTGGCCCTGCTCTTCAACGGCGAGTTCCTGGACGAGCCCGTCGCCCTGGAGACCGTGCGGATGACGGGGTGGCGGCGGACGGACTTCTTCGACGCCACCGGGCTGCCCTGGGTCCCGCCCAGCCCGAACATGCCCACGCCGGAGACCGCGCTCGTCTACTCCGGCACCTGCCTCTTCGAGGGCACGAACCTCTCCGAGGGCCGGGGCACCACCCGTCCCTTCGAACTCCTCGGCGCCGAGGGGGTGGACCACCGGTGGGCGGAGGCGGCGAACGCGCTCGGCCTGCCCGGGGTCCGCTTCCGCGAGGCGTACTTCGCGCCGGTCTTCTCCAAGTTCCAGGGAAGGACCGTGGGCGGGGTGCAGCTGCACGTCCACGACCGGGACGCCTTCGATCCGGTACGGACGGGGATCGGCCTCCTGGTCACCGCCCGCCGCACCTGGTCCGGCTTCGCCTGGCGGCCGGACCACTGGATCGACCGGCTGACCGGTTCGGCCCGGGTGCGGACCCTGATCGACGCGGGCGCGGACACGGCCGAGGTCGTGGGGGCGTGGCAGGCGGACCTGGACGCCTTCCGGGCGGTGCGGCGGGGGTACCTGCTGTACCGCTGAGGGGCGTTCGGGAAGGGTGCTGTCCCCCGTGTCGCGCGGGGGGCGGACGGAACGTCAGGAGGGGGGCGGGCGGGATGTCCCGGCGGCGTCGCGCCGACCAGGCTGGTCCCATGCACTCCACCACGCTCCCGAAGTCCTCGGTACGGCGCCGCCTGTCCGTCGCCGGCCTGCTGCTCGCCGTCTGTCTGGGCGGTCTCGTCCCGGCGCGGGCCGGTGCCACCGCCCTCCCCGCCGGCGCCGCCTCGGCCGTCACCGACCCGGCGCGCGAACTCTCCCGCTCCGCACGCCCCCTGGAGGATCTGCGCCCGCTCGACAGGATGATCGGCTCCGCCAAGGTCGTCGGCGTGGGCGAGGCCACCCACAGCTCGGCGGAGTTCTTCACGGCCAAGCACCGGATCTTCGAACACCTGGTGGAGCGGAAGGGGTTCACCACCTTCGCCCTGGAGGCCAACTGGTCCACCGGACTCCTCGTCGACGAATGGGTGCGCACCGGTCGCGGCGACATCGAGGCGATCATGCGGGACGAGTTCCAGGAGTCGTACCGCCTCTGGAACACCGAGGAGTACCTCGACCTCTTCCGCTGGATGCGGCGCCACAACCAGACCCACCCCGGCCACCAGGTCCGCTTCATGGGCAACGACCTCGGTTATGCGGGCCCGAACCTGTTCGACGCCGTCACCTCCTACGTCTCCCGCACCCGTCCGGCGCTCCTCCCCCGGTTCCGGGAGCTGTACCGGGAGTCCCGGCCCACGGGCGGCGCCGGGGCCTGGATGAAGGGGTACATGGAGCGGCCGCTCGCCGAGCGGCGGCGGATGGCCGACGACGCGGACCGGGCGCTCGCCCTCCTGGAGCGGCAGCGGCCCGTCGGGGGCGCCGGGGCGCGGGAGGCGCACGCCTGGGCCGTGCAGCACGCGCGCGCGATCGCCCAGGTCGGCACCGAGTACGCGCACGACTTCGCGACGCCGGAGGGGGTCGCGGCGGCGATGCTCCACCGCGACCGGACCATGGCCGAGAACACCGTGTGGTGGCAGCGGAGGACCGGGGACCGGATGCTGCTCTCCGCGCACAACGGGCACGTGGGGTACGTGACGCTCGCCCCGGAGCACTACCCGCGCCTCCAGGGGGCCTTCCTGCGGGACGCGCTCGGCCGGGACTACGTGAGCGTGGGCGCCTCCTTCGGGCAGGGGTCCTTCAACGCGCACGACACCGGGACACCGGGCGAGCCGCTGCGGGTCTTCACGGTCGGCCCGCTCGGGCCCGACAGCGGCGCCCACACCCTGGACCGGGTCGCGTCCGCCCCGTTCTACCTGGACCTCCGCCACACGACCCCGGCGGCGCGCGACTGGCTCGGGACGTCCCGGCCGTACCGGAACGTCGGGACCGCGTACCCCTGGCCGGGCGACACCGTGCCCGGCCGGCTCTCCGCCTCGTACGACCTCCTGATCCACTTCCCCCGGATCTCGGCGGCGCGGCTGCGCTGAGGTCCCCCGGCGCGTCCGTGCGGCCGCCGCCAGGAGCCGGTCCCGGGCGCGGTGCCGGCGTCCGGGACCGGACGGCAGCCCCGCGGGGCGCGCGGTTCCGCCGCGCCCCGGGAACCCCTCCGGCCCCGGCGGCGGGCCGCCCTCCGGATGCCGATGGAACGCGGAGGGCCTCCCGTTCGTCCCTCTGATACCGCGGAAGGACCAGCGACGGAGGTGGCGGGAGATGGCCGGTTTCCGGAGTCTCGCGAGACAGGTGCGCGATCCGGGGTGCGACACGGCGCTGCGCAGGTACTCCCTGCGCAAGTGCCTGGAACGGTTCGCCCCGTACGGGCACCGGGCGACCTGGGACCACCTGTGCCGCAGACACAGGTTCGGGCCCGAGGACCGGGAGCTCGACCCGGAGCGGCTGGTGGCGGCGCTCGACGAGCTGGAGGAGGCGCGGGCCGTGTGGCTCGCGTACGAGGAGGGGTTCGCCGCCCGGCGGCGGCGCGAGAAGCACGAGGGGCTGCGCCGGCCCGGCGCGCTCGACGACTGGCACCGGCGGGTCTGGGGCGGCAACGGCGTGGTCCGGTGCGGCGACCCCGGGGTGCACCCGTCGGACCCGCTGCCGGAGGTGCTGCGGCGGCTGGTCACGGCCCTGGAGCGCGGACCGGGCGAGGCGTGCCCGGTGTGCGCGGGGCCCCGGATCGAGTGGCCCGGGCCGGGCGACGGGTACGACCCCCGGTACGGCCCCGTGTGCGGGGACTGCGGCGTGGGCGTCCCGCGCGCGGTGCTCACGCCGGGGGCGCTGGCCCGGGCCCGGGACGGCCGGCACCGGCCGATGGCGTCGGCGGCGTAGGACGGGGAGCGGGCGGGCGGCCGGGGTCCGGGAGGCCCCGGCACGGCCCGCGCGCGCCCGGCGGGGGCACGGCGCGAGCGCCCGGCGAGAGGGTCCGGCGCGGCCCGCCGCCGTGTCCTACGCCCCGTCCTCCGGGGCCGGGCGGCGCACCGGGAGGAGGCGGGAGCCCGCCATCCGCTCGCCGAAGGCGTCGTCCGGGTTGGACAGGACGCAGGTCTCCAGGGAGAGGCAGCCGCAGCCGATGCAGTCCGTCAGGTGGTCGCGGAGCCGGCCCAGTTGCCTGATGCGCTCGTCGAGTTCGGCGCGCCAGGCCGCCGAGAGCCGGGCCCAGTCCTCGTGGGTGGGCGTGCGCTCCTCCGGGAGCCGGGCAAGCGCCTCCCTGATGGTGGCGAGGGGGATGCCGACCCGTTGCGCGGCGCGGACGAAGGCGACCCGACGCAGGGCGTCGCGGCTGTAGCGGCGCTGGTTGCCGCTGGTGCGGCGGCTGCTGATGAGCCCCTTGGCCTCGTAGAAGTGCAGGGCGGAGACGGCGGCTCCGCTGCGGGCGGAGAGCTGGCCGACGGTGAGTTCGTGGATCTTCTCTGGGATCTGCGGCACTCCGCGACCCTACGGGACCCTTCCCGGCGTCCGGTCGGGTGCCCGCTCCGGCCTCCGTCCCGGCGTCCGCCCGGTGTCCGGACGGGCGTTGACAGCGTGCCGCCCTCGCCACAATGCTGAGCAAGCGCTTGGACAGCGCGACCGGAACACCCGGGACCGCAGGGCCGGGAGGCCGGGAGAGCGTGACGAGAGGGAGCAGGGACATGGCCGAGCCGAGGATCTTCACCTCCGCCGAGGAGCTGCGCGCCGGGGTCGGCGAGCGGCTGGGGTACAGCGACTGGCTGGAGGTCGACCAGAAGCGGATCGACCTCTTCGCCGAGGCCACCGGGGACCACCAGTGGATCCACGTCGACCCGGAGCGCGCCGCCGCCGGACCGTTCGGCACGACCATCGCGCACGGCTATCTGACCCTGTCGCTGCTCCCGGTGCTCGTCCCGCAGGTCCTGGTGGTCGAGAACGTGCGGATGGGCGTCAACTACGGCACCGGGAAGGTGCGCTTCCCCGCCCCCGTACCGGTCGGCTCGCGGCTGCGCGCCACGGCCGTCCTGACGGAGGTCGAGGAGGTCGCCGGCGGGGTACAGGTGACGGCGGCGGTGACCGTCGAGCGCGAGGGCTCCGGGAAGCCGGTCTGCGTCGCCGAGTCGATCTCCCGCTACTACTTCTGAGCGCCGACCATCCTGAGCACGAGGTCGGCGTAGAGCGCGCCGACCTCGTCGGGCGTGCGGCGGCCCTGGGTGGTGAACCAGCGCGAGACGTCGATGCAGAGGGACAGCACGGCGATCGTGGTGCCGGACACGTCGGGGACGTCGAACTCCCCCGCCGCGACCCCCTCCTCGATGATCCCGCGCACGGCCGCGTCGGACCGCCGACGCAGCTCCACGATCTCGGCGCGGTGCCCGGGGCCGAGGGCGTCGAGTTCGTACTGCACGACGCGGGCGGTGGTGTGGCGCTCGGCGTGCCAGCGGACGAAGGAGCGCACGGCGGCGGCGAGGCGCTCGGCGGCGGTGCCCTCGCCGTCGGCGGCGGCCCGGAGGATCTCCAGGGCCCTGTCGTGACCGATCCGGCTGATCCGGTGGAGCAGCTCTTCCTTGGTCTTGTAGTGGATGTAGAGCGCGGCCGGGCTCATCCCCGCACGGCCGGCGATGTCCCGGGTGGTGGTGGCGTGGTAGCCGCGCTCGGCGAACGCCTCGACGGCGGCCACGAGCAGTCGCCGGGCCGCCTCGGGCGTGACCTCGCCCCAGGGCACGTCCTCGCCGCCGGGCGTCTCCTCCGCCGCGCTCATTCCGTACTCCCTCTCGGTCCCCGTCAGGACGAACACCATACAACGAGGGTGAGCAAGCGCTTAGATTCGCCCGGGGCCTCCGGCGGGGCGCGGCGGTGTCACTCCTCCGGGGACACGCCCAGGTCCTGGCGCATCGTGGTCCTCATGGCCCGGAGCAGGTCCCAGATCTCCGCCTGGCCCCGGGCCGCGTCCACCATCGTCTCGCCGGGTCCGGGTTCTCCCCGTTCGAGGCGCCTGATCCGGCCGTAGACCTCGTTCAGGGCCCTGTTGACCTCGCTCGTCCGCGCCAGCACGGCGTCGGGCGCGATCATCTGCGCTTCGGAGTGGCTGTCGCGGTGAGCCCTCTTCGCCTCCTCCAGCGCCTCCCTGTCGGCCTCCTCCGCGTCCCGCTCCCGCATGACGTGCAGGTGCCTGCCGAGCGCCGTGGTGAACCGGCGCGCGTCGCGGTTGAGGCCCACGTAGCACGTGCGCCGCAGGAGCAGGTTCTCCCGGACCTCTTCCTGCTCCCGGAGCAGGGCGATCTCCCGGCGTCTCGCCCGTCCGGCGATCCGCTGGGTGAGGACCGCGCCTCCCAGCGTCCCCGCCACGCCCGTCACCGCGATGACCACGGAACCGAGATCCACGCCGCCCCCCTCGAACCGTCCACACCCCGCCCCGTCCACCGCCTCCTACCCACGGCCGGCCGGCCTTCAAGCGCCGGTGCGCGGAGCGGGGCGGGGCCGGGAGCGGGACGGGGAGCGGGAACGGGCTCAGAGCTTCTGGAAGGGGTCGTGCTCGGCGAGGAGCTTCTCCAGGCGGGCCTGGTCGACGCGGCTGACGATCTGGCCCGCCTCCTGGCGGTCGCGGACGACCTTGGCGAGGGTGAAGGCCGAGGTCGTGAGGTAGAGGACCGAGACGGCGAGGAAGGCCCGCACCCAGGCGCTGGCGTCGAGCTGGTAGACGCCGACGGCCACGGCCGCGATCGCGACCCCGAAGGAGATGACGGCCTGCGTGTAGTAGGCGGCGGTGTTCTGCTGCTTGACCTGTGTGTCGCTCATACCGGTCAGGATCGGGCGGACGCGGGACCCACCGCATCCGCCCGCGTACTCAGCCGGCGTACTCAGAAGGCCGAGATCCCCGTGAGCGCCCTGCCGATGATGAGCTTCTGGATCTGGCTGGTGCCTTCGTACAGGGTCATGACGCGCGCGTCGCGGACCAGCTTGCCGACCGGGTACTCGTCGATGTAGCCGTAACCGCCGAAGACCTGGAGGGCGTTGTTGGCGGCGCGGACGGCGGCCTCGGAGGCGTACAGCTTCGCCTTCGAGGCGGCGGTGGCGAAGTCCTCGCCCCGGTCGATCAGGTCGGCGACCCGCCAGGTGAGCAGCCGGGCCGCGTCCACGTCGACGGCGATGTCGCTGACGAGCTCCTGCACCAGCTGGTAGGAGGCGATGGGCTTCCCGAACTGCTCGCGCTCCCCCGCGTAGCGCAGCGCCGCGTCCAGCGCGGCCTGCGCGATGCCGACGCAGCCCGCCGCGACCGACATGCGGCCCTTGGCGAGGGCCGACATGGCGACGGCGAAGCCCTTGCCCTCGGGGCCGAGCATCGCGGCGGCCGGGACGCGGACGTCCTCCAGGACCAGTTCGGCGGTGGCCTGGCCGCGCAGGCCGAGCTTGCCGTGGACGGGGCGGCGGGTGAGGCCGGGGGCGTCGGCGGGAACGAGGAAGGCGGAGACGCCCTTGTGGCCGGGCGTGTCGTTCGTGCGGGCGAAGAGCAGCACGACGTCGGCCCAGGTGCCGTTGGTGATGAACATCTTGGTGCCGTTGATCACGTAGTCGCCGGTGCCTCCGTCCCGTACGGCGCGGGTGGCCAGGTTCCCGGCGTCGGAGCCGGTGCCCGGTTCGGTGAGCCCGAAGCAGCCGAGCGCCTCGCCGGAGGCGAGCCGGGGCAGCCAGGTCCGCTTCTGCTCCTCGTTCCCCCAGGCGGCGATCGTCTTGGCGACCAGCCCCAGGGAGACGGAGACGATGCCGCGCACGGAGGAGTCGCCGCGCCCCAGCTCCTCGGTCACCAGGCAGTACGCGAGGTGGTCGCCGCCCGAACCGCCGTACTCCTCGGGGAGGGTGAGGCCGAGGAAGCCGACGGCGCCGAGCTTCTTCACGATCCCCCGGTCCACCTCCTCCGCGCGGTCCCACGCGGCGGCGTGCGGGCTCACCTCGCGTGCGACGAAGTCCTCGGCGAGCCGCCGTACGGCCTCCTGCTCCTCGCTCAGCGCCAGATCCACCGTGCCACCTCACCCGTCCATTTAATTACCAGTGCTAGTTTTCGGATCGCACGCCTACTATGTGGGCCATGGCCCGACCGCGCAAGCCCCTGCTCAGCCGAGACCGCATCGTCGAGACGGCGGGCGCGCTGGTCGACGCGGAGGGGCTGGCCTCCCTCTCCACCCGCCGGCTCGCGGCCGAACTGGGGGTGAGCGGCCCCTCCCTCTACAACCACTTCCGCACCAAGGACGAGATCCTCGACGCGGTCGCGGACGCGGTGAGCGCGAAGATCGACCTGTCGATGTTCGCGGAGGACGACCCCCGCGACTGGCGGACCGCCCTGCACGACTGGGCCGTCTCCTACCGGGCCGCCCTCGCGGACCACCCGCACATCGTCCCGGTCCTGGCCCAGGGGCCCGGCCGCAGGCCCGCGGGCCTGCGCGTCGCCGACGCCGTCTTCGGAGCGATGGTCCGCGCGGGCTGGCCGCCCGCCCAGGCCACGTACATCGGCGCCCTGATGCGGTACTTCGTCACCGGCTCCGCCCTCGGCTCCTTCGCCCGCGGTTTCGTGGACGACGAGACGGCGTACGACCCCGCCGACTACCCCCACCTGGGCCAGGCCCACCTGCTCGCGGAGCACCGCCAGAAGGTGGACGAGGGGGCCTTCGAGACGGGCCTGCGGGCGCTCCTCGACGGGCTCGCCGCGCAGTACGCGGACCGGGCGGGCGGATCGGGCGCGCGGGCTGGACGGGGTCCCGGCACTTCGGCCGCCGCCGAAGCGTGAGCACGGCACCCTGGACGCATGACAGCCGGTGACCTCGCCGCGTTCGCGGCGCTCCTCGCGGACGAGAGCCGCGCCGCGTTCCTGCTCGCCCTGCTGGACGGACGGGCCTGGACCGCCGGGGAACTCGCCCGGCACGCCGGGGTGGCGCCCTCCACCGCGAGCGAACACCTCGGAAAGCTGGTCGGGGGCGGGCTGCTCACGGAGGAACGGCAGGGCCGGCACCGGTACGTGCGGCTCGCCGACCCCGGGGTCGCGCAGCTCGTCGAGGATCTGGCCGCCCGGTCGGGTCCCGCGGTGCCCGCCCGGCCCCGCTCGCTGCGGGAGGCGAGCGCCGGGGAGGCGATGGCCCGCGGCCGGACCTGCTACGACCACCTCGCCGGGCGGCTCGGCATCGCGATCACCGACGCGCTGACGGCACGGGGACTCCTGCGCCAGGACACCGGGTTCGCGCTCACGGACCGGGGCCTGGCCTGGTTCGACGAACAGGGCATCGCCCTCGTACGGAGGGGACGGCGGCCCGTCGCGCGCGGCTGCCTCGACTGGACCGAACGCCGTCCCCACCTCGCGGGGGTCGCGGGCGCCGCGCTCTGCCGCCACGCGCTCGGCGCCGGGTGGTGCGTACGGATCGGATCCGGGCGGGCCGTGAAGGTGACCCCGGCGGGCGAGAACGCCCTGTGGGACGGTCTGGGGATCGCGCCGGGGACGCTGCGGTGAAGGGGACCGCTCCTGGTTCCGGTCCGGGCCCCGGCCCCGGCCCCGGCTCCGGCTCCGGCTCCGGCTCCGGCTCCGGCTCCGGCTCCGGCTCCGGCTCCGGCTCCGGCTCCGGCTCCGGGAACATTGCGGTGTTCGCCGAACGGTCCGCCGCCTACCGTCGGGCCATGCAGAAACAGTCCCCCCGGCTCGCGTTCGCCGCGGCCGGCGTCACCGTCGTCCTGTGGGCCTCCGCCTTCGTCTCCATCCGCAGCGCGGGGGCGGCCTACTCCCCCGGCGCGCTCGCGCTCGGACGGCTCCTCTCCGGGGTGCTGGTCCTCGGCGCCGTCCTCCTGGTGCGGCGGGAGGGGCTCCCGCCACGGGCGGCCCTGCCGGGGATCGCGGTCTCCGGACTGCTCTGGTTCGGGGTGTACATGGTGGTGCTCAACTGGGGCGAGCAGGAGGTGGACGCGGGCACGGCGGCGATGGTGGTGAACGTCGGGCCGATCCTGATCGCCCTGCTCGGCGCGCGGTTCCTCGGAGAGGCCCTGCCGCCCCGGCTGCTCGCGGGCATGGCGGTCTCGTTCGCGGGCGCGGTGACGGTCGGCCTCTCGATGTCCCGGGACTCCTCCGGCGGCCACGCCTCGGTGCTGGGGGTCGCGCTCTGCCTGGTCGCGGCGGTGGCGTACGCGGGTGGGGTCGTCGCCCAGAAGCCGGCGCTCGCGCACGGCAGCGCGCTCCAGGTGACGACGTTCGGGTGCCTGGTGGGGGCGGTGGCGTGCCTGCCGTTCGCCGGGCGGCTGATCGGGGAGATGGGGCGGGCGCCACTGCCGGCGACCCTGAACATGGTCTACCTCGGGGTGTTCCCCACCGCGCTCGCGTTCACGACCTGGGCATACGCCCTCGCCCGTACGACCGCCGGGCGGATGGGCGCGACGACGTACGCCGTGCCCGCCCTCGTGGTGCTGCTCGCCTGGGCCTTCCTGGGCGAGCTGCCCGGCCCACTCACCCTCGCCGGGGGCGTGCTGTGCCTCGTGGGCGTGGCCGTCTCCCGTTCCCGGGCGCGGACTTCCGCCACCTCCGGAACGGCCGGATCCGCCTGACGGGCCGTACGGTCGCCACCGGTCGCTCCACGGCCGCCCGGGGCCCGGCGGTGGCGGCGCGCGGGCGGCCCGCCCGGCCCGCCGTGCCCGTACGGTCCCGGATCGAGCCGCGCCGCTTCCGGCGGAAGGCCCTCAGTGCTCCCCGCCGGGCCGCAGCAGCTGCCGGGCGAAGACCGTGAGCGAACGCCCGACGCGCTCGGCCGACAGGCCGAGTTCGTGCCGCTGGAAGTGGAAGAGTTCGGGCGACAGGGGACTGAGCGCGATGTCGATCAGCGGATCCGGGTCCTCGATCCCGTGGTCCACGAGGAGCGTCCGGACGTGGACGCGCCAGAAGCCATACGCGCCCGTCCGGAAGCGGGCGGGCCCGGTCTCCGCCCCCAGCGCCAGCGGCAGGTGCCGTTCGAGGAGATCGAGCATCGCCAGGTAGAACGCCGCCAGCCGCTCCCCCGCCGGAGCGCCGGGACCGAGCGGCGGCGGGCCGTGGAGGAGCTGCTCCTGCAACCGGCGTTCGTGGTCGTCGAGCAGGGCCACGGCGACCGACGGCGGGTCGGGGAAGCTCCGGTACAGCGTGGCGCGCCCCACCCCGGCCGCCCTGGCGATCCGGTCCATGGTGACCGCCCTCGGGTCGCCCTCGGTGAAGAGCCGCTCGGCCGCCGCCAGGATCCGGGCACGGTTCCGTTCCGCGTCCGCGCGCCTGCGGGGGCCGGACGGCCGGTCGTCCGGGGGCCGGAGATCACCGAGGAGCCCTTCGGGCCGGCGCACGGCGGGTCCGCGTCCGCGCTGCTCGTCGTCGCTCATGGCCCCGACCCTACTTCCCCCGAAATCAAATGGACACCTTGTCCGTTTACCGTGGCGCATGGCAATCTAATCGGACTCAGTGTCCACTTGACTGTCCGTCATCCTGTCCCGGGGAGATTCAGATGCACACCGCGCTCCTCGCCGCGGCCCTGCTGGTCGGCTGCCTCCTGGCCGTCCAGGCTTCGGTGAACCTCCAGCTCAACTCGGCCGTCGGTACCCCGTACGGCGCCTCCACCCTCCAGCTCGGCGTCGCGACGGGCCTGCTCGTCGTGCTCGCGGCGGCGGCCGGCGCGCTCGGTGCGCTCGGCGGGCTGCCCGACGTCGAGCCCTGGCAGCTGCTCGGCGGACTGGCAAGCCCGCTCTACATCACGAGCGGCATCCTGCTGTTCCCGCGGCTCGGCGCCCTCGCGGCCGTCGGGCTCTTCGTCACCGGCCAGATGTTCGCCTCGCTCGCGCTCGACCTCCTCGGCCTCCTCGGCCTGGAGCGGAAGGAACCCGGCGCCGGCATCGTCCTCGGCGCCGCGGCCGTCCTCGCGGGCATCGTCGTGATCGTCCGGGGCATGAAGGCCGGCGCGCCCGGCACCCCCGGAACGTCGGGCGCCGGGCGCGCCGGCCGGATCGCCCTCGGCATCGCGGCCGGCGGCATGCTGCCGGTGCAGGGCGCGGTCAACGCCCAGCTGCGGACCCGGCTCGAGGAGCCCCTCACCGTGGCCGTGATCAGCTTCACGGTGGCGACCTTCACCATCGCCGTCGTCCTGCTCGTGCTGTACGCGACGCGCCGCACCCCGAGGCCCCGGATCGCCCCGCTGAAGAAGATGCCCTGGTGGGGGTGGATCGGCGGCGTCTGCGCCGCCGCCTACGTCACCGGCACCTTCCTGCTCATCCCGTCCATCGGCGCCGCGGTGACCGTCGCCCTCACCGTGACGGGCCAGCAGCTCACCTCGGCCCTGATCGACCACAAGGGCCTCTTCAGGCTCCCGCGGCGTCCCCTCACCACGTCGCGTGCCCTGGGGCTCGCCCTGCTGATCGCCGGCTCCCTGGCCGTCCAGCTCGCCTGACCCTGCCGGTCCCCCTCTCCGGGTCCGGCCCGGGAGGATTCGTACGGCACGGCCGTCCGCGCGGCCCGCACCTCGTCCCGGCCCCGTGGTCCGTGGTCCGTGACGGGTGCCGTGCGACCTGCCCGTGCACGCGAAGGGCCGCGCCTCCCCCCGGGGTGGCGCGGCCCTCCGTACGCGTCTCAGGGGAAGACCACCAGGGCCCGGCCGCCCTTGCCCGCGAGCATGTTGTCGAAGGCGCCCGGGATGCCGTCCAGGGTGATCCGTTCGGTGACGAGGGAAGCGAGGTCGAAGCGGCCGGCCCGGATGTGACCGGCGAGGACCGGCAGGTCCTCGCCGGGGTTCGAGTTGCCGTAGACGCAGCCGGCCAGGGTGCGGCCCCAGTGGAAGATCTCCAGGGCGTTGAAGGTGACCTGCTGGTCCTTGCCGCCGATGCCGACGACCGTGGTGCGGCCGCCGCGCCGGCTGGACTCCCAGGCAGTACGGATGGAGACGGCGCGGCCCGCGCACTCCACGGCCACGTCGACGCCCTGGCCCCCGGTCAGCTTCCGGATGTCCTTCGCCGTGGTCGCGGAGGCGACGACGTACTCGGTGGCCCCGGCCGCCCTCGCCAGCGCCTCCTTCTCCGGGGTGACGTCCACGGCGACGATCGTCGAGGCGCCCGCGATCCGGGCGGCCTGGAGCGCGGCGAGGCCCACACCGCCGACGCCGAACACCGCGACGGTCTCGCCCTCCCGGACCCGGGCCGCGTGGTGGACCGCGCCCCAGCCGGTGAGGACGGCGCAGCCGAGCAGGGCGGCGTCGGCGAGCGGCACGCCGTCGGGCACGGGGAGCACGCAGCGTGCGGCGACGACCGTCTCCTCCGCGAAGGCGGCGACGTTCAGGCCGGGGTGGAGGTCGGTGCCGTCCTGGGTGCGGGCGTGGACGTTCGCGGCGCCGGTGAGGGCGTCGGCGCAGAGCCAGACCTCCCCGAGCGAACAGGGGTGGCAACGCCCGCAGGACGGTGCCCAGTTGAGGACGACCTCGTCGCCGGGGGCGATGTGCGTGACGCCCTCGCCGACGGAGACGACGGTGCCGGAGCCCTCGTGGCCCAGGACGGCCGGGACCGGGACGCGCATGGTGCCGTTGGAGAGGGAGAGGTCGGAATGGCACACGCCGGCGGCGGCGAGGCGGACCCGGACCTGGCCGGGGCCGGGTTCGGGGAGGTCGATGTCGGTTATCTCCAGCGGAGCGCCGACGGCGGGCAGGACGGCGGCGCGGATCAGGCTCACGTGCGGTGCTCCTCGGGGCTCGGAACTGTCGGGACTGCCAGAACTACCGGAACTGCCGGGGCCGTCGGTGTGCCGGGCGCCGGGACCACCGGAGCCACCGGCCGGGACATCGGGGGCACCGGGGGCGCCGGAACCGTCAGAACTGGAGGGACTTGGTCTGGAGGTACTCGGAGAGGCCGTGCGCGCCGAGCTCCCGGCCGACGCCGGACTGCTTGTAACCGCCGAACGGCGCCAGCGGGTTGAAGCGTCCGCCGTTGATGTCGACCTGGCCGGTGTCCATGCGGCGGGCGAAGGCGACGGCCTCCTCGGGGTCGCCCCAGACGGCCCCGGCGAGACCGTAGACGGTGCCGTTGGCGATGGCGAGGGCCTCTTCCTCGTCCTCGTACCGGAGGAGCGAGACGACCGGCCCGAAGATCTCCTCCTGGGCGATGGTCATGTCCGGGGTGACGTCGGCGAAGACGGTCGGGAAGACGTAGTAGCCGGTCTCGCGCGGGGCCCCGGGACCACCGGCGACGAGCCGGGCGCCCTCCTCGATCCCCTTCTCGATGTAGCCGCGGACGCGCTCCCGCTGCCTGGCGTTGACCAGCGGCCCGACGCGTTCGCCGGGGACGTACTTGGCGACCGCCTCGGCGGCGAGCGCGACCGCCTCCTCGTACCGGTCGGCGGGGATCAGCATGCGGGTCCAGGCGCTGCACGTCTGGCCGGAGTTGGACATGACGTTGGCGACGCCGACGGCGACGGCCTTCGGGAGGTCGGCGCTCGGCAGGATCACGTTGGCGGACTTGCCGCCGAGTTCGAGGGCGACCCGCTTGACGGCCCCGCCCGCGAGGGCGCCGATGCGGCGGCCGACGGCGGTGGAGCCGGTGAAGGAGACGAGGTCCACGTCCGGGTGCTCGGCGAGCGCCTGCCCGGCGACCGGGCCGAGGCCGGTGACCAGGTTGAAGACGCCGGCGGGCAGACCCGCCTCGTGCACGGCCTCCGCGAAGAGCTGCGCGGTGAGCGGGGTGTCCTCGGCGGGCTTGAGGACGGTGGTGCAGCCGGCGGCGAGGGCCGGGGCGACCTTGGCGACGATCTGGTGGAGCGGGTAGTTCCAGGGGGTGATCGCGGCGACGACGCCGACCGGTTCGGCGTAGACGGTGGAGTTGCCGACCTTCTCCTCGAAGGGGTGGGTGGCGGCGAGTTCGGCGTACGTGCCGGCGACGGCGATCGGCAGTCCGGCGTGCACGGCGGCGGCGAGCTGCGGCGGGGCGCCCAGCTCGGCGGTGACGGTGGCGGCGATCTCCTCGGCGCGGGCGGCGAGCGCGTCGCGCAGGGCGGCGATACGGGCACCGCGCTCGGCGGGCGGGGTGGCGGCCCAGCGGGGCAGCGCGGCACGGGCGGCGCGTACGGCGGCGTCGACGTCCTCGGCGGTGCCGGCCGGGACGTGGCCGATGACCTGCTCGTCCGCCGGGTTGATCACCGGGATGGTGTCCGTGGAGGAGGCGGGCCGCCACTCCCCGCCGATGTACATCGCGTCGTGCGCCTTCATCCGCTGTCTCCTCACGTTGCCGACGGGCTCGTCGTCCACCCAAACTAGCGACGTTAGTTTTCCGGCGCCAGGGCTCCGGGACGTGCCCCGGGTCTCAGTCCCCGGGTCCCGGGTCACGGGTCCCGGAACCCGGGCGTCGGTCCCGGAACCCGGGCGCGGGCATGCCGCCGCGTCCGGCGGGCGCGCGCCGGACGGCGTGGCCCGCCGGACGCGGCGGGGAGACCGGCGGGGCGGCTGGGGCCGCCGGTCGGACGTACTGTTCCACCCGGTCCACCGACTCGCGGCCCGTGGCTCGCGGAGGCGTCAGATCTTCTGGTCGATGTCGGTGAGATGGGCGAAGACGACGATGTTCGCCTCGTACCCCGTCTCCCGGTCGAACGCTCCGCCGCAGGTGAGCAGCCGCAGTTCGGGCCGCCCGGTGGCGCCGTACACCTCCTTGTCGGGGAAGGCGTTCTTGGCGTACGTCCGGACGCGGTCCACCGTGAAGACGGCGACCTTGCCGTCCGCGCGGGCGACCCGGACGGTGTTGCCGGGGCTGAGCGCGTTGAGGTTGAGGAAGATGGCGGGGCCGGTACGGGTGTCGCGGTGACCGACGACGACGGCGGTCCCCCGTTCACCCGGGGCGGGCCCCTTGGCGTACCAGCCGACGACCCGCGGGTCGTCGACCGGTGGAGCGGCGAGCCGGCCCGCGGCGTCGAGGCCGAGGTCGGTCACGGGCGCCTCGATGGTGATGGCGGGGACCGCGACGGTGAGGGGACGCGAACGGGGAAGCGGCGCGGCCGCCCGCCGGGACGTGTCCTTCGACCGGGGCGGGGACGCGCCCCCCGGTCGCCCCCCGGGTTTCGCGTTGTGGTCCAGGGCGGCCGGCGCCCCGGCCGCGGCCGCTTCGGAGGCGGCCGGACCGGAGGCGGCGGGACCGGAGGCGAGGGGCGGCCCGGCCGGCTCCTCGTCACCGGCCCACCAGACGCCTCCGACCACCAGGACCACGGTCACCACCACGGTCCTGACGAGCCGGAACAGGCGCCGCCGCCTGCGCATGAGGCGGGACCTACGCGGCGCCATTGCTGCGGCGGCGCGAACGGCGGATCAGGACCAGTCCGGCCGTACCGGCGAGGCCGGCGGCGACGGCCGTCCCGACGCCAAGACCGGAGGAGTCCTCGGCGGCGGCGAGCTCCGCGCTGCCGCCGCCGCCCGCGCCCACCGCGCCGTGCGGGGGCTTGCCGTGGCCGTTCTCCGCGCCGTTGTTGCCGTGGTTGTTCTCCGGGCCGTTGTTGCCGTGGCCGGGACGGCCGGGACCGTTGCCGTGGCAGTCGACCGTGAAGATCTTCTGCTTGCCGGCCGGAAGGGCGCCCGGGAAGGTCCAGGTGACCCGGTACTGCCCCTCCGGCAGGGTCAGCGGGTTGGTGTGGCCCATCCCGGTGGCCAGCGCGACGCGGCCGGTGAGGGTCGGGACCTCCGGGCGGGGCGGCTGGGGGGTGATCTCCCAGCTCACCTCCTGAAGGACGTCGAAGTTGAAGGCCGCGAGGTAGAACTTGCAGACCTTCGCCTCGTCGCCCAGGTCGCCGTAGGGGGTGCCGACCTTGTGGACCTTGATGTCGCCGTTGTCGCCGGGGGCGGCGAACGCCGCCGGGGCTCCGGCGAGAGCGAGGCCGCCGAAGGCGGCCGTGGCCGCGAGGGTGGCGGCGAGGGGACGAACGGCACGAACGGGCATGCTGATTCCTCCGAGAAAGGACATGTCGGATGGTTCAACCGATAATCCGACTATCAGTCACCCCTTGGCCGTGGAGGGGCCGACATGCCCGTGTCGTCCCCCGAGTAGCCCGTCCGGCTCAGAGCCGGGGCCCGGAGACCGGGGACTGGGGGCCGGAGAGGGGGCCGGAGACCGGGGACGGAACCCCGGACCCCGGTCACCCGTGCCTTCAGACGATCCCGTAGAGAACCGCCGCCGCCAGGACGACCAGCGAGGTCAGCGCGGCCCACTTCACCGTGAACCTGGTGTGGTCGCCGAACTCCACCTTCGCCATGCCGACGAGGACGTACACGGCGGGCACCAGCGGGCTCGACATGTGCAGCGCCTGGCCGACGATCGACGCCCGCGCGATCTCCAGGGACGACACGCCATGGGCCGCGCCCGCTTCCGCGAGGACGGGCAGCACGCCGAAGTAGAAGCCGTCGTTCGACATGAAGTAGGTGAGCGGCAGGCTCAGCACGCCGGTGACCAGACCCATCTGCGAGCCCATGGCGTCGGGGATCGCACCGACGAGCCAGTCGGCCATGTGCTTGACCATGCCGGTGCCGGTGAGGACACCGGTGAAGACGGCGGCGGCGAAGACCATGCCGGTGACGTTCAGGACGTTGTCGGCGTGGGCGGCGATACGGGCCTTCTGCTCCGCCATGTTCGGGTAGTTGACGGTGAGCGCGAGGGCGGCACCGAGCAGGAAGAGCACCGGGATCGGCAGCAGTTCGAGGATCATGGCGGTGAGCAGCGCCACCGTCAGACCCGCGTTGAACCAGTACAGCCGGGGACGGAGCGTGGCGCGGTTCGGGTCGAGCCCCTGGAACCCCTCGTCGTGCCCTTCACCCGCACCCGCACCGGAATCGGCACCCGCCGCGCTCCGGGAGACCGTCGCCTTCCCTGCCGCGCTCTCACCGGTACCGACGGCACGGCCGGCACCGCCGGCGCTGCCACCGCCACCGCCCGTCGCGACCAGGACCTCGTCGGGCTCCGGCGCCAGGACCGCGTCGAGCGTGAGGTGGCCGACGCGCCTGCGCTCACGGCGGCCTAGGACGTACGCCAGGACGAAGACGAAGAACAACCCCGTGGCGAGCGCGGGGATCATCGGCACGAAGATGTCGGCGGCGTCCACCTTCAGGGCGGTCGCGGCGCGGGCGGTGGGGCCGCCCCACGGCAGGGTGTTCATGACGCCGTTGGCGGTGGCGGCGACACCCGTCATGACGACCAGGCTCATCCCGAGCCGCTTGTAGAGCGGATACATCGCCGAAACGGTGATCATGAACGTGGTGGAGCCGTCGCCGTCCAGGGAGACGATCGCGGCGAGCACCGCCGTACCCACGACGATCCGCAGGGGGTCGGCCTTGCAGAAGCGCAGGATGCCCCGGACGATCGGGTCGAACAGGCCGACGTCGATCATGACGCCGAAGTAGACGATCGCGAACATCAGCATCGCGGCCGTCGGCGCCAGGTTGCCGACCCCCTCGACGACGTAGTCGCCGAGGCGGCCCCCCTGCCCGACCGCGACGCAGAAGAGGGCGGGAATCAGCACGAGCGCCGCGATCGGCGACATCTTCTTCGTCATGATCAGGACCAGAAAGGTCGCGATCATGGCGAAGCCGAGGACGGTCAGCATGGAGGACACCTCACGTTCACCCTTGAACGGCCGCCGAGCGGCGGTCCGGATGACCGTAGGTGCCTCCTTCCGGCGTTAACAAGATGGTGACGCGTGAGCAATACGAGCAAAAGAAGCAGGTCAGGGCCGGGGGCACAGCAGGAAACGGACCGACCGCGAGGAGTGGCGGGTCACAGGAGGGAAGGCGCCAGGTAGGCGTGGAGGAGCAGTCGGGTCTCGGCGACGAGGGCCGGATCGCCGTCGGGGTCCGTGCGGAAGGCGAGCCGGACGAGGGCGTCGGCGGTCTCGACCCCGACGAGCACCTTCCGGTGCAGTTCCTCGTCGGCGGAACGGCCCAGGTGCGCGGCGAGGAGTTCGCAGATCCGCTCGGCGACGAGACGGTTGGGGTCGTCGCCGGAGGGCACGCCGTGACCGCGCCCCGGCCGCGCCTCTCCGCCCGGAGCCGCTTCTCCGTACGGCTCCGCTGCCCCGTACGGCTCCGCCCCTCCGTCCGGCTTCGCTTCCCCGTCCGGCCCCGCCTCTCTGTCCGGCTTCGCGATCCCTCCGGAAGCCGTGCTCCCGTCCGGGACCGCGTGCCCGCCCGAAGCTTCTTCGGCCACCTCTCCGGCCGCCCTCCCGGTCGCCCGGGACGCGCTTCCCGCCACCGTCCGGGACGGCTCGCCGACCACTTCCCCGGCCGCGGCGGCGGGCAGGCCGAAGTCCACGAGCGCGAAACCGGGAACGGTCCGTTTCATCGCGATGAACTCGTCCAGGACGCCGTCGATGGCTCCGCGCGCGTCGAGGAGCGGTGTCGCGGCGAGGCGTTCGGAGACCCGCTCGGCGTAGCGGTCGAGGTTGCGGAGGGCGAGGGCGGCGACCATGGCCCGCTTGTTGCCGAAGAAGCGGTAGACGGAGCCGATGGGGACCCCGGCGCGAGCGGCGACGGCGCGGGTGCTCAACCGCTCGTACCCGGTCTCGTCGAGGAGCACGGCACAGGTGTCGAGGATGCGGGCGAGCCGTTCGGCGCTGCGCTGCTGCACGGGAGCGCGGCGGAGCACCGGAGCGGCCTGGGAGCGGGTCTGGGGGTGGGTCTGGGGCACGGGTCCATGATGCCGCCCACCCGGACCGGCCGAGGGACGGGTCCCGGGCCGGCCGAGGGACAGGGCTCGGACCGGCCGGGGGACAGGGCTCGGACCGGGATCGGACTTCGGGCGAGGTGGGCTTCGGAGAGGTTCGGCCTCAGGCGACGAGCAGGGCGATGCCGCCGAGCGTGTACACGATCATCAGGATGAACAGGGGCAGTTGGCCGGCGACGGCCCGGGCGGGCGGGAAGAGTCGCACGGACCGGTCATGGGCCGCGACGACACCGAGGACGTGACCGGTGACGACGGCTGTCACCTGGAGGGTCGCGAGCCCTTCGGGTCCCAGCGGTGGATCGGGAGCGGACGCGGGGACCATACCCACCGCCATCGTCACTATGCGTAAAAATTCAGTGACTAAGAGTGAGAAGTAGTGGGCAGTGAGATAGCCGAGGGCGATGGGGAGCAGCGCGTGGGCGAAGGAGGTGAGCGGAGTGGTGAGTCCACGGTCCATCAGACGCAGGACGCCGGCGCAGAGACCGTAACAGGCGGCGACGAGGGCGACGGCGGCCAGGAGGCCGAACGTGGCGGTGGGGACGGGGCCGAGGGGTGAGGTCTGGAGGGTGGTGATCCAGCGGGGGTTGTCGGAGAGGCCGTCGTAGGCGGTGGAGCCGAGGAGGACGCAGACGGTGGCGACGAGACCGGGGAGGCCGGGGGTGGAGTCGAGGCCGTCGAACGGAGAACGCAGCACCAGTCGGCCGTCGGCCCGGCGACCGAGCGGGGAGAGTCGGGCGAGGAGGGAGGAGTACACCTCGAAGGGATCGGCGTGGGCGAACCACCGGTCGCCGTAGCGGGCGGCCCCCAGGAGCTGGAAGCCGGCGTGGGCGGCGAGGGCGGACAGGAGGACGGTGCGGGAGGTGTTGTCGGGGGCGACGAGTTCGAGCCAGGTGAAGAGGAGGAGTCCGGCGGCGGCGGGGCGGATGCCGAGGGCCGCGGGCAGCGGGCGGGGATCACGCGGCGGACGGAGGGAGTGCAGGGCGCGCAGGGGGTTGAGAAGACGCCAGACGGGGCCGAACAGGAGGGAAACGGGGACGAGTCCGACCCAGAGGAGGACGTAGAGGGCGCCGGGAGCGGGGTTGAGGTCCGGGTCGTCCGGGCCGAGGAGGAGGTGGAGGAGGAGGACCAGGGACACGACAGAGCCGAGGACACGGAGGCCGGCGCGGGTGGCCGGGGCGTCGGCGGCCCGTTGGAAGGAGGCGGGGAGGGGGCGTCCGGCCAGGTCACCCCGGAAACGGGAGGAGGACCAGAGCAGGCCCAGAGCGAGGAAGGAGACGAGGAGCGCGGTGAGGGCACCGGCGTAGGCGTAGAAGGGCGAGAGGGGGAGGTCGTGCCGGGAGCCCACGCCGTGGGCGAGTGGAAGGACGGGAGCCGGGGCGGGGACATGGGAGTGAGCCGGGGCGAGGAGGTGGACGGGGGCCGGAACGGGAAAGTGGGCGAGGAATCCGTTCATCGGACGGCGAGTTGGGTCAGCACGAGTCCGGACTCGTGGGTCTCGACCTCGAAAAGACCGGTGCGGTCCAGCGTGAGCGTGAGGGACGCGGGCGTGCCGGGCGAGAGGGGCAGTTCACGGTCGTAACCGTGGACATGGAGGGTGTCGGCCCGGTCGCTGGTGACGCGGAGGGTGAGGCGTTCACCCTTCGTCAGCTCGATCCGGGAAGGGGGCGGACGAACGGTGCCGTTGACGAGGGCGAGGGTGACGGTTCGGCCGGTTTCGGTGGGGCTCGGGGTCCGTGGCGCAGTCGCGGTGGGGGTGTTGTCCAGGCGGACGGTGGCCTGGACGGGGGCGCCCGCGATGGCCCAGACGGTGTGGTCGTCCGCGTGGAGCCGGACGGTCAGGGTGTGGGAGCCCGCCGGCACGTACCCCCAGGGGCCGTACAGACGGCCGGTTTCGCGGCCGTCCACCAGGAGGCGGGCGTGGCCCCGGCCCGGGAGGGCCGCGCCGCCGGTGCTCTCGGGGGTGAAGCGGAACCTCTCCACGATGAGATGGATGTTCCAGCCGCCCTCGGGATCGGGCCGCGCCTCGGCCCGGACGGTGGGCGCGTCGGCGGCGGGCAGCTCCCGGAGCCGGTGCCCGGCCTCGTCCCGGGCCGGAAGCAGGGTGCCGCCGCCGACGGCCTCCTGGTGGCTGGTACCGGGTTTGTGATGGGTGGTGGCCCGGCCGCCGCAACCCGTGAGGACCGGGAGGGCGCACAGGGCGAACGTCAGGCAGAGAGCGCCGAACCGGCGGCCGGGGAACCCGGGCCCGCACGCGCGCGTCATGACGCCTCCTCTCCGTGCGGCCGGGTGCCGGAGGACGGGGGTACGGGACCGGAGCCGGGCCGGGGGCCGGGGCCGGGGTCGGGGTCGGGGTCGGGGTCGGGGTCGAAACCGGCCGCGGGAACAGGACGCGAATCGGGTGCGGGTCCGCCCCCGCTCCCCGTTCCACCCCCGGCTCCGGGTGCCGCCTCGGTACCGACTCCGAGTGCCGCGCCGGTACCGGCTCCGGGCGCCGCGCCGGTACCGGCTCCGGGTGCCGCGCCGGTACCGGACGCCGCCTCCCGTTCCGGTGCATCGCCCGATCCCCGTTCCGGTCCGTCGCCCGAAGGCCGCCCGCTCGACGCGACCACCGCCCAGAGGACCCAGACGCCACCGAGGAGCAGGCGGAGCCAGGCGGGGCTCAGGGGGATGCCGGGGATCATGAGGACCGCCTTGTCGAAGGCGTCGAGGAGGGTGAGGGCGCCGAGGGCCAGGGTGATCCAGGCGAAGACGGGCCGGACGGGCCGCAGGGCGAGGCCGAGCAGGGTCCACCAGACGCCGGTGAGCAGCAGGGCGAGGGCCGGGACGGGGGTCGGGGCGAGGGTGAGGGTCGAGCCGGCCACGTCCAGGGCGAGACCGGTGAGGCCGATGAGCGTGGCCGCGCCCGCGAGCCGGTGGCCGCGCAGCCGGCGCCACCACAGGGCGCCACCGGTGAGGGCGAGGACGAGGGCGCAGCCGAGGGCGAGCTGGACCTCGACGCGTGCGAGGCCGCGGGCGCCGTACCAGTCGCAGCCGGCCGGGAGGCGGCGCGCCTGGACGTTGTAGTCGGCGCAGACGAGGAGCTGGGCGAGTTTGACCGGTTCGCCGACGAGGCGGTCCGTGGCACCGGAGACCTCGCCCCGGCGGGCTCCGCACCGGGGCAGAACGCCGGGGGAGCTCGCGCCCGCGTCCGCCTGCCAGCAGTTGCCGCCGCCCTGGCCGTCCCACCAGACGTCGGTGCGGTTGGGGCGGGAGGCTCCGGACCGGTCGACACCGAGGTGGTTGCCGGCGTAGCGGTTGTGGTGGGAGGTGTCGGTCTGCTTGCCCCAGGCGGACTCGCCGCGGACGAAGGCGGGGACGGCGTTCAGGTAGAAGGCGGTGCGGCGGTGGCCGTAGACCCAGTTGTCCTCGTAGAGGTTCCAGTTGCCGCCGGCGGTGATGATGCCGCTGCCCGGCGGCATGGAGATCTGGGGGCAGACGACGCCCTGTTCGTAGCCGCGTTCGGCGGGCGGCTTGGCGCAGGTGCCGTCGGCGACGTACGGGTAGTAGTCCTGGTTGTTGTCGTGGATCAGGTTGCGTTCGAAGCGGGCGTGGTTCTGCGGGAGCCCGGGGTGGCCGGGGAAGGCGGAGTCCATGGAGGCGCCGCCCATGTTGTGGTCGAACTCGTTGTCGTGGACCCAGACCGAGTCCCCGGCGGTGCCGGAGTAGCCGACCATGTTGTGGTGGCTGCGGCAGCCGGTGATCTCGATGGAGTAGCGGGGGACGTCGTACCCGCGGCCGTCGTTGATGTTCGAGGCCGAACCGGGGTAGATGCCGGAGTCTCCGTTCCCGTAGGACTCGCAGTTCTTGTAGAGGCCGTGGTCCGAGGCGAAGGTGAGGAAGCCGTACTCGTCGTTCCAGCGGGTGAGGACGTCGTCGATGACGAAGCCGTCGGCGGCGAGGACGTACAGCGAGTTGAAGGTGGTGCGCTGGGCGGTGAAGTTCCGGAAGTAGACGCCGTCGGAGCCGTCGGCCCGGATCGCGTTGAGCTTCCGGTACCCGGCGTCGATGACGACGTCGCGGCGGGACGCGCCGGTGCCCTCGATCTGGAGGTCCTTCTTGCCGAGGATCGCGACCAGGTTCTGGTTGTGCGGGCACTGCCGCTGCTGTTCGTAGGTGAGGATCTGGTAGCCGAGCGCGGAGTCGGGGGCGTCGAGGGCGGCGCAGGCGCCGGTGGGCGGGGGCTGCGAGGGCTCCTCCTCGTAGAGGCCGGGGAGCAGCGCGATGGTGAGTCCGGGCCGGTCGACGGCGTCGACGGCCTGCTGGAGGTGGCGGTACCCGGAGGCCGTGCAGCGCTCGAAGAGGGCGAGGTTCCGGGCCTTGAGCGCGGCGGGGAAGCCGGAGATCCGGCGTGCGAAGTCGGTCCGGTCGGTCTTGCAGACGAGGAGGTCGGGTTCGCCCGTGCGGAGCTTCGGCACGCTGCCGGAGCCGTCGGGGAAGGTGACGGGCCGCTCCTCGTGGGCCTGGGCCCCGGGTGCGGCGGACAGGGCAGCGGCGAGCGCCGCGAGCACGACCGAGAGCGCGAGGAGGAACCTTCGGGTCCGGGACATGCGCGTGAGAGTAGAGCAATGTTCACCTTTTTTGACCCCCTCGCGCACACATCGGTCCTCGCGCCCGGCGCGCACACCCGCTCCCGGCGCCTTCCGGTCGCTTCCGGCGGCGCCCCGTTGACGGGAGCCGCGCGGAATCCTACGGTCACCCATAGGATTCCCTTGCGGGCTCAGGACAGGAGCGGGCGATGAACACGGAGCAGGCCAGGAAGACGGCCGAGGCGCTCACCTACAGCACCGGTTTCGGCAACGAGCACGGCTCGGAGGCGGTCCCCGGCGCGCTGCCGCACGGCCGCAACTCGCCGCAGCGCGCGCCCCTCGGCCTCTACGCCGAGCAGCTCAGCGGCAGCGCCTTCACCGAGCCCCGGGCCCACAACCGCCGCTCGTGGCTCTACCGGATCCGCCCGTCGGCCGCGCATCCGCCGTACACCCGGATCGACAACGGCGCGCTGCGGGGCGCGCCCTTCACCGAGACCGTGCCCGATCCCAACCGGCTGCGCTGGGACCCGCTGCCCGACCCGGCCCCGGGCACCGACTGGCTGGCCGGCCTGTGGACGCTCGGCGGCAACGGGGACGCGTCCCGGCGCACCGGCATGGCCGTGCACCTCTACCACGCCAACGCCTCCATGGAACGGGTCTTCGGGAACGCGGACGGCGAGCTGCTGATCGTCCCCGAGCGCGGCGGCCTCCTCCTCCGCACCGAGCTGGGCCTGCTCGCCGCACGCCCCGGCGAGGTCGCGCTGGTCCCGCGCGGGGTCCGCTTCCGCGTCGAGCTGCTCGACGAGACCGCCCGGGGGTACGTCTGCGAGAACCACGGCGCCCCCTTCCAGCTCCCCGACCTGGGCCCGATCGGCGCCAACGGCCTGGCCAACGCCCGCGACTTCCGGGCCCCCGTCGCCGCCTACGAAGACGTCGAGGGGCCGGTCGAGGTCGTCAACAAGTACTGCGGCAACCTCTGGTCGGCGACGTACGGGCACTCCCCGCTGGACGTCGTCGCCTGGCACGGCAACCACACCCCGTACGTCTACGACCTGCGTCGCTTCAACGTCATCGGGACGATCTCGTACGACCACCCCGACCCGTCGATCTTCACGGTGCTCACCTCGCCCACCGACACCCCGGGGCTCGCGAACGTGGACTTCGTGGTCTTCGCCCCGCGCTGGCTGGTCGGCGAGGACACCTTCCGGCCGCCGTACTTCCACCGGAACGTGATGAGCGAGTACATGGGCCTGATCGAGGGCGCGTACGACGCGAAGACCGCCGGGAAGGGGGGCTTCGTCCCGGGCGGCGGCTCGCTGCACACCATGATGTCCGCGCACGGGCCCGACCGGGAGACCTTCGACAGGGCCAGCGCCGCCGAACTGAGGCCGCAGAAGATCGACGACGGCCTGGCCTTCATGTTCGAGACCCGCTGGCCGGTGACGACGACCCCGCAGGCCGCGGACGCCGACCATCTGCAGAAGGGGTACGACGACGTGTGGCAGGGTCTGGAGCGCCACTTCCGGCCGTAGCATCCCGGCCACAAGCCCGCAGCTCCCGTACGGAGGACCCGTGACCGCCTTCGCTCCCGACTCGCTGGTCCTGAACCGCAAGCTGCCGCTCTGGTACCAGGTCTCGCAGTCGCTGCGCGCCTCGATACTGGGCCGGACGCCAGACGCCTCGCTGCGGCTGCCCACCGAGGAGCAGCTCGCGGCCCACTACGGCGTGAGCGTGCTGACGATGCGCCAGGCCCTCAAGGAGCTGGAGGAGGAGGGCCTGATCAGCCGGCACCGGCGGCGCGGCACCTTCATCGAGCCGGGCGCCCGGCGTTCCGCCCCGCGCCGGCTGCTCGGCTCGATCGACGCGATCGTGGCCCAGCAGTCGGGCGAACGGACGACGGTCCTCGGGCACGGCACCGGACCCGTGCCCGGGGAGCTGGCGGAGTACTTCCCGGACGTGCCGGAGATCGTGGCGTACCGGAGGCTGCGCAGCGACGGCGAGAGCGGGGAGCCCACGAACTGGGCGGAGAACGCCGTGCTTCCCGCGCTCGCCGCCGCCATCGACCCTGCGGACCTGGAGCGCTGGCCGATGACGAAGGTGTTGCGGGACGTGGTCGGCGTGCGGATCAGCCGCATCACGGACACGGTCGAGGCCCGTCTCGCCGATCCGGAGACGGCCGGGCTGCTCCGGGTCCCGCTGCTCTCCCCGATCCTCCACTACACGGGCGTGACCTACGACGAGGACGGCAGGGTCGTCGACGTGGCGCGCATCCGCTACCGGGGCGACCGCTTCTCCTTCACGGTCACGGTGGAGGCCGACTGACCGGCGGCTGCCTCCACCGCTCCCCGTACCGGTGGAGGAGCACCGACGGCGGTCGTTAGCATGCGGGGCGTGACGGATGACGCCCGGCCTCAGGACGCGCCCCTCCTCGACGAGTTGATGCCGTGGTCCGTGGCCCCGCCCCGGCTCGGCCGTTCCTGGATCGTCGCTCCCGACGCGCGGACGCTGCGGGCCCGCTGGGACCGGCTCGTGGCCGCGGAGGGGGCCGAGCGGGAGGCGCTGTTCCGGCCCAGCGGGGCGCGCACCACGGCGAGCGCGGTGGCCGCGCTGCCCGGACAGCGGACCGGGACCGCGCGGTTCGCCCGCGAGCCGGGCCCCTGCCCGGAGCCGGTACGGGTGGCGCACGGGCCGTTCGACGAACAGTGGCTGCTCCCCGACCACCGGCTGATCGACTCCGCGCGGCCGGAGCTGTGGCGGGTCGCCGGCGAGCCGCAGCTCTTCGCCGTCGAGCAGGGGTACGGGCCGGGAGCGGCCGGCCCCCCGCTCCTGGTGACGGCCGCCCTGCCGGGAGGCCGCTCCCCGACGGGCCGCCCGGGCCGCGTCCGCCCGCTGTTCCGGCGCCCCGGCGGCCGCGAGCCCAATCTCGCGCCCGGCCTCCTGACCTTCCTCGGCGAGCGGTACGGACACGGGGTCACCCCGCACGACTGGCTGGCGTGGACGGTGGCGGCGGCGCGCCCCTCCCCCGCCGGGTGCCGCGTCCCGCTCCCCGCCGGCCGGGAGGTCTGGGCCGCGGGCGTGGCGCTCGGCCGGGACCTGGCCGACGTGCAGCTGCGCGGCGCCCTGAGCGGCACGAGACCGAGGCTGCCGGGCGGACGCCGTCCCTACGTGCGGGCGGCGGTCCCGGCACGACCGACGACGATGGCGTACGACCCGGAGAACGAGGCGCTGGAGCTCGACGGGGGCCGGATCTCCCCCGTGCCGGCGGAGGCGTGGGAGTACCGGGTGGGCGGGGCGCGGGTCCTGGAGCAGTGGTTCGCGTGCCGCACCGCCCCCGCGGAGCCGGGCTCCCTGGAGGCGATCGGCCCGGCCGCCTGGCCCCGGGAGTGGACCTCGGAGCTGCTCGGCCTGATCACCGTGCTCGCGCTGCTGGGAGCGCGGGAGCCGGAGCGGGCGGCCCTCGCCGCGGGGCCGGGCGGCGCGGCGGACCTGCGGGCCGCCGGGGTGCTGCCGCCGCCGGCCGGGACCCGCCGCCCCGCGTCCGTACTGGATCACCCGGAGGAGGGCCCGGAGGGGCAGTTCGCACTCCTGTGACCGGGGAGCCGGACGGCGGCCCGCACCCGGCGGCGGCGGGATCCTGCCCGCTCCCGCGCGGACCCGGCCCCGCCGTCTCCCGCCCGGACCGGCGGGGTGACGCATCCCCTGATGACAGGGGGCGGCCCGGCAGGATAGGCAGGACGGTCATGAGCACTCAGCCACTCCCCCTCGCGGGGGTCACGGTCGTCGCCGTCGAGCAGGCGGTCGCCGCCCCCTTCGCCACCCGGCAGCTCGCCGACCTCGGCGCCCGCGTCGTCAAGATCGAGCGTCCCGACGGCGGCGACTTCGCCCGGGGGTACGACACCGCCGCCCGGGGCCTCGCCTCCCACTTCGTGTGGTGCAACCGGGGCAAGGAGTCGGTGGCGCTCGACCTCAAGGACCCCCGGGGCCTGGCCCTCGCCCGGCGGCTGGTGGCGGGCGCCGACGTCTTCGTGCAGAACCTCGCACAGGGGGCGGCGGCCCGCCTCGGCCTCGACGCCGCCACCCTGTGCGCGGCGCACCCCCGGCTGATCGCGGTGGACGTCTCGGGGTACGGGGCGGAGGGGCCGTACGCGCACCGGCGGGCCTACGACATGCTCGTCCAGTGCGAGACGGGCCTGGTGTCGGTGACCGGCACCCCGGAGCACCCCGTCAAGTCGGGTGTCCCGGCGGCCGACATCGCCGCCGGGATGTACGCCTTCGCGGGTGTCCTCGCCGCTCTCGTGCGGCGCGGCGCGACCGGCCTGGGCGGGCCGGTGGAGGTCTCCCTGCTGGACTCGCTCGCCGAGTGGATGGGGCACCCGCTGCACCACGGGATGCACGGGGGCACGGCCCCGGCGCGCACGGGCCTCGCGCACGCGGTGATCGCCCCGTACGACGCCTATCCGACGGCGGACGGGAGTCTGGTGCTGCTCTCCGTGCAGAACGACCGGGAGTGGCGGCGCCTCGCCGGGCGGGTCCTCGGCCGGCCCGGTCTCGCCGACGACCCGGCCTTCGCGACGAACGCGGCGCGGGTGGCCGGGCGGGCGGCGACGGACGCGGTGGTCGCGCGGGCCCTGGCCCCGCTGACGGCGGACGAGGCGCTGGCCCGGCTCGACGCGGCGGGCATCGCCTGCGCCCGGCTCAACTCGGTGGCGGAGCTGGCGGATCACCCGCAGCTGACGGCACGTGACCGGTGGCGGGAGGTGGAGTCGCCGGCCGGGCCGCTGCGGGCCCTGCTTCCGCCGATCGTGTTCCCGGACGCGCCGGAACCGCGGATGGACCGGATTCCGGCGCTCGGTCAGGACACGGACGAGGTGCTCACCGGACTCGGGCTGTGCGCGGCGGAGGTGCGGGAGCTGCGGGACGCGGGTGTGGTCGCCTGACGGGGACGCGCGGAGGGGTGCGGACACGACTGAACGCCGGACGGGCGGGGACACGTCCGGCGGAGTCGCGTCGGGGCCGCGCGGGCGGCCGGATCAGTGACGGGTGCCGAAGAGCGAACGGCGCAGGCGGCGGAGCGGGGCGAAGAGCGAGACCCGCGCGCTGCGGCTGCGGTGTCCGCGCACCGGCGTGTCGTGCGTACGTGCCGTCAGTTCCCGCATCAGCAGGGTCGCCTCGGCCGCCTCGCGCCGGGGCACGGCGGGTCCGCCGAGCACCGCGAGATGGCGGTCGAGCCGCGAACTGGTCGCGCTGCTCCCGCAGGTGATGGCAGGCACTCGCGGCCTGCTGCGCATTGCTATCTGTTCCATGTCACTCCCCACCCGTACAAGGGCACCCGACCCGGGCAGGTTAACCCTATCGCCCCGTCACGACACTCGTGTATCCCGGCGGCGGGATTCGACGCACTCGTACGGGGGTTGACGATCACCCTCCGAATCCATCTGATTCCAGGGCGAGTTGGACAGGCATCGAACACCTGTCGAAACGTCATGAACCATCCTGCACTCCGGCGCGACGGCCGGGGGCACGGAAGCCCGTGTGATCTCCGCCACCAAGATCCACCGCCGGGCGCGTCGCCGGATCCCGCCGATGGTCCGCCGTCGCACCGGAGCGGTGACGACGCCCCTCGGCTACCGTGGGGCCATGACGGTGATCGCGGGTCGTTACCGGCTTCTGGACGTCCTGGCCGAGGGGGCGACGGGCACCGTCTGGCGCGCCCTGGACGAGACGGACGGCCACGAGGTGGCCCTGAAGGAGCCCCGGGTCCCGCCCGGCCTCCCGGCGGACGAGGTTCCCCTGCTGCACGCGCGCCGGGAGCGCGAGGCGCGCACCGCCGCCCGGATCTCCCACCCCTGCGTCGTGCGGGTCCTCGGGGTGGCCTCCGAGAACGGCCGGCCCTGGGTCGTGACGGAGCTGGTCCGCGGCCTCTCCCTCGCGGAGACCCTGGAGGCGGACGGCCCCCTGCCCCGGCGGGAGGCGGCGCGCGTCGGCGCCGAGGTCCTGGCCGGGCTGCGGGCCGCGCGGGAGGCGGGCGTCCCGCACCGGGGCGTGCGGCCGGACCACGTCCTCCTGGGGAACGACGGCCGGATCGCCGTCACCGGCTTCGTCACCGGCGCCGGCGCCGGCGCCGGACCGGACGGCGCCACGGACCCGGCGGCCGACCTGCGCTCCCTGGGGACGCTCCTGGAGGCCGCGACGGCCGACCGGTCCGGGCCGCTGGGCGCGGTGGTCGACGCGCTCCTGGGGGCGGAGGACTCCGGTCCCGCGACGGCGGACGGGATCGAGCGCGAGCTGCGCCGGATCGCCGGGAGCGGGGCGCGGGCGGTGGACCCGGCGGAGACGGGGGCGGCCGCCCCTCCTCCCGGCGCCCGGGGGGACGGGGACGGCGACGCGTGCGGGGCGGCCGGCGCCCCGGCGGAACGGGACGGCGGAACGCCCCGGCGGAGCGCGTCCCGCCGCACCCCCGTCCTGGTGGCGGGGGTCGTCGGGGCGCTGCTGATCGCGGGGGCGCTGGTCTACCACTGGGTGGAGGACGACGGGCGGGGCGCCGGACCGGGTGCGCCGGGCGGTGTCACGAGCACCGCTCCGGCCGGTTCCGGCGCCTCGGGGGCGGACGGCGGAGGGGTTACGCCGCGTCCCTGAAGGGGGGCAGGTAGCCGCCGGACTGCCCGGCGGCGGTGGGGTGGTAGGACTCGCCGATGTTCAGCCAGTTGACGCTGTGCAGCCAGGCGGAGCCGGAGCAGATCTCGTGGCCGGTGAAGGCGGGGACGACGCTCGCGAAGGTGAAGCCGTGGTCGGCGACGCGCTTGGCGATGGCCGCGTTGAGGTAGTCGGAGGCCCCGTTGATGGCCTTGCGCTCGCCCTCGCTCAGGCCGGCCACACAGCTCCCGCCGAGCTGGTAGAAGCGCGGGTAGCCGAGGACGACCACCCGGGCGTTGGGGGCCTTGGCCGCGATGGCGTTGTACACGGAGTCGAGCTTGCCGGGCAGGGTCGAGTCGACGTACGCCTTGGCCTGATTCACTCGGTTCACGCAGGTGGTTTCGGACTGGAGCACACAGGTCGTCATGACGTCGGCGAAACCGGCGTCATTTCCCCCGATCGTGAGGGAGACCAGGTCGGTGGCGGTCGAGAGGGGTCCGAGCTGATTCGCGGTCACATCACCCGTTCGGGCGCCCGAGCAGGCGGTGAAGGCGAACGAGGCGGGGGCGTTCGCGTTCTTCCAGAGGACGGGGTACGCCTTCGTGGACCGCTTGCAGTCGCCGCTGGCGCTGTCGTAGCTGCCGGCGCCGACACCGGAGGAGTACGAGTCCCCCAGCGCCACGTAGTCGACGGCCGCGGCGGTTCCGGCGGCCTGTGCGGCGCCCGCCCCGGTGAGGGCGAGGACGGCACCGAGCAGGAGCGAGGACGAGAGGGCGGTGAATCGGGTCAGTCTCATGGGACCTCCTGTAGCAGGGTCTCTGCGCTACCAGGTAGTAGCAGCGGAATCGCCCGGCCGGAAGTGTTCATGTCAAAAGCGGGGATGAAGGATTGCCGAAATCCTCTGGAGAGCGACCAGTTCCGGCCATGTTGGGAACCGGAGGCTCCGCTCCCGCTCGGCGGCCGGAGGGAGGGCGGACCGCCCGGCCGTCGGCCCCCGGAAGAGCGCCCCCGCCCCACCCTTCTCACCGCGTCATCGAATTGACCGAATCAGACCGAAAACTCGGTCGTTCCGAGCGCCGATTCTTCGTCAAAGCACGGAAACACGGGTCGGGATGGGGGGTCTTGCCATACAGTCCCCTGCATCAATACCGTCGTACATCTCACCCGATCCGATCCGTCGCGCAAACAGCTCTGGGGAGGGCTCCCGCGTCGCGACGGTTCCGGTCGGGGCGCGGCAAAGGGGGGTGCCGTGTCCGGCGTCAGCACGTGCGCCGGGACACGGGTGCCGCGCGGCCGGTCATGCCAACTCGTCGATCCCGCAAGGAGATCGTTTCCACGCGGGCGGGCGGGAACCCCCCTTTCGCACCGGACACACCACCGGGCCGCCCAAGGGATGGGCGGCCCACCGGACGAGAGGGAAACCAGACGCATGAGCTCGTTCCTGCGCCCGGCCGCCACGGGCCAAGAAATGACCGAGCCGAGTCGAATAGCCGCTCAGTACCGGGCCATCACCTCGCACCTGGCGATCACGCCGCCGGTGAGTGTGGTCATTCCCGCGATGAACGAAGCGGAAAACCTTCCGTACGTCTTCAAGACGCTGCCGGAATGGATACACGAAGTCGTCCTGGTCGACGGAAACTCCACCGACAACACGGTCGACGTCGCCCGTGAGCACTGGCCCGACGTCAAGGTCGTCAGACAGGTCGGCAAGGGCAAGGGGGACGCGCTGATCAGCGGGTTCGCCGCCTGCACCGGCGACATCATCGTCATGGTCGACGCGGACGGCTCGGCCGACGGCCAGGAGATCGTCTCCTACGTCTCCGCCCTCGTCGGCGGCGCCGACTTCGCCAAGGGCTCCCGTTTCGCCAACGGCGGCGGCACGGACGACATGACGGTCGTCCGCAGACTCGGCAACCGGGTGCTCTGCGCGCTCGTCAACCGCAAGTTCGGGGCCCGGTACACCGATCTCTGCTACGGCTACAACGCCTTCTGGCGCCACTGCCTCGACAAGATCACCCTCGACTGCACCGGGTTCGAGATCGAGACCCTGATCAACATCCGGGTCGTCAAGGCGGGACTCAGGGTGCAGGAGGTGCCGAGCCACGAATACCTGCGCATCCACGGCGTCAGCAACCTCAACGCCGTGCGCGACGGCATCCGGGTCCTCAAGGTCATCCTCAAGGAGAAGGCCGTGAGCCGGTCGGCCCGCCGCCGGCCCGCCGCCTTCTCCGTCAACGTCCCCCGGGGGGAGACCCTTTGAGCGACCGCACGTCCCCGCACGGCTTCTCGGTGGTCATCTGCGCCTACACGGAGGACCGGTGGGAGGACATCCTCGCCGCCGTCGACTCCGTGCGGGGCCAGTCGCTGCCGCCCCTGGAGACCCTGCTCGTGGTCGACCACAACGAGCGCCTGCGGTCACGGCTCGCCGAGGAGTACGCGGACGCACGGCCCGGGGAGGAGGTGCGGGTGCTCGCCAACACGGGCCCCCGCGGCCTCTCCGCCGGGCGCAACACCGGAATCGCCGCCTCGCGCGGCGCGTTCGTGGCCTTCCTGGACGACGACGCCGTCGCCGAGCGGGACTGGCTCCGCCACTTCGCCGCCGCCTACGACGACCCGCGCGTCATGGCCGTCGGCGGCCGGACCCTGCCCGTCTGGGCGTCCGGCCGGCGCCCCGGCTGGTTCCCCGAGGAGTTCGACTGGGTCGTCGGCTGCACGTACCGGGGCCTGCCCCCGGGCCGCGTCCCCGTACGGAACGTGCTCGGCGGCAACGCCTCCTTCCGCCGCACCGCCTTCGACGCGGCGGGCGGTTTCGCCCTCGGCATCGGCCGGGACGGCGACCGGCGCCCCCTGGGCGGCGAGGAGACCGAGCTGTGCATCCGGCTCTCCGAGGCGCTGCCCGGGGCGGTCCTGCTCATGGACGACCGGGCGGTCATCCACCACAAGGTTCCCGCAGCCCGCGAGCGCTTCGCCTACTTTCGGACCCGGGTGTACGCCGAGGGGCTCTCCAAGGCGCTCGTCGCGCGGAGCGTCGGCGCGCAGAAGGGCCTGGAGTCCGAACGGCGCTACACCACCCGCGTGCTGCCCGCCGGCGTCCTGCGCGGCGCGGGCGACGCGCTGCGCGGCCGTCCCGGCGGCGCGGGCCGCGCCGGAGCCATCGTCACCGGGGTGGCGCTCGCGGCCTGCGGTTACGCGCTCGGCCGGCTCCGCGCCCGCCACTCCGGCACCACCTTCTCCTGGGGACCGGTCGAACGGACCGGGGAACGGACCGGGGAACGGACCGGAGCGCGGCCCGGGGAACAGGCCGGCGAACGGACCGGGGACGGAACCGTCGTGAACGGGGCCGCCGAGGGAGCGGTCGGATGACGGGGACGACGCCCGGCGCGTCCGCGCCACCCGGCGCGCCCAGGACATCCGGCACGTCCGCGGCACCCACGGCCCCCGGCGCGCCCACGCCGGCCCGGAGCGCCCCCGTGCCGATCCTCATGTACCACGCCGTCGCCCGGGACCCGGCCCCCGCCGCCCTCGGGCTCTCCGTCACGCCCGAGGCGTTCGCCGCCCAGATGGCGGTGGTCGCCGAGCGGGGGTTCACCCCGCTGACCACCGCCGGGCTCGCCGCCGCCTGGCGGGACGGGGCACCCCTGCCCGCCCGGCCCCTGCTGATCACCTTCGACGACGGCTACGAGGGCGTGCACCGGCACGCGCTGCCCGTGCTCGCCGGGCACTCCTTCGTGAGCACCGTCTTCGTGTCCACCGGCTGGCTGCGCGGCCGGCACCACGCGGGCGGCGCGCCCGACACCATGCTCGACTGGGCGCAGGTGCGCGAACTGGCCGGGGCCGGCACGGAGATAGGCGGTCACAGCCACAGCCATCCGCAGCTCGACCAGCTCGGCGCGGAACGGCTCCGGTTCGAGACGCTGCGCTGCCGGGAGATCGTCGGCGAGGAGCTGGGGACCGCTCCCGTCTCCTTCGCCTATCCGTACGGGTACTCCAGCCGCCGGGTCCGCCGGGCGGTCCGGGAGGCCGGGTTCGCCCAGGCCCTCGCCGTCGGCAACGCGCTCGCCCGCCGCCGCCAGGGGCCGTACGCCCTGGAGCGGGTTACCGTCCGCCGGTCCACCGGCACCGGGGAGTTCGTCCGCCTGATCGAGGGCCGGGCGATCGCGCGGAACTTCGCGGCGGACCGAGCCATGACGAAGGGGTACGCGCTCGCCCGGCGCGTCCGGGGCGCGGTGCGGGGCCACTGGATCTGACGTGCCGCGCACCGCGTTTCGGCCGGTGCGCGGCGCCCCCGGTCGCCGGCTCCCGCTGGAACCGGGGCGGGGACGTCACCGTGACGGCCACGGACGCGGAGCCGGCGGCGCGGGTCCCCGGCGAGACCGCGGGAGGGCGTGCCGCGCGGGGGCGCGACGCCGGCGGAGCCGTTCGCTCCGCGTCGCGGCACGCCCCCGGCGGACCTTCCCGAACCCCGGACGGCGGGGGCGGGCCCGTACCTGTGGCGCTTCCGGGAGGCCCGGCCCGGCCGGTCCCGGTCAGCCGGGCAGGTCCTGACTGTCGTACGCCGCCCGCAGGGCCTCGCTCATCGCCGCCTCGGCGGCCTCGCGGCTGAGGCCGAGGCGGCGGACCTCCTCCGCGTACCGGGCGGCCGCGCCGGCGGCCCGGCGGCTCGCCGCGTCCCCGGCGGCGGCGACGAAGGTCCCGTGACGCCCGCGCGTCTCGATCACCCCGTCCGCCTCCAGCGCCTTGTACGCCTTGGCGACCGTGTTCGCTGCGAGTCCCAGCTGCTCCGCGAGCCCCCGTACGGTCGGCAGTTTGCTGCCGACCGGCAGTCCGCCCGACCGGGCCCGCTCCGAGATCTGGGCGCGCAGTTGTTCGTAGGGAGCGGTGGTGGATTCGTGGTCCACGACGATGGTGAGTGTCACCCGCCGATTCTGCCTCCACGCCGCCGGAAAAGGGGAGGCGGCGGCGGGCCCTCCCCCGTAACGTGCGCTCGCATGACCGTGATCGTCCGTGACGTGCGGGACCGGGACGCCGAGGGCTGGACCCGGGTCCGCCGTGCCGCGCTCCCCTTCATGCTCGCGACCGCCGAACAGTTCACCTTCGAGCAGACGTACGCCCACCCCGACAGTCACGCGCGTCCCCTCGTCGCCGTGACCGGGGACGACCGGGTCGTCGGCACCGCCCAGCTGCGGATCGCCCACGACTCCCCGGAACCGGGCATCGGCTCCGTCAACGTGTACGTGGACCCCGCGCACCAGGGACACGGCGCCGGGACGCTGCTGCTGCGCGCCGCCGAGGAGCACCTCGCCGAGCACGGCGCGCACACCTTCTACAGCTGGGTCCTGGACGCGCCGGAGCACCGCGCCTGGGCCGGGCGGCGGGGGTACTCCCCCAGCCGCTCCGCCCACTTCCTCCGGCTCGACCTGACGGGGGCCGTGCTGCCGCCGCTCCAGGCTCCGCCCGCCGGTGTCACGCTGCTCACGGCCGAGGACTTCGCGGCCGATCCCCGGCCGCTGTTCGAGCTGGACGCGGTGACGACCGCGGACGAGCCGGGCGACGTGACGGTCGCGATGGACGACTACGCCCACTGGCTGGAGACGACCTGGGCGCATCCCCTCCTCGACCGGTCGCTGACGACGGTGGCGGTGGTGGACGGGGTGCCCGCCGCGTTCACCGCCGGGCAGACGGACGGCCTGGGCCGGTACGGCACCGGGATGACGGGCACGGCGCCGGCCTTCCGGGGCCGGGGGCTCGCCAAGCTGGTGAAGAACGCGTCCCTGCACCGGGCGCGGGCGGCGGGCTGCACCGAGGCGCTCACGGGGAACGACGCCGGGAACGGCCCGATGCTGGCGATCAACCGGTGGTTCGGCTACGAGATCGCGGCGACGGAGGTGCGGCATGTCCGGAAGGCCGGTTGAGGTCACCCTGACGAAGGCGGGCCGGACGAAGATCCGCTACCCGGCCGAGGTGCTCGCCGAGGGGGCGGGCCGGCTCTCGGTGCGCGCGCCGTGGGCGGCCGAGGGGGTGCGGGACTTCGGCTTCGTGCGGTTCGAGCCGGGGGACGTCTTCGTGGAGCACTACTGGGACGACCGCTGGTTCACGGTCAAGGAGGTGTGGTCCGCCGACGGCCTCCTCAAGGGCTGGTACTGCGACGTCACCCGGCCCGCGGTGATCGGCGGTTCCGGGGTGGTGGTCGAGGACCTGGACCTGGACCTGTGGGTGTCGGCGGACGGCAGCGAGGTGCTGCGGCTGGACGAGGACGAGTTCGCGGCGAGCGGCCTCGCCGCCACCGATCCGGAGGCGGCGGCCCGGGCCGTGGCCGCCCTCGACGAGCTGGAGGCGCTCGGCCGGGACGGACTGGCGGAGCTGGCCGGTCCGCCGGGGACGGGCCCGGGCGCGTCCGGAGGGTAGTACCCGCCCCGAGGGGCGTTCCGGACGCGCCCGGGGTGCGTCAGCGCAGCTCGACGTCCGTCTTCTCCACGACGAGGAAGCGGGGCAGCGGCAGTCCCGTCCCGCTGAGCTGGAGCAGGGTGGCGTCCACCCGGGCGGCGCCGGGACGGTAGGCGGGGTCCTTCACGACGGAGCGGTTGGTCCAGGTGTGGAGGTGCCCGTCGCAGACGGCCCGGGTGCCGCCGATCCCGGTGGACCGGTCGCCCTGGACGAGGGTGGAGGCGACGAACACGGGGCCCGCGCTGTCGTCCAGGCACCGGTAGGTGCCGGAGAGGGTGACGGTGCTGTCGGCCGCGACGGTTCCGTACGCGTCGACGAAGAGGGCGTTGGTGAAGTGGCCGTCCGCGACGAGGCTCAGGTCGTCGGTGAGGCGGCCGGAGTCGGCGACCGCCTGGCCGTCGTCCCCTTCCGCGTGGGCGAGAGGGGCGACGGCGGCGGTGAGCAGGGCGGCTGCGGCAAGTACGAGCCGGACGCGCATGAGGGTGTTCCCTTCGGGTGTGGGGGATGGTACTGCCCGCCAGGGATACCCGGATCCGGCCGTCGGACGGCCGGGATTAACCCCTTCGGGGGCGGGCCGGACCGGGCGCCGACCCCTCCCCCGGCCCCCTTCACGCCCGGGCGCGCCGGGTCGCCGCCCTCCTCAGGAGCGGCCAGGCGAGCAGGACCGCGACGACCGCGTACACGGTGATCGAGAACGGCGTGTTCACCAGGCCGACCGGGGAACCGTCGCTGATCTGGAGGGCGCGGCGCAGTTGCTGCTCGGCGGCCGGGCCGAGGATGACGCCGATGACGGCGGGCAGCACCGGCAGGCCGTAGCGGCGCATCCCGAGGCCGATCAGGCCGATGACGAGCAGGACGATCAGGTCGAACGCCTCGCCGCCCACCGCGTACGCGCCGACGGCGGCGAAGAAGAGGATGCCGGCGTAGAGGTACGGGCGCGGGATGCGCAGCAGCTTGGCCCAGACCGGGGCGAGGGGCAGGTTGAGCGCGAGCAGCAGCACCATGCCGACGAAGAGCGAGGCGATCAGGCCCCACACCAGCTCCGGCTCCCGCTCGAAGAGCAGCGGGCCGGGCTGGATGCCGTACTGCTGGAACGCGGCCAGCATCACGGCGGCGACGGCGGTCGTGGGCAGCCCCAGGGTGAGCATGGAGACGAGCGTGCCGGCCGCGGAGGCCGAGGCCGCCGCCTCGGGCCCGGCGACGCCCTCGACGGCGCCCTTGCCGAACTGCTCCTTGTGCTTCGAGAGCCGCTTCTCCGTGACGTACGAGAGGAAGGTCGGGATCTCGGCGCCGCCGGCCGGGATCGCCCCGAAGGGGAAGCCGATGAGCGGGCCGCGCAGCCAGGGCTTCCAGGTGCGCCGCAGGTCCTCCCGGCCCAGCCAGGGACGGCCGACCGGGATGGCCTCCCCCGCCGTGCGGCGCAGGTGCGCGGCGACCCACAGGGCCTCGCCGATCGCGAAGAGGCCGACCGCGACGATGACGACGTCCACGCCGTCGGCGAGCTGGAGCGAGCCGAAGGTGAGGCGCTGCTGCCCGGTCATCGGGTCCAGGCCGACCAGGCCGATCGTGAGGCCGATGAGCAGGGAGGCGAGGCCCCGGACGCGGGAGGAGCCGAGGACGGAGGTCACCGCGATGAAGGCGAGGACCATGAGGGCGAGGTAGTCGGCGGCGCCGATGCCGACGGCCAGGGCGGCCACGGTCGGCGCGAGGAGGACGAGCAGGATCGTGCCGATCATGCCGCCGGCGAAATGGCCGACGGCGGCGGCGGCGAGCGCCTGCGCGCCCCGCCCGGCCTTGGCCATGGGGTTGCCCTCGATGGCCGCGACGACGGCCGCGCTCTCGCCGGGGGTGTTGAGCAGGATGGAGGTGGTGGAGCCGCCGAACATGGCGCCGTAGTAGATGCCGGCGAACATGATGAAGGCGCCGGTCGGTTCGAGCCCGTAGGTCACCGGGAGCAGCAGGGCGACGGCCATGGCGGGGCCGATGCCGGGCAGGACGCCGATGGCGGTGCCGAGGAGCACGCCGAGGGCGGCCCAGAGCAGGTTGACCGGGGTGAGGGCGGTCCCGAAGCCGTCGATCAGGGAGTTCAGGGAATCCACGGGTCAGATCACTCCCATCAGGGGGCCGCCGGGCAGCGGGACGCCGAGCAGCCGGTCGAAGACGACGTAGGTGAGGAGCGACAGGGCCGCCGCGATCAGGGGGTCGCGGCGGAGGTGGCGGCTGCCGAGGACGTGGGCCGCGCCCCAGAAGAGGAGGGCGCCGGCGACGGGGAAGCCGACGGGGCCGATGAGGACGGCGAAGGCGAGGAAGACGCCGGTGAGGAGCAGGACGGTGCGCCGGTCGGCGGGTTCCGTCAGATCGACGTCCTCGCCCGCCTCGGCCTCGCCCCGGCCGCCGCGCAGGACGTCGACGGTGAGGAGGACGGAGACGACGAGGAGGCCGCAGCCGACGACGAGGGGGACGGTGGCGGGGCCGACCGGGCCGCGGCCGCCGGCGGTGTCGCCGAGGGTGAGGGCGTCGGCCAGGACGAGGACGCCGAGGAGGAACAGCAGGGCTCCGACGCCGAGTTCGGAACGCCCGCGCAGCCAGGAGGGAACGGTCGGTCTCACAGGCCCAGCTCCTTGAGTACGGAGGCGACGCGCCGGTTCTGCTCGGTGAGGAAGGCGCCGAAGCGCTCGCCGGGGAGGAAGGCGTCGTCCCAGCCGTGGGTCTTCAGCGACGCGCGCCACTGCGGGGAGGAGTGCAGTTCGGTCACGAGGGTGACGAGCCGGTCGCGCTCGGCGTCGGAGAGGCCGGGCGGGGCGACGATGCCGCGCCAGTTGGTGAACTCGGTGTCGAGACCGGCCTCGCGGAGGGTGGGGGCGTCGAGGCCGGGGACCCGCTTCGGGCCGGTGACCGCGAGCAGGCGCAGCTCGCCGGCCTTGATCTGGTCGAGGTACTCGCCGACGCCGGAGACGCCGAAGGCGACCTTGTTCCCGAGGATGGAGGCGAGGAGTTCGCCGCCCCCGTCGAAGGGGACGTAGTTGACGTCCGAGGGGGCGATCCCCGCGGCCTGCGCCATCAGCATCGGGGCGAGGTGGTCGGGGCCGCCGGGCGAGGAGCCGCCGCCGACGGGCAGCTTGCCCGGGGCCTTCTTCCAGGCCGCGAGCAGGTCCTGGACGGTCTTGTACGGGGAGTCCTTGCCGACCACGACGATGTCCTGCTCCTCGGTGAGCCGGGCGATCGGGGTGGTGTCGGCGAGGGTCCTGACGGTCTTGTTGGTGTGGACGGCGCCGACGACGCCGAGCCCCATGGACATGGCGAGGCGGCCGTTGCCGCGTTCGCCGACGAGCCGGGTGAGGCCGACGGTGCCGCCCGCGCCGGGCAGGTTGAAGACCTCGACGTCGCCGGTGAGGCCGGCCTCCTCGGCGTTCTTGGCGACGGTGCGGGCGGTGATGTCGTAACCGCCGCCGGGGGTGTTGGGGACCATGAGGCGCAGGCCGGGGATCCGGGTGCCGGTGTCGGCGCCGCTGCCCGGACTGAGCAGGGGCGGTCCCACCAGCACGAGCAGCGCCGCCCCGAGGAGGGCGAAGGGGGTGCGCAACCGCACGTGTGCCGCCTCTCAGAAGGTAGGGGAAGGGGGTGAGGTGGCCCACATGTTGCCCGCGCGTTAAGAAGCTGTCTCTCTTCCGCAACCAACGGACGTTGTGGTCGTTGTGGTCGGGACCTAGCGTGGGTCGGCGTGACGAAAGTGCTGGTCGTGGACGACGACTTCATGGTCGCCAAGCTGCACTGCCGCTATGTGTCGGCGGTGGCGGGCTTCACGGTGGCCGGGGTCGCGCACAGCGGCGCCGAGGCGCTGCGCGCCGCCGAACGGCTCCGGCCCGACCTGGTGCTGCTCGACGTGTTCCTGCCCGACATGGACGGCATCCGGGTGCTGCGGGAGCTGCGGGCGGCCGGGCACGGCACGGACGCGCTCTTCATCACGGCGGCGCGGGACGCGGGGACGATCCGTTCGGCGCTGCGGGCCGGGGCGCTGCACTACCTGATCAAGCCGTTCAGCCAGGCCGCGCTGCACGAACAGCTCCGCCACGCCGCCTCGTTGCGCGACCGCCTGGACGGGCTGGACGAGGCGCGGCAGGAGGACGTCGACCAGATCTTCGGCACCCGCCCGCGCGGCTCCCGCGGACTTCCGAAGGGCCTCGCCGCCCACACGGCCGACCTGGTCGACTCGGTCCTCCGCGCCCACCCGGAGGGCCTCTCGGCGACGGAGTGCGCCGAGGCGGGTGCCCTGTCCCGGGTCAGCGCCCGCCGCTACCTGGAGTACTTCGCGGAGACGGGCCGCGCGGAGGTCACCCTCCGCTACGGCGGCACGGGTCGCCCGGAACGGCGCTACCGGCGCCTGGACTGAGGGGGTCGGCTCGCGGGGGCCGCCCCGGGCGGCGGGGACGGCGCGCGGGTCGGCGGGGCGTCCCCCGGGGCGTTCCCGGGTGCCCGGCCGCTGTTCCGGGGGGGTTCCTCAGGCGTCGCTTAGTGGCTCCTTAAAACGGCCCTAAGAAACGGCCCTCCCCTCTCTCCGGGGGTTTTTCGGCGGTTGCGGGCCGCTAGCTTGCTGATCGACCCGCTCGCCGGTCGCCCCCACGCCCCCCTCGTGAAGGAGCTGTCCCCCCATGACCTCTCGCCGTTCGGCCGCGGCCGTCACCGCCGGCACCGTGCTGGTCCTGTCCGGCCTCACCGCCGGACCCGCGTTCGCGCACGGGTCGATGACGGACCCGGTGAGCCGGGTCTCGACCTGCTACGCGGAAGGGCCCGAGAACCCGCGGTCGGCGGCCTGCAGGGCGGCGGTGGCGGCGAGCGGGAAGCAGGCGTTCTACGACTGGAACGCGGTGAACATCGCGAACGCGGCCGGGCAGCACCGCAAGCTCATCCCGGACGGCAAGCTGTGCAGCGCGGGCAACACCACGTACCGGGGCCTCGACCTGGCGCGGGCCGACTGGCCGGCGAGCACCATGAGTTCCGGGTCGCACACCTTCCACTACAAGGGGACGGCCCCGCACAAGGGCTCGTTCGAGCTGTACGTGACGAAGGACGGCTACGACCCGTCGAAGCCGCTGAAGTGGTCGGACCTGGAGGCGAAGCCGTTCGTCTCCGTGACCGACCCGAAGATGCAGAACGGCGACTACGTCTTCCAGGGGACGGTCCCGAAGAAGTCCGGCCGCCACCTGATCTACTCGATCTGGCAGCGGTCCGACTCCCCCGAGGCGTTCTACACCTGCTCGGACGTCGTGTTCGGGAAGGACAACGGCTCCTCGGCGCCGAGTGCCACCGCGCCCACCGACCAGCAGATCGAGAGCGGCGCGGGCCGGTCCTCGGTCCAGCACGGCGGGCACGGCGGGCACGGCGCCGGGGCGAAGGGTGCCGAGGGGACCGGCACCCGGAAGACGGGCGCCGAGGGGACGGCGGCCCCCGCGCCGGCCTCCTCGGCGCCCTCGCACCGGACCGCGCCCGACACGCGCGCGCACGCCGCCGGCACGGAACTGGCCGAGACCGGCGGCGACTCCACCACCCCGTACCTCGCGGTCGGCGGCGGCGCCGTGCTCGCGATCGGCGCGGCCGTCCTCTTCGGGACCGCCCGGCGCCGCCGGGCGTAGGGAGTGCCGGGCCCGGTTCCCGCCGGGCCCGCGCCGTCCGGGCGAACGAGTGCCGGTGCGTCAGGCGCCGCCCGCCGTGCCGGCCGCCCTCGTACGGCGCATCAGCGCCGAGCCGGCCAGGAAGACGATGGCCACGGCGCTCAGCAGCGCCGCCGCCTTGGCCCAGGCGAAGGCGGCGCCGAGACTGCCGCTCAGCAGATCGACCGCGCGGGCGCTCGCGACCCCGTGGAGCGCGATGACGGCGCCGGAGAGACCGGCGGCGGCGGCCCAGACGGCCAGGGTGTCCCGGGCCGCGAGCCACACCGCGCACACCAGGCAGAGCACGGTGACGACCACGGACAGCGTCTGTACGTCGCCGCCCGCGCGCAGGGCCGCGAGGTCCGTCGGCAGGTGGACGAGGCCGCAGGCGAACAGCGCGGCCGCGGCGGGCCAGCGCAGTACCGACCGCAGCGCGGGCGAGACGGTGTGGCTGCCGGGTCCCGCGGCCAGCGCGCCGTCCAGGCGCGACTTCTCCCGCCGGGCACCCCGGCCGCGCTTCGGTGCGTCGCCGGCCGGGGCGGGGCTTCCGCCGGGGCGCGCGTGGTCCTCGGGACCGGCTCCGGGCTCCCGCTCCGGGGCGGTCCCGGCGGTGGGCCGCCAGTCGCTGCTGTCGGCGCCGAGGATGCCGACGAGCTGGACCACGTCCTCGATCGGCCGGCCCACCGCCGCGGCGCGCAGCGTGGTCTCGGCCTGGCGGAGGTCGTACCCCGACGCGTTGAGGAGGGCGAGCAGTTCCCGCACCTCGCCCAGGGGGCGGGTGACGGCGGCCGCGCGGAGCGCCACGTCGGCGGGGCTGGACAGTTCACCGGTGGCCTGCAGCCGGGCCACCAGCGCGGCGACCTCGTCGACCGGGCGCTCGGTCGCCGCCGTCCACAGGAGCGTGTGGACCGCCTCGTCCCCGGTCTCGTCCCGGGCGGCCCCGGCCGGGGCCGTCCCGGCCCGGACGGTCCCGTCCCGCGCGGAGTCCTCCCGCGCGGTCCCGTCCTGGACGGTCTCGTTCCGAACGCTCCCGTCCCGCCCGGAGTCCTCCCCGGCGGCGTCCTCCGGGGCGGCCGGGGCCTCCCCGGCCGTCGTCTCCGGGGCCCCGTGGACCGTCGCTCCCCCCGGGGCCTCCGCCGTCGCCGGTGGGTCCGGTGCTCCCGGAACCGGCGGCGCCTCCGGTCCGGCCGCCCGCTCGTACCGCTCCTCCCCGTCCGGAACGGCGCCGGGGTGCGCGGGGGCGGACGGGAGGACGGTCACGGCCGGGACGGCGGGCGGCAGGGCCGGCCGTTCGGGGAAGGAGGGCGCGCCGGGCGCCGGGGAGACAGCCGACCGCCGGGCCGTTCCCGGGGCGTTCTGCGCGGTCGGTCCTATGTCGTCGTCCGCCGGACGGATGTGGGGGGCGTCGGTGGTCATGTCGCATGCTCCATTCGTGGACGTCCCGGAGGTGTCCACCGTGGCTGTCTCGTGAAGTGCGAGAAACGCACACTTGACCACGATTAGCGCGTATCCCGTGGCACTGCGCCATCGGGGGACGGCCTCCTTGGTCCGACGGGGCGAAAACGCCCGGCCCCGGCCGCCGGGAGATCCGCGCGACGCGGCCGGGACCCCGGAGGGGCCCGGCCGCGCACGGGACCGCTCCCGTCAGCCGGCCGAGGAGAGGCAGGTGGTCGGGGTCGCGCGGGCCGGGTCGAGGGCGTTGGCCACCTCGTGGAAGGCGATCCGGTCCACCGTGCCGACGGCCACGTGCTCGGACAGGTCGAGCGCGCACTTGTCCTGGATGAGGACGTTGGTGACGTTCGGGCCGCTCAGGAACTGCGTGCGGTACGGGGTGACGACCTCGTCGTACTTGGTCGCGATGACGTGGTAGCGGACCCCCGGCACGGTGTCGCCGCCCTCGTTGAGCGCGGTCATGAAGGGCGATCCGGCGATCTGGTCGGCGAGGGCCGGGGTCGCGGAACCGATCAGGTCCTCGGCCCCGGGGAAGTACGGCAGGAGCCGGGTGAGTCCGAGCAGGGTGGTGCCGTGGTTGTCGGGGGCGATGCCGACGAGCGCGTTCACCTTCCCGGCCCCGCCGAGGAACTTGAGGTACCAGCGCGGCATCATGCCGCCCTGCGAGTGTCCGACGAGGTCGGCCTCGGGGGCCCCGGTGGCGGCGAGGACCCGGTCGACGTAGGAGGCGAGCTGCCCGGCGGAGGCGGCGATGGGGCCGAGCCCGTGGAAGAGGGGCACGTTCGGCAGCTGCCCGTAGTCGAGCGAGAAGACGCAGTACCCCCGGTCGACGAGGTACGGCGCGAGGCCCAGCCAGTTGTCGACGGAGTTGCCGAAGGTGCCGTGGACGAGGACGACGGGACGCGGGTGCGCGGCGGAGGGCTTGCAGGAGAAGTCGTTCCAGCCGCGGCCGGCCGCGGCGGTCTCGGCCCCGGTCGGGGCGGCGGAGGCGGAGGCGGTGGGGGCGAGCGTGGCGGCGGCGGTCAGCAGCAGGACGGACAGCGCTCTGACGGCGTGCTTCCAGGGCAGCATCGGGCGATCTCCTTGCGGCTCAAGGGGAGAGGTGGGGTGTGACGCCCTGCGGCCCGGACCACGGGTGGGGATGCGCTCCAGCCAAGCTACGCACGGGTAGCCTCCGCTGGGAAGTTACGGGTCGGCAAAAACTGATGCGCCGTCATGGTCGTCCGGTGTAGGGGCGCCGGGCGCGGCGCGGTCACCGGTCCGCGCCCCGGTCGCCCGGCCCCGGGCACCCCCGCCCCGGACCGTGCTCCCGGTCAGCCATTCGGACGCCGCCCGCCTGCGGAAGGACCTCCCGGGCCGGAGCGTGGGGACATGAGTTTCGTCGATGAACTGAAAAGCGCCGTCACCCCCCGGGCCGCCCTGCTCGTCGTGGGCGTCTTCGCCCTCCAGCTCCTGTTCATCGCCTCGTACGTCGGGGCCCTGCACCACCCGCGGCCGAAGGACGTGTCCTTCGGCGTGGTCGCGCCCCCGCAGGTCTCCGCCTCCCTCGTGGGGAAGCTGGAGGGGCTTCCCGGCGGGCCGCTCGACCCGGAAACGGTCACCGACGCGGCCGAGGCCCGGAAGCGGATCATGAACCGGGACCTCTACGGCGCCCTCGTCGTCGATCCCCGGGGCCGCACCGACACCCTGCTCGTCGCCTCCGGCAACGGCACCGCGCTCTCCACCGTCCTCCGGTCCGTGATCACCACGGTGGAGGAGACCCAGCAGCGGACGGTGCGGACCGTCGACGTGGCCCCGGCCTCCCCGCGGGACTTCAACGGGCTCTCGTCCTTCTACCTGGTCATCGGCTGGTGCGTCGGCGGTTACATCTGCGCCGCCATCCTGGCGATCAGCGCGGGCTCCCGGCCCGAGAACCCGGCGCGCGCGGTCATCCGCCTCGGCGCTCTGGCGGTCTACTCGGTCCTCGGCGGCCTCGGCGGCGCGATCGTCGTCGGCCCGGTCCTGGGCGCCCTGCCCGGCAGTGTCGCCGGCCTGTGGGGCCTGGGGGCCCTGGTCGTCTTCGCGGTGGGCGCCGTCACCCTCGCCCTCCAGTCGGTCTTCGGGATCGTCGGCATCGGCCTGGCGATCCTGCTGATCGTGGTCGCGGGCAACCCCAGCGCCGGCGGCGCCTTCCCGTTTCCGATGCTGCCCCCGTTCTGGAAGGCGATCGGCCCGGTCCTGCCGCCGGGCGCGGGCACCTGGGCGGCGCGCTCCATCGCGTACTTCAGGGGCAACCACATGACCGCCTCGATGCTGGTCCTCTCGGCCTGGGCGGTCGTCGGCACGGTGGTCACCCTGGTGGTGTCCGCCCTGAAGCGCTCCCCGGGAGCCGGGACGGCCGCCCGTGAGGGCGGCCCGGTCCGCTCCTGACGCGCCGGAGCCCCTCCGCGAACGGGTTCGCGGAGGGGCTCCGGTGTGTCGCGGGGGCCGTCAGAACACGTTCACCCCGTACGCGCTCAGCGCCTCCGTCACGGGCTGGAAGAAGGTCGTCCCGCCCGAGGAGCAGTTGCCGCTGCCGCCCGAGGTGAGGCCGATGGCCCGGCTGCCCGAGTAGAGCGGGCCGCCGGAGTCGCCGGGCTCGGCGCAGACGTTGGTGCGGATCAGGCCGGAGACGATGTCGCCGCCGCCGTAGTTCACGGTGGCGTTGAGAGCCGTCACGCTGCCGCTGTGGATGCCGGTGGTGGAGCCGCGCCGGGTGACCGACAGGCCGACCGTGGCGTTGCCGGCGCTCGTGATGTCCACGCTGCCGACCGTTCCGGACTTGGTGACGGAGCCGTTGGTGTAGCGGACCAGTCCGTAGTCGTTGCCGGGGAAGCTGGACCCGGCGGTGGTGCCGAGGACGGTCGTCTTGGAGGAGTTGGAGTACCAGGTCCCGGCACCGTCCGTGCAGTGGCCGGCCGTCAGGAAGTAGTAGTTGCCCGCGCCGTCGCGGACGTTGAAGCCCAGCGAGCAGCGCCAGCCGGCGTCGGCGTAGATCGGGTCGCCGCCGGATATCAGCTTGCTGAAGCGGCCCGGGGTCCGCTCGACGCGGAGGGCGGCCGCGTTGGCTCCGGCCCGCTGCTTGATCCTGGCGATCCCGGCTTCGGAGACGGTGGAGTCGGCGGTGACGACGACCTTGCCGGTGGCGGTGTCGACGTGCCAGGCGGTGCCGGCCACGTCGGCGGCGCGGACCGCGTCGCTCGTCGCCGCGAGGGCGGCGGCGCCGAAGGTGCCCGTCCGCTGCGTGGAGTCGGCGTTCGCGGTGGGGACGGCGAGCGCCGCGGCGGCGGCGAGACCGGCGGTGACGGCGAGCGTCCGGATCGTTCTCGTGGGGGTGGTGCGCATGGTCCTCACTTCTCGTTCCTCCCGAGGGGAATCGGGGACCCGCCGTGGGGTGCCGGGCCCGTGAGGCGCGGCCCGGAGGCCGGCGCTGTGGGGGAGTCTCGGCCTTGACGAGTTCACGCCGCAAGGGCGCCTTTCAGCCGTGTGAGCCCCAACACACCTTGCGTCAGAGGGGGTTGACGGTCCCGGAACGGCGCATGCTCCACCCCCGGTCCCGGGTCGTCCCGCCCGCGCGGCGCGCCTCCGCTCCGGTACGGAAGCCCCGTGGGGACCGCCCGCCGGGAACGGCCGGAATTCGCCCCTCCGGATGATCGGACGACGGACGCCCCCCGGCGGGCGGGCCGGGGGCGCGGACCCGCCGGGCGTCAGCAGTCGCAACCGCAGTCGCAACCGCAGCAGCCGTCCCCCTCGCAGCAGGAGGAACAGTTGCCGCAGCAGTCGCAGCAATCGCAGCAGTTGCCGGGATCGCACTGACCGCAGAGACCTTCGCGCCGCTGCCGGCTCCAGGGGTCCTCGTACGTCCCGCAGCACATCTGGCAGGTGCAGGCGAGCCCGACCCAGAGGGCGCATCCGGCGATCAGCCCGCGCCGGTCCGGCGGTCCGGGCGGGAACGGTCCGCCGGGTCCGCCCGGACCGCCGGGGCCCGGTGCGTAGGGGCCGCCAGGACCGCCGGGGCCACCGGGACCGGGGGCGTACGGGTTGCCGGGGACCGGCCCGTGGGCCGCGTACGGGTTCCCCGGCACCGGTCCCCGGCCGGCGGCCGGGTCCCCGTGCGAGCAGACCGTCGTGCCGAAGGCGCGGTCCACCGAGGTGCGCAGCTCGTGGGCGAGCAGGACGTGGACCAGCCTGCCGTCGGCGAACCGGGCGTCCTTCAGGGCGAGGCGTATGCCGTGCAGGGCGTCGTCGGCGAGCCGGCGGGCCTCCGCGCGGGAGGTGCCGGTCGCGGTGAGTGGGTTCCAGGCGCCGCTCGCCGCGTCGGCCTCCTGGTCCTCCACGGCGTCGAGGAGGTGGGCGAGGCGGCCGAAGAGACGGCCGGCCTCGGCGAGCGGTTCGGCGTTCTCGGGGCGGCCCGCGAGGACGGCGGTGTGCGCGAAGGCGGCGGCGGTCGCGGTCTCGGTGGGCTCGGTGACGGCGAGCAGCGGGGTGCCGGGACCGGCGAGCGCCTCGATGCCGGTCTGGCGGTCGACCGCGTCGACGAGGACGGCGGTGTCGAAGCCGAGGGCGCGGCCGGTCCTGGCCCCGGCGCGGTCCCAGGAGCGGGCGACCCGGCGGGCCGCGGCGGCGACGGGCCGGCGCGCCAGCAGGCCGTCCCGGTCGGCGACGTGGTCCCGCACCTTCGCCGAGGCGAGGACGAGCGAGACGGCGGCGGCGAGCCTGGCGCCCTCGCCGCGGGCCACCGGCGCGGTCCGCATGCCGCGCAGCGGGCAGGGCCCGGCGGTGCGCCTCCCGTCCGTCACGGTTCCGGTCTGCGCCTCCGTCAGGACCGAGACGATGAGGCCGTCGTAGTTGGTGACGATCCGGGCGAACTGGCCGTGGTCCGCGCGGAGCGCCAGGCAGAGGCCGCAGAGGTGGGCCGTCCACTCGGTCCTGAGGCCCTCGGTGAGCCGGTGCGTGCAGGGTCTGACGATTCCGAACAAGGACTCCCCCGTGAGTCGTGGGCCTGGGCGCCGCGAAGGGCCGCACGGGGCCCGCGCGCCGGGCCGCACGGAAGCCCGTGCGGACAGGTCGCGCGAGGGACCGTGCGAAGGACCGTCGAACGGCCTCGCGGCATCGTAACGAGCGGACTCGTTCGCCCGTACGCGCCCATCGTCACCCTTCCGGCACGACTTTCATATTTTCATCTACATGGCCCCTCGCCAGGTCACCTATACCGCATGATTTCTGACGAAACGCCAGGAAACGCTCCTCACGTTCTGCACCAGTACCGTCACGAATCCTCTGCGCGCCGACTATCCACTTGGCGCGCGATCCGCATCATGGACGACGATGGGGACATGCGGAACCACAAGTGACCGCGCTGAAAGGAGGCGTCGATGGGATCGGTGCGCAAGGCAAGTGCCTGGCTGGGACTCGTCGAGGACAACGACGAGCGTTACTACGACGACGAGTACGCCGACGGTGCCGAGAGCCGCGACGCCTGGGTCACGGACCCCCGGGTCAGGGTGGCCACGGACACGGCCGAGGAGCGGGGACGGCGGATCGCCACCGTCTCCCCCGACGGCTTCCGGGACGCCCGGGGCATCGGCGAGCTGTTCCGGGAAGGGGTCCCGGTGATCGTGAACCTGACCGCGATGGAGCCGAACGACGCCAAGCGGGTCGTCGACTTCGCCGCCGGCCTCGCCTTCGGCCTGCGCGGCTCGATCGAGCGCGTGGCCACCCGGGTCTTCCTGCTGACCCCCGCGGACACCCGGATCGTCAGCGACACGGGCCGGCGCGGTCAGGACGGCTTCTTCAACCAGAGCTGAGCCGTCCGGCCGGTCCGGCCGGACACCTCCCGGCGGACCGGGTCAGTGCGTCGGCCTCCCCGAGCCGGCGTGCTCGGCCGCCTCCCGGGTCGCGGGCACCCGCGGCTCGGCCCCCGCTCCCCCGGCGGGTCCGTCCAGGACGGGCGGCGCGTTCCCGGCGCCCGTGCCCTTCCGCTCCTCCCGGCCCTCCCGGTCCATGGGATCCTCCGGGTCCACCGGCGCCTCCATGACGCGGGGCAGCCGCCTGGCCATCACCGCGCCGGCGAGCAGCAGCGCCGCGCTCACGCAGAGCGTCACGTGCAGCCCGTTCACGAAGGAGTGCCGGGCCGCCTGGTGCAGGGCGCTTCCGGCGGCCCCGCCGAGCTGGTCCGCGACCTTGTACGCCTCGCCGAGCGAGTTCGCGGCGTCCCGGCTCGCCTCTTCGGGCACCCCGGGAATGCCGCTGAGGCCGGGGGCGTACGCCGCGTTCATCACACTGCCGAGCAGGGCGATGCCCATGCCCGCGCCGAGCTGGTACGAGGTCTCGCCGATCGCCGCCGCGCCGCCCGCGCTCCCCGGCGGCGCCTCGCTGAGCATCGACTCGTATGCCGAGAAGAGCGTGGTCTGCAGGCCGAAGCCGAGCAGCACGAAGCCGGTCGTGAGCAGCAGGGGCCGGTCGTGCTCCCCCATGAGGACGAGCAGCAGCACGGCCCCGGCCGTGAGCACGAAGCCCCAGCCGACCATCCGGCGCGGCCCGATCCTGCGCAGCGTGTACGAGCCGGTGGCGCCGGCCGCCATGGCGGCGAAGGTCAGCGGGAGGAGCCGGAGACCGGTCTCCAGGGGGCTCAGGCCAAGCACGAGCTGGAGGTACTGGACGGCGATGAGTTCCAGGCCGACCAGGGCCAGCATGGCGAGGACGATGCAGCCGACCGAGGTGGTGAAGGCGGCGCGGGAGAAGAGCCCCGTGTCGATCAGCGGGTGCGGGCGCCGCTTCTGCCGCCGCACGAAGAGGACGAGGAGCGTGGCACCGAGCAGCAGCGGGCCGGCGGCCGGCAGGACGGCCGGCGGATCGCCGGCGCCCGCGTGCTTGACGCCGAGGACGCAGCCGAGGACGCCGGCCGCGGCCATGAGCGCGCCGACGACGTCCCAGGGTCCGTCGCCGTCGCCCCGGGATTCGGGGAGCAGGCGGCGGCCGAGCGGCAGGATCAGGGCCATCAGCGGGATGTTGATGAGGAAGACGGAGCCCCACCAGTAGTTCTCGACGAGGAAGCCGCCGAGGACCGGGCCGGTGGCCGCCCCTATCGCGGCGACCGCGGTCCAGACGCCAATGGCGGTGGCGCGCTCCCGCCGGTCGGGGAAGACCGTCCGGAGGATGGAGAGCGTGGCGGGCATGATCATGGCGCCGCCGACGCCGAGCAGCGCGCGGGCCGCGACGAGGACCCAGGACTCGGTGGCGAGGGCGGCCAGCGCGGAGGCGGCCCCGAAGAGCGCGTAGCCGAGGAGGAGCACCCTGCGCCGCCCCACCCGGTCCCCGAGGGTCCCGAAGAGGATCAGCAGCGAGGCACAGACCAGGGGGTAGGCGTCGACGATCCAGAGCAGCGCGGTGGAGCTGGGGCGCAGGTCCTCGGTGAGCGAGGGGACGGCGACGTGGAGGATGGTCGCGTCCAGGGCGACCAGGAGGAGGCTGACGCACAGGACGACGAGGACGAGCCAGCGGTTGGCGTCACCGCCCGCGGCGGCACGCGGTCGTGCTGGGGCCGTGTCCGTCCGCGGCATCTCGCAACCTCCCACAGTGAAGCTCTCGCGCTCGGCGGGCCCCGACCAGGGCGTACGCCTCCGGGGCGGCCCGGCATCGACGGGCGAGTGAGCCGCCAGCGTACGCGAGTCCGACCGTCGAGCGCGTGGCGCACCTCTCACCCGCGTGGAGCACGCCCTGTGTCGTACGCCACTCGTTCGGACCGGCGTGTCGGGGGGAATTCCACCCGGTCGCGCGCCCCGAACAATTCACAGGCGTTCAAACAGCTTTCCGCAATGCCTTCTCCCCGAATAGCGACGCAGGTCATCGGATTTCCGGACGGACGACAGGAATGGGTCGCCCGTTGAGACCCACTCCACATCACATCGTCATCACGAAGAGGCCGGATTGACGGGGTCGGCTTCTCACTCCCTGTAACGTCGATTGGGTGCGTACCGACATCTTTGCCCGACTGGACCGGGAGCCGGAACCGCCGAAGATAGAGGTCCCGGGGATGACCCGCACGCGTCTCGCCCTCTTCGGCGGGACGGCGGCGTTCTACCTCGCCATCGTCGTGGCCGTCCTGCTCTCGACCTGGCTGGTGACCCTCGACTGGAAGATCATGCTGTTCCGGCCCTACCAGCAGTGGCCCGAACTGCACGCCTTCCTCGACTACTACGTCGTCCTCGGTCAGCGCGGCCCCACGGCCGTCATGGTGGCCGCGTGGCTGGGCTGGCGCTCCTGGCGCCAGCACACCCTGCGCCCCCTGCTGTGTCTCGGCGCCGCCCTCCTCCTGCTCAACGTCTCGGTCGGCTCGGTCAAGCTCGGCCTCGGCCGCCTCGGCCCCCACTACGCGACACAGGTCGGCTCCGCCGAACTCTTCGCGGGCGGCGACATATTCCCCTCCGGTCACACCGCCAACGCGGTCGTGACCTGGGGAATCCTGGCCTACCTGGCGACCACCCCGCGGGCCAGGCGCTACCTGTCGGCGCTCTCCGCCGTGGTCGCGCTCGGGGTAGGCCTCACCACCGTCTACCTGGGTACGCACTGGCTGAGCGACGTCCTGCTGGGCTGGGCGGCCGGGCTCCTCGTCCTGCTCGCGCTGCCCTGGTGCGAGCCGGTCCTGGCCGTGGCGGAGTCGTGGGTCCTCGCCGCGCGCGACCGGGTACGGGAGCGGCTGCGGGACCGGCGGCGCCTGGTGCCGTCCCTGCCCGTGGCGTCCGGGGGTCCCCGCCCCGGGCTCTTCCCGACGCGCCCGCCCGGCTCCGAGGAGCCGGTCCGGGAGCCCGTGGGGGTGGCCGGCGGGCGGCGCGCCCCGGCGACCCGGGGCTGATCGCGCCCGTACGCGTGGAGGGGCCCCGACCGTGCGCCGGTCGGGGCCCCTCCCCTGTGCGGGCCGGCCCTCAGCCGTGCCAGCAGCGGGTGACGACGCCGCCCTCGACCTCGAAGTTGATGCGCCCGGCGAGGTACTCCATGGTGATGATCGAGCCGGACGGCAGGGAACGGACGACGTTCCAGCCCCGGGTCCTGGCGAGCCTCTCGGCGGCTTCCGCGTCGAGGCCCACATAGGACCCGGGCGAGTCGTGGGGCGGTTCGGGAGTGCGCGATGTGGGTGCCATGGGTCTCACGTTAGTACCTTGCCGGTCACGCTTGTGTCACAAGTTCTCGACATATGTTCGATGCGTCTCGCCGCGCACACGGAACAGGGTTTTCGGACGTTTACCCGGCAATTACAGGAAGATGCGGGGCGTTCTCCCCCGCGTCCGGAAGGGCCGGTGAGCGGCGGAAATTGGCCCTCCACCGGGTCGGCGGCCCCGAATTGTCCGGGCGGTGTCCGCGCGGGACGTCCACGCTTTCCTTACACCGTGTTTACGCCTTCCGGGCGCCCGGCCGTCCCGGTCCGGGGCCGGTGTTCCGGCGCCGTTCCGAAGTCTTTCCGTCCCTCCCGGTCCGCCCGGTCCTCCCGATCCGTCCGGTCCAGGGCCCGGGACAGGCGGTCCCGGAGGACCCGGACCCGTTCGGTGAGATCCTGCGGTTCGACCACCTCGAAGTCGAAGCCCAGGAACGCCACGTGGAACACCATCACGTCGAGGTCGTGCGCCCCCGTCCGCAGCAGGCAGGCCGTGTCCCCGTCGGCCTCCAGGACGCCGTCCAGCGGTCCGACGGCCGCCGCGGCCTCGGCGAGCGGTACGAACAGGCGGACCGTCGCCTCCCGCGCGTAGGCGCCCCGGGACACCCCCTTCGCCACGTAGGCGGCCAGGTCCTCGGCGGGCGGCTCCCGGGGCGGGAAGCGGGGGCCGTGCGGCGGCACGGGCTCGATCCTGTCGGCCCGGAACGTACGCCAGTCCTCCCGGCCCAGGTCCCAGGCGACCAGGTACCAGCGCCGCTCGGCGCAGACCAGGCGGTGCGGTTCGACGCTCCGTCGGGTGGCCGCGCCGCCGTGGTCCCGGTAGTCGAAGCGCAGCCGCTCGCCGTCCCGGCAGGCGTGGGCCAGCTCGGTGAGGACGGTGGGGTCGACCCGTTCCCGAGGGGTGCGCAGCAGGGGCACCGTGAAGTCGTTGAGCGCCCCGATCCGCCGCCGCAGCCGGCCCGGCAGGACCTGCTCCAGCTTGGCCAGGGCACGCACGGAGCTTTCGCCGATGCCCTCGACGCCCTGTCCGGCGGCGGCGCGCAGCCCGACCGCGACCGCCACGGCCTCCTCGTCGTCCAGGAGGAGCGGAGGCAGTTCGGCCCCCGCCCCGAGCCGGTAACCGCCGCCGGTCCCGGGGCCCGCGTGCACCGGATAGCCGAGTTCCCGCAACCGGCCGACGTCCCGGCGCACCGTGCGCGGGGTGACGCCGAGCCGGTCGGCCAGATCGGCCCCGGACCACTCGCGGCGGGCCTGGAACAGCGAGAGCAGGCGCAGCAGCCGTGCGTAGGTTTCCAGCATGCTCCCGAGTCTGTCAGCCGTCGTGGACGGGCACGGCCCCCGAGGGGGCCGGAACGCCGTCGCCGGCCGGGCCCCGGGGTCGCTGCCGCCGGGTCAGCGGAAGCGGCGGACCAGACGGCCGGCCCGTGCCTTCTGGGCGTAGACGGCGTCGATCGCCCGGCCCGCCGTCCGGTGGAGCGCCGTCCGGCCCGGGGAGTGGGTGCGCCGGCCCGCGCCCCGGTCGAGGAGTTCCGTCCAGAGCGCCTCGTGCCGGGCGGCGATCCGCGCCGGGTCGAAGCGCTCGGAGGCGGTGAGGGCCGCCCGCGCCGTCCTGGCGCGCAGGCCGTCGTCCTCGACCAGCTCCCGCAGTCCCCGCGCGACCGCCGCCACGTCGTCCACCGGCACGAGACGCCCGTCGACCCCGTCCTCGATGATCTCGCGGGGCCCGTTCGGGCAGTCGGTGGAGACCACCGGGAGGCCGCAGCGCATCGCCTCCACGATCGTCATGCCGAAGGACTCCCGCTGGGAGGTCACGGCGGCGATCGAGCCCTTCACCCACTCCGGCTCCATCGAGGCCACCGACCCCATGAGGAAGGCCCGCTCCTTCAGCCCCCGCTCCTCGATCCGGCGGGCCAGCGGAGCCCTGAGGTCCTGGACGGCGTCCCCGGCGCCGTAGATCCGCAGCGTCCAGTCGGGATGGTCCCGGGCCACCTCCGCGAAGGCGTCGATCAGCACGTCGTACCGCTTCACCCGGGTCAGCCGGCCCGCCGCGACGACGGTCTTCGCGGCGGGATCGGCGGGCGGTCCCGGGGGCGCGGGCACGCTGTTGGGCACGGACTCGATCCGCACGCCGGGCAGTCCCAGCTTCCGGTAGGCGCGGGCGTCGGCCTCGGTGACCGTGGTGACGGCGTCGAGGAGGGCGTACTCGTGGACGATGTCCCGGCGCAGCCGGTAGCTGTGGCCGTCCAGGATCAGGTGCTCCTGGCCGACCAGGAGCGGCCCCCGCCGGGCCTGCCGGGCGAGGTGGACGTTGAGCCCGGGGCGGGTGGCGACGAGGACGTCGGCCTCCACCCCGCGCAGGTGCTCCCCGATCCGGGCGTCGGTGAGCGCGCTGTACTGCTTCCAGCGTCCGTCGCCGCGCGGGAAGACCACGGCGGGGCGGCGGAAGTCGGGGTGGTCCCCGTCGTATCCGGGACTGTCCCGGCGCAGGTCGACGAGGTGGCGCAGGGTCACGCCGCCGGGCAGGTCCAGGAGGGGCCGGTCGCGGTGGCGGAAGACGGAGACGATCTCGACCTCGTGGCGCTCCGCCAGTTCCTCGGCGAGCGTGAAGGTGGTGCGGATCGTGCCGCCGTAGTGGTAGCCGTTGTGGAGCAGAAAGGAGATACGCATCGCGCTGCCGGTTCCCCCCGGTCAGTTGGTCGGTCTCCCGACTCTACTTGCCGGTGCGGCGCCGGAACCCGCGGGTGGTGACCGGGCCGGACGGGGGCCGGGCACGCCTCCGGCCGCCCGTCCGGCCAGGGCGTCAGAGCGGGGCGATGCGCAGCATGGCGCCGACGGAGATCCGGTTCGGGTCGGCCCCGATCACGCTCCGGTTCGCCGCGTACAGCGCCTGCCAGCCGCCCTTGATCCCGAAGCGGCGGGCGATCGAACCGAGGGTGTCGCCGGCCCGGACGGTGTGGACGCGCCCGCTCAGGCCGTACTTCCTGGAGCAGGTGGGCCAGGCGCTCCAGCCCTGGACGCGCAGCACCTCCTCGGCGACGGTGATCTGCTGCGCCCGGGTGGCCAGGTCGGCGCGCCGGGCGTACGCGAGTCCGCCGTACCCGGCCCAGGTCGGCTGCCAGAACTGGAGTCCGCCGTAGTAGCCGTTGCCGGTGTTGGCGTTCCAGCGCCCGCCGCTCTCGCACTCGGCGACGCACCCCCACGGCCACTGGTCCCGGGCGCAGGCGGAAGAGGGCGCGGAGGCGGCGCCCCGGGGAGCGGAGGCGGGCGTCCCGGAGACGGAGGCCGTCGCTCCGGGTACGGCGGAGGGCGTCCCGGCCCGTGCGGGTGCCGGAGCCAGGGCGAGGAGCGCGGCCGCGGAGGCCGCCGCGAGGGGACCGGCCGTCCAAAATCGGATCTTCGACATCGGGGCAGGCTAGGCAGCCTCCCGGCGTCCCCGGCCTCTGCCGCGCGGAGCCCCGCCGGCGTCCCACCCGGTCGGAGTCACCCGCCCGCCGTGCGGGCCGGCGGCAACTTGGCCCGCATCCGCGCGTGACCCCGGCCGAGCCTGACCCGTTGAACTCGGCGTGAGGCGCCCGGGAACGGCCCGGCGTCCGCCCGTACCGAGTCCAGGGAGCCCCCGTGCCGCGCATGCTCGACGTCAGCGAGGACGTACGCGCCGAGATCGGCGACGAAGAAGCCGACCGGCTGCTCGACGGCGACAACGCCCCGGGCAGCTACGACTGCACCTCCTGCCGCACGCCGGGGGACTCCGAACAGGAGCGCACCAGCACGGTGCTGTTCGTCGGCGAGGAGACGGCGGTCCTCGCGTTCGCCCACGCCGGCTGCATCCCGTCGCAGGTCGTCCGGGTCGCCGAGGACCAGCTCCAGGGCGCCGTCGCCTCCATCGCGGCCTCGGACGCCGCCGACGCGCTCGCCGTCTCCCACCCCGAGCAGGCCGTCCTGGGGGTCACCAGCGGCCTCGTCCTGATCGGCGGCGACCTGCACCCGGCGCTCGTGGTGGAGCCGACCGCCCCGGTGGCCCGCCCGGGATCGGACGGTCTCGCCGACGAGTTCCTCCCGCTCCTGGCCGAGCAGGGCTTCCGGCAGGTCACGGACCTCGAAGTGAGGCCGGAGGTGCTCCCTGGCTGGTCGGTCCTGGTCGCCATGGGGCAGCTGCACTCCGTCCTCCAGCCCGGTCCGGGCGGCGCCGGACAGGCCGCCTGGTGGCAGGCGCACCAGCCGCTCCAGGTCACCGAGGGCTGGCGCGCGGCGGCCAACAAGACGCACACCGTCCTGGTCTTCGCCGCCCCGGTGGGCTCGATCGGCCGGCAGCCGCGCGAGGACCTGCTGCGCGACGCGCTGGAGAAGGCCGCCGCAAACGGGCGCCTGGTGGCCGCCGCGATGCCGCTGGCCGGCACCTGATGAAGCACGGAAGGCCGGGGTCGGGGTGGGTACGGGTCCCCGGCCCGCAGGCGGGACGGGGCGCGCCGGAACCGGACGTCCCGCCCGCGCCGCGCCCCCGGCCGACGCTCCTTCCGGAGAACCGCCCGCATCCGACGGGCGACGGGGTCGTTGGCACCTACGTGCACCCATACGACCCTTCCCCCCAGCCGTATCCGACCCCGATCCCCTCGATGCGCCCCGCGCGGGACGTCGCGGCGGGCCCCTCGCCCACGCCGATCTACGACGCCCTGTGCTCGGAGTACCGCAGGTCGTTCCGCACCCTGCCGGGTGACCGCAGCGGCGAGGAGGGGCCGGACTTCCGGGCCTTCGGCACGGCGCTGGGCACGGGCGCGACCGGCCGGCCGCACCGGGGCACGGCGGCGCACCCGACCGCGTGGTCGGCGCGGACGCCGTCCCCGCAGCTCCGGGCGGCGCTCCCGCCGGGGCCCCGCAGGGAACACTAGGGCGCGCTTCGTACCGCGCCTCGCGAACGGCCGGAGGCCGGGACCCGCATCGGGTCCCGGCCCCCGGCCGTGTCGCACCGCGTCACTTCTTGCGGCCGCGCTTCTCGCGCACCCGCACCGAGATGTGGATCGGGGTGCCCTCGAAGCCGAACTCCTCGCGGAGGCGGCGCTCGATGAAGCGGCGGTAGCCCGCCTCCAGGAAGCCCGAGGCGAAGAGCACGAACCGGGGCGGCTTGGTGCCCGCCTGCGTGCCGAAGAGGATGCGGGGCTGCTTGCCGCCGCGGATCGGGTGCGGGTGGGCGGCGACGATCTCGCCGAGGAAGGCGTTGAGCCGGCCCGTGGGGACGCGGGTCTCCCAGCCGGCGAGGGCGGTCTCGATGGCCGGGACCAGCTTCTCCATGTGGCGGCCGGTCTTGGCGGAGACGTTGACCCGGGGCGCCCAGGAGACCTGCTGCATCTCGGTCTCGATCTCGCGCTCCAGGTAGTAGCGGCGCTCCTCGTCCAGCTCGTCCCACTTGTTGTAGGCGATGACGATGGCGCGGCCCGACTCGACCGCCATGGTGATGATGCGCTGGTCCTGGACCGAGATGTTGTCGGTGGCGTCGATGAGGATGACGGCCACCTCCGCCTTCTCGACGGCCGCGGCGGTCCGCAGGGAGGCGTAGTAGTCCGCGCCCTCCTGGAGGTGGACCTTCTTGCGGATGCCGGCGGTGTCGACGAACTTCCACGTCACGCCACCGAGCTCGATCAGCTCGTCCACCGGGTCGCGGGTGGTGCCGGCCAGCTCGTTGACGACGACCCGGTCCTCGTTCGCCACCTTGTTGAGCAGGGAGGACTTGCCCACGTTCGGGCGGCCGATGAGGGCGATGCGGCGCGGGCCGCCGACCGTGTTGCCGAAGCGCTGCGCGGGGGCGTCGGGCAGCACCTTGAGGACCTCGTCCAGGAGGTCGCCGGTGCCGCGGCCGTGCAGCGAGGAGACGGGGAACGGCTCGCCGAGGCCCAGCGACCAGAGCATGGCGGCGTCGGCCTCGCCGGACTGGCCGTCGACCTTGTTGGCGGCGAGGACGACCGGCTTCCCGGAGCGGCGGAGCAGTCTGACGACGGCCTCGTCGGTGTCGGTGGCGCCGACGGTGGCGTCCACGACGAAGAGGCAGGCGTCGGCGGCCTCGATGGCGAACTCGGCCTGGGCGGCGACGGAGGCGTCGATGCCGAGGACGTCCTGCTCCCAGCCGCCGGTGTCGACCACCTTGAAGCGGCGGCCGGCCCATTCGGCCTCGTAGGTGACGCGGTCGCGGGTGACGCCCGGCTTGTCCTCCACGACGGCCTCACGGCGGCCGATGATGCGGTTCACCAGGGTCGACTTGCCGACGTTCGGACGGCCGACGACGGCGAGGACGGGAAGCGGGCCGTGGCCGGCCTCCTCGATCGCGCCCTCGATCTCCTCCGCGTCGAAGCCCTCTTCCGCGGCGAGCTCCATGAACTCCGCGTACTCGGCGTCGCCAAGTGCCCCGTGGTCGTGCTGGTCGTTCATGAAGTCCGTTCCTTGATCATTCGTGGTCGGTGGTTCCCGGACCGCGGGTCCCACTACTGAAAGTCTCGCTCAGCGCCCGGTGAGGCGCCTGGCGTTTTCCAGATGGGCGGTGAGCCGCCCCTGGATGCGTACGGTGGCCTCGTCCAGCGCCCGGCGGGTGCGCCGGCCGCTGCCGTCGCCCGCCTCGAAGGCGTCGCCGAAGACGACGTCCACCCGGCCGCGCAGCGGGGGGAGGGCCTTGACGAGCCGTCCCCGGCGGTCGGCGCTGCCCAGGACGGCCACCGGGACGATCGGCGCGCCGGAGCGGACCGCGAAGTACGCGAGGCCGGCGCGCAGCGAGGCGAAGTCGCCCTCGCCCCGGGTGCCCTCGGGGAAGATCCCGAGGACGCCGCCCCGTTCCAGGACGCCCAGGGCGTTGGCTATCGCGGTGCGGTCGGTGCCGTCCCGGTCCACCTTGAGCTGCCCGATGCCCTCCAGGAAGCCGCCGAGCGGGCCGACGAACGCCTCCTTCTTGACGAGGAAGTGCACGGGGCGCGGGGCGGTGCCCATGAGCATGGGGCCGTCGATGTTGTGGGCGTGGTTGACGGCGAGGACGACGGGACCGGAGGCCGGCACCCGCCAGGCGCCGAGGACGCGCGGCTTCCACAGCCCGTACATCAGCCCGATGCCGATGCGGCGGCCGACGGCGGCGCCCCTCCCGGAGGGCGGGGTCACCTGGCGGCCGCCCTCTTCTCGTCGACCAGGGTGACGACGCACTCGATGACCTGGTCCAGGGTGAGGTCGGTGGTGTCGACCTCGACGGCGTCGTCGGCCTTGGCGAGCGGAGAGGTCTTGCGGCTGGAGTCGGCCGCGTCCCGCTTGACCAGGGCCTCCTGCGTGGCGCGCACGTCGGCGCCCTTGAGCTCGCCGGAGCGGCGGGCGGCGCGGGCCTCGGGCGAGGCGGTGAGGAAGATCTTCAGGTCGGCGTCGGGCAGGACGGTGGTGCCGATGTCCCGGCCCTCCACGACGATGCCGTGCCCGGCGTCCCTCGCGATGGTCCGCTGCAGCTCGGTGATGAGCGCGCGCACCTCGGGGACGGCGCTGACGGCGCTGACCCTGGAGGTGACCTCCTCGGTGCGGATGGGGCCGGAGGCGTCGACGCCGTCCACGGTGATGGTGGGCCGGGACGGGTCGGTCCCGGAGACGATGACCGGCTTGGCGGCGGCGGCGGCCACGGCGTCGGCGTCGGTGACGTCCACGCCGTTGCTGATCATCCACCAGGTGATCGCCCGGTACTGGGCGCCGGTGTCGAGGTAGTTCAGCCCCAGCTTGGCGGCGACCGCCTTGGAGGTGCTCGACTTGCCCGTGCCGGACGGCCCGTCGATGGCGACGATCACGGATTCCACGGTGGGAACACCTTCCTGGGGTGAGCGGTGGGGCCCGGCGGAGTTGCGGGGGACCCCCACAAGGTTACCGAGTCCCACGCACCCGTTCGGCCCAGCCCGTGCCGGGGCCCCGGGGGCCGGGTCCCCCGGGGCCCCGGCGCCCGCGTCAGCCCGTACGGAGGGCCCAGCCGCGCTCCTGGAGGGCCGTGCCGAGGACCGGGGCCGCCGAGGGCTCCACCATGAGCTGGACCAGGCCCGCCTGCTGGCCGGTGGCGTGCTCGATGCGGACGTCCTCGATGTTGACGCCCGCGCGGCCCGCGTCGGCGAAGATCCGGGCCAGCTCGCCCGGCCGGTCGCTGATGAGGACGGCGACGGTCTCGTAGGCGGCGGGGGCGGCGCCGTGCTTGCCGGGAACGCGGGAGCGGCCGGCGTTGCCCCGGCGCAGGACGTCCTCGACGCCCGTGGCACCGCTCCGCCGCTCGTCCTCGTCGGCGGACTGGAGGGAGCGCAGGGCGCGGACGGTCTCGCCGAGGTCGGCGGCGACGCCGGAGAGGACGTCGGCGACGGGGCCGGGGTTGGCGGAGAGGATCTCGACCCACATGCGGGGGTCGGAGGCGGCGATCCGGGTGACGTCGCGGATGCCCTGTCCGCAGAGGCGCACGGCCGTCTCGTCGGCCTCCTCCAGGCGCGCGGCGACCATGGACGACACCAGCTGCGGGGTGTGGGAGACCAGGGCGACGGCCCGGTCGTGGGCGTCGGCGTCCATGACGACAGGGACGGCCCGGCAGAGGGCGACGAGTTCCAGGGCGAGGTTGAGGACCTCGGTGTCGGTGTCCCGGGTCGGGGTGAGGACCCAGGGGCGTCCCTCGAAGAGGTCGGCGGTGGCGGCGAGCGGGCCCGAGCGCTCCTTGCCGGACATCGGGTGCGTGCCGATGTACGCGGTGAGGTCGAGGCCCAGGGCCTCCAGCTCCCGCTCGGGTCCCCCCTTGACGCTGGCGACGTCCAGGTAGCCGCGGGCGAGGCCCGCCTTCATGGCGTCGGCGAGGGTGGTGGCCACGTGGGCCGGGGGCACGGCGACGACGACGAGGTCCACGGGTCCCCCGGGCGCCTCGTCGGTGCCGGCGCCGAGGGCGGCGGCGGTGCGGGCGCGGGCCGGGTCGTGGTCGCGGAGGTGGACGGTGACGCCCCGGCCGGCGAGGGCGAGGGCGGCGGAGGTGCCGATCAGGCCGGTTCCGATGACGAGCGCTGTTCTCACGGGGCGATGTCCTTGCGCAGGGCGGCCGCGGCGCCGGGGCGGGCGGGCGCGGTCCGGGGAGGGGGCGGCTCGGTCCCGGCGCGGGCGGGGAGCCGGGCGGCCCCCGGCCCGGCGCCTCCGGCACCGGGTGCACGGACGCGGGCCGCGGGGGCGGTTCCGGCGCGCCGGGCCGGGGCGGGGGCGGGACCGCCGCGCGGTACGGGCACGGCCGCGGATCGGGGGCCCGTGGCGGGAGGTCCGTCGTGCCCGGCGGCGGTTCCGTCGTGTCCGGCGGCGGGCGGTTCCCCGGCCCGCTCGCGCGGGTGCCCGGTCCCGTCCCGTTCCGGCTGGACGGCGCCCCGGGCCGCTCGTACCGTCACGTCGTGCTCCTTCGGCTGCGTCGGTGCTCCGTCCAGCCTAGTCAGCGGCGGGTGCGGGACGTCGTACCGCCCGCCCTCCGAGACGGCCGGGCCGGTCGCCACCGGCGGACGGGCTCCGGGAGGCCGCTCCGGGGGAACGGGCCACCGGCGCGGGCGGGGCGGCCGTCCTCGCGTACCCTGCCCGGCATGACCCCGGAGCAACTGGTGCGCGACCACACGATCTACTCCTGCGTGATGGGCTCGCGCGCCTTCGGCCTGGCGACCGAGGGGAGCGACACGGACGTGCGGGGTGTCTACCTCGCCCCGACGCCGCTCTTCTGGCGCTTCGAGAAGCCCCCGGCCCACGTGGAGGGTCCGCGCGAGGAGCAGTTCTCCTGGGAGCTGGAACGCTTCTGCGAGCTGGCCCTGCGCAACAACCCGAACGTCCTGGAGTGCCTCCACTCCCCCGTGGTGGAGCACGCCGACGACCTCGGACGCGAGCTGCTCTCCCTGCGCGGGGCCTTCCTCTCCCGGCGGGCCCACCAGACCTTCGTGCGGTACGCGGACGGTCAGCGCCGCAAGCTGGACGCGGACGTGCGCCAGTACGGGCAGCCGCGCTGGAAGCACGCCGTGCACCTGCTGCGGCTCCTGGGGAGCTGCCGGGACCTGCTGCGCACGGGTGAGCTGCGGATCGGCGTCGGCGGGGACCGCGACCGCCTCCTCGCGGTCAGGCGCGGCGAGGTGTCCTGGCCCGAGGCCGAGTCCTGGATGAACCGCCTCCGGGAGGAGGCGGACCTGGCCCGTGACTCCTCCCCGCTGCCGGCCGACCCGGACCACGCGCGCGTGGAGGACTTCCTGGTCCGCGCCCGCCGCGCGTCGGCCCTGCGGGAGCTGTAGCCGGGTCCGTACGAGAGGGTCGTACGGCACCTCCGCCCCGGCCCGCCCGCCGTCCGGTCCGGCGGGCGGGGGCGCGCCGCCGGTCAGGCGTCCCAGAGGGCGCCGAAGGCGACCAGGTCGCTCCGGTGCTCGACGCGTTCCGCCCACTCCGCCGGCCAGGCGTCCGCGCCGAGGTGGGCGCCGGCGAAGGCCCCCGCGAGGGCGGCGATCGAGTCGGAGTCGCCGCGGGTGCAGGCGGCCCGGCGCAGGGCGGTGAGGGGTTCGCCGGGGAAGAGGAGGAAGCAGAGGAGCCCGGTCGCCAGGGCCTCCTCCGCGATCCAGCCGTCCCCGGTGTACGCGCAGGGGTCGAGTTCGGGGTCGGCCGTGCGCTGCACGGCGTCCAGGCGTTCCAGGACCGCCAGGCACTCGTCCCAGCCGCGCTCGGCGAAGTGCCGCGCGGAGGGGTCCTGGGAGCGGGTCCACAGGTCGCCGAGCCAGTGCTCGTGGTAGCGGGAGCGGTTGTCGTACGCGTACGAGCGCAGCTGTCCGACGAGCCCGGTCGGGTCCGCGCCCTGGGCGAGCAGGTGCACGGCGCGGGCGGTGAGGTCGGAGGCGGCGAGCGCGGTGGGGTGGCCGTGGGTCAGCGCCGCCTGGAGCTGGGCGGCACCCGCCCGCTGCTCCTCGCTCAGCCCGGGGACGAGCCCGATCGGCGCGACCCGCATGTTGGCGCCGCAGCCCTTGGAGTGGACCTGGACGGCGTCCTGCCAGGGCCGGTCGCCGTCCAGGAGCCGGCAGGCGCTCAGGCAGGTGTTGCCGGGTGCGCGGTTGTTCTCCGGGGAGTGGTACCAGGCGACGAACTCCTCGCGGACCGGACCGGTGAGGTGTCGCGGGGCGAGGACGCCGGTGTCCATGGCCGTGCGGATGCCCCGGGCAAAGGCGAGGGTCATCTGGGTGTCGTCGGTGACGTACGCCGTCCCGTTCCTGACGGGGAGTTCCATCTCCCGCCAGGGCCCGCACTTCGCGAGGATCGAGGGCACGTCGTCGAACTCGGTGGGAAAGCCCAGCGCGTCTCCGAGCGCGAGCCCGGTCAGGGAGCCGGTCGCGGCCCGCTTGACGGCGGCGCGTGCGTGGTTCACGGGGAGTGTCCTTCCGGTCGCAGGAGGGGCGGGTGGAGGGTCGTGGCCCCGCCCGCCCGGTAGAGGGCGGCCGGTTTCCCCCGTCCGCCGGTGAGGCGCGGCGGCCCTTCCACGGCCCGGACGAAGCCGGGGGTGGCGAGGACCTTGCGCCGGAAGTTGGGGCGGTCGAGCTCGACGCCCCAGACCGTCTCGTAGACCTGCCGCAGCTCGCCGAGGGTGAACGCGGGCGGGCAGAAGGCGGTGGCGAGGCAGGTGTACTCGAGCTTGGCGCCGATCCGGTCGTGGGCGTCGGCGAGGATGCGGTCGTGGTCGAAGGCGAGCGGCCCGTGCGTCCCGTACGGGATCCACCGGGCCTGCGCCGCGTCCCCGCCGCCGCGCGGCTCGGGCGGGTCGGGTACGAGCGCGGTGAAGGCGACGGAGACGACCCGCATCCTGGGGTCGCGGTCCGGCTCGGTGTAGGTGCGGAGCTGTTCGAGGTGGAGCCCGGCGACGGTGGCCCCGGAGAGCCCGGTCTCCTCGGCGAGTTCGCGGCGGGCGGCGGTCTCGGCGGACTCGCGGGGCAGCACGAAGCCGCCGGGCAGGGCCCAGGACCCGGCGTACGGCTCCCGGCCGCGTTCGACCAGGAGGACGTGGAGCCGTCCCTCGCGGAGGGTGAGGACGGCGAGGTCGACGGTGACGGCGAAGGGCTCGAAGGCACGGGGGTCGTACTCCCCGGGGGCCGGACCGCCCGGCGGCGCCCCGGGGGCGCGCTCCTCCGGGTTCCGGCGGCCGGCGGCCGGCCCGGGAGCACGGGGGGCGTCCTCCCCGGGGTCCCGGGGGCCGGTCACCGGCGCTCCGGCAGGGGGTCGGCGAGGCGCGGGCCCTCGGCGAGCAGCGCGTCCACGGCGGCGACGGCGGTGGCCAGCCGTTCCTCGTGCGGCCCGGTGAGCACCACCGTGCGGCGGCCGGTGTGGGCGAGCTGGGTGAGGAAGCGGGCGGTCATCCAGGGGCGCAGGTGCTCCCCGTCGCGCAGCCCGTCGTCCTCGAAGGCGACGCCCCGGTGGTCGGTGAGCAGCCAGAGGTGCTGGCGGCCCCGGGCGGCGATCTCCCCGGTGCCGGGGCTGACGGTGCCCATGTACCGCTCGTGCCAGATGGTGGTGGCGAAGGCGTCGGTGTCGCAGAAGAGCACGGGCGAGCCGTCCCGGGCGGCCTCCTCCTCCAGTTCGGCCTGGCGCTGGGCGATGACGGGGAAGTCGGAGGAGCGGAAGGCGACGTCGGTCCAGGTGGCGCCGGGACGCCCGGCGCGGAGTTCGGCGAGCTTGAGTTCGCTGTACTCGCGCCCGTACTCCGGCACGTACCGGGTGCGGGCCCAGACGCCGCCGCGCCGCCGGTAGTGGTCGGCGAGGGCGAGCGCCATCGTGGTGGTGCCGGTGGACTCGGCGCCGAGGACGACGACGCGCCGGGTGAGGGCGGCGCGCACGGGCGGCTCCAGGAAGTCCCAGTACCCGGCGGGGTCCGCGCGGACGGCGGTGCCGGAGACGGGGAAGCGGACGCGGCCGGGATCGACGGGGACGGAGTCGGCGCCGAACCGGCGGCCCAGCTCCTCCCCGTACGGCTCCGAGGTGAAGACGGCGTCGACGCGCTCGGGCACGGCGGCCCGGAAGACGGCCATGTGGGCGTCCCACACGTCGGGGTCGTGGAGGTCGACGGGATGGTCGTCCACGGCGCCGACGACGAGGGCGTCGGGGTGGATCTCGCGCATCCAGGCGACGCGCTCCTCCAGCGGGACGGACTCCACGGAGGAGGCGCAGACGAGCACGGTGAGACGGTCGCAGCGGGCGAGGGCGGTGCGGACGAGGTGGTGGTGGCCCGCGTGCGGCGGGTAGAACTTGCCGAGGACGAGGCCGTGGCCGTAGCGCTTCACGCCGTCGCCCCCACCGGCCGGGAGGAGCCCGCGAGGTCCCTGGTCCAGCCGCGCAGGCCGAGGACGCAGAGCGTCATGAAGCCGACGTACAGCAGGGAGGTGAGGTACAGCTCCTTGTACGCGTAGAGCGGTACGTAGACGACGTCGGCGGCGATCCAGAGCCACCAGGACTCCAGGCGCTTCCTGCACTGGCCGTAGGTGGCCATGAGGGAGAGCGCGGTCGTCAGGGCGTCCCAGAAGGGGACGGTGGAGTCGGTGGCCCGGTCGAGCAGCAGGGTCAGCCCGAGGGTCCCCACCGCCCCCGCCGCGAGCAGCCACGTCCACTCGGTGCGCGTGGTGCGGCGCACCGGGAGGACGCCGGAGCCCGGTCCACCCCCGTGGGTCCAGGTCCACCAGCCGTACGCGGCGAGGGTGATGAAGACGATCTGCAGGCCGGCGTCGGCGTAGAGCCCCGCCTGGGCGAAGAGCAGGACGAAGAAGAGGTTGTTGGCGATGCCGACGGGCCAGTTGGCCACGTGCTGGCGGGCCACCAGCCAGACGCAGAGCGCGCCGCTGCCGAATCCCAGGACCTCGGTCCAGCTGACCGGGGTTTCCAGGACGGTGAAGAGCGGTTGCCGCAGGGGTTCGAACAGGGTCGCGAGGCTCACGCCCGCCTCCTTAAGAGTCATGATGACTATAAAGGGGGGCGGCCGGGCGCACAAGGTCCGCCGACACGCGGGAAGCCCGCGACCGCCGGGCGGTCGCGGGCTTCCCGTACGAGGGGGCCGGGCCCTACATGCCGACTTCCTTCATCAGCATGCCGACCTCGGTGTTGGTCAGGCGGCGCAGCCAGCCCGACTTCTGGTCGCCCAGGGAGATCGGGCCGAAGGCGGTGCGGACCAGCTTCTCGACCGGGAAGCCCGCCTCGGCCAGCATCCGGCGCACGATGTGCTTGCGGCCCTCGTGCAGGGTGACCTCGACCAGGTAGTTCTTGCCGGTCTGCTCGACCACGCGGAAGTGGTCGGCGCGGGCGTAGCCGTCCTCCAGCTGGATGCCGTCCTTGAGCCGCCGGCCGACCTCGCGGGGCAGCGGTCCGGTGATCGCGGCCAGGTAGGTCTTCTTCACGCCGTACTTCGGGTGCGTGAGGCGGTGGGCCAGCTCGCCGTGGTTGGTGAGCAGGATGATGCCCTCGGTCTCCGTGTCGAGCCGGCCGACGTGGAAGAGCCGGGTCTCGCGGTTGGTGACGTAGTCGCCGAGGCACTGACGGCCGTCCGGGTCCTCCATGGTGGAGACGACGCCGGCGGGCTTGTTCAGCGCGAAGAAGAGGTGCGACTGGGTGGCGACGGTCAGGCCGTCCACCTTGATCTCGTCCTTCTCCGGGTCCACGCGCTTGCCCTGCTCCAGGACGATCTCGCCGTTGACCTCGACGCGGGCCTGCTCGATGAGCTCCTCGCAGGCACGCCGCGAGCCCATGCCGGCGCGGGCGAGGACCTTCTGCAGCCGCTCGCCCTCCTGCTCGGCGCCGGGGAAGGTCTTGGGGGTCCTGATCTCCGGGCGGCCCTCGTACCGCTCCCGGTTGCGCTGCTCGATCTTGGCGTCGAGCTCGCGCGAACGGGCCGGGCTCTGCCGCTGCCCGTGCGGGCCGCGACGGGGCGGGGTGCCGCCCTGCGGGGCCTTGGGGCCGCCCTTGGCACCGCCGCGGGCCGCGGCGCCGCGGCCCTTCTTCGGGGCCTCGGAGGAGTCGCCCACGTCGTAGGAGCGCTCCTCGGGGCGGGGCCGGCGGGGGTTGTCCGGACGCTTCCGGTCGTCGCGGCCGCCGCCGGCGGCGCCCCGGTAACCGCCGCCGCCCCCGCTGCCGCCCCGCCCGCCGGCGCCGCCCCGCCCGCCGGCGCCGCCGCTGCTGCCGCCGCGGCCGCCGCTGTTGCCACCACGGCTCCCGCCGTTGTTTCCGCTGCTGTTCCTGCCGCTGCTGCTTCGCATCAAACTTCCGTCTTGTCGTCGTCCTCACGATCCGGTGCATCCGGATCGAACGACGGAACCCCTTCCAGCGAGTCCGCCTCGACCGCCTCCGCCTCGGGGAGGAAGGGGGCGAGCTCGGGGAGTTCGTCCAGGCCGCGCAGGCCCATCCGCTCCAGGAAGTAGTTCGTCGTCCTGTACAGGATCGCACCTGTTTCGGGTTCCGTGCCCGCCTCCTCCACCAGACCGCGCTGGAGGAGGGTCCGCATCACGCCGTCGCAGTTGACCCCGCGGACCGCCGAGACGCGGGAACGGCCGACCGGCTGGCGGTACGCGACGACCGCCAGGGTCTCCAGGGCCGCCCGGGTGAGCCGCGCCTGCCGGCCCTCCAGGACGAACGCCTCCACGGCGGAGGCGTACGCGGGGCGGGTGTAGTAGCGCCAGCCTCCGGCCACCCGGCGCAGTTCGAAGCCCCGGCCCTGGGCGGTGTACTCCTCGGCCAGTTCGCGCAGGGCACCGGCCACCTCCTCGGGGGCGCGCCCCAGGACGCCGGCGAGGTGGGCCTCGGTGGCGGGCTCGTCGACCACCATGAGCACGGCTTCGAGGGAGGGTTTGAGGTCGGGGTCGCTCACGCGCGGGCCTCCGCTTCCTGTCCGGATTCCTGATCGAACGCGCCGGTGCCCCGGGGCTCCCCGGCCCTGTCGGGTCCGCCGGTCCCGTCGCCTCCGTCGATCCCGTCGGCCCCGTCGATCCCTTCGACCCCGCCGGTCCAGGAGACGGTGAGGTCGCCGAGGGCGGTCTCCTGGTCGAGGGCGACGGACCGCTCGCGGTAGAGCTCCAGGAGGGCGAGGAAGCGGGCGACGACGGTGAGGGTGTCGCCGGCGTCCTCGACCAGCTCCCGGAAGACCGCCGTGCCGCGCTCGCGCAGCAGGGCGGCCACGATGGCGGCCTGTTCGCGGACGCTGACGAGGGGCGCGTGGATGTGCTCCACGTGGACCCGCGGCGCGGCCCTGGGCCGCATGGCCCCGGCGGCCAGCTCCGCGAGGCCCTCGGGGCCGACGGAGAGGACGACCTCGGGCAGCAGCGCGGCGTGGTGCGGCTCGAGCCCGACGGTACGGGGGTGGCGGCGGCCCTCGCTCTCCCAGCGCTCCTCGAGGACGTCCGCGACGCGCTTGTACGCGCGGTACTGGAGGAGCCGGGCGAAGAGCAGGTCGCGGGCCTCCAGGAGCGCGAGGTCGGCCTCGTCCTCCACCTCCGCCGCGGGCAGCAGCCGGGCGGTCTTGAGGTCGAGCAGGGTGGCGGCGACGACGAGGAACTCGGTGGTCTGGTCGAGGTCCCCGTCCGGTCCCAGGGCCCGCAGGTGCGCCATGAACTCGTCGGTGACCCGGGAGAGCGCGACCTCGGTGACGTCCAGCTTGTGCCGGGTGATCAGCTGGAGGAGCAGGTCGAAGGGGCCCTCGAAGTTCGTGAGCCGCACGGTGAACCGCCCGTCGCGCCCGGCGCCGGTCCCGGAGGTCTCCCCGGACCCGCTGTCCCGGTCGGACCCGCTGTCCTCACCGGGCCGCTCGGTTCCACCGGTCCGGGCGGTTCCACCGGTACGGGCGGGTCCGCCGGTACGGGCGGGTCCGCCGGTACGGGCGGGTCCGCCGTCGTCCGGTCCGCCGGCCGCGCCGGGCCGGTCGGCCCCGGGCGGGGGTTCCGGGCGCTCCTCCCCCGGCGTCGCGCCCCCGCCGCGTCCCAGGGCGCGGCGGCGCGGCGGACGGGACGTCTCGTCGGGGGCGAGGGCGTGGCGCATGGAGGTCCAGGGGGAGCGGGGAGCACGAGCAGCCCGCAGGTTATCGTCAGCGGCCGCGCAGGCGGCGGACGAGGATGCTCGCGTCGCCGCGCGACTCCAGGTCCGCCAGGACGACCGCGACGGCCTCCCGGACGATCCGGCCCCGGTCGACGGCGAGGCCGTGCTCGCCGCGCAGGACGAGCCGGGCGTGCTCCAGGTCCATCAGCTCCTCGGCGGAGACGTAGACCGTGATCTTCTCGTCGTGGCGCTCGCGGCCGCTGGGCCGCCGGCTCGCGGTACGGCCGCCGCGCCGCCGGGACGCCGCCGGGGCGGGGACGGCGGGCGCCGCCTTCTCCTGCCCGGCCGTCCGGGCGCGCGGTTCCGCCGCCTCGGAGCCGGCGGTCGCGTGCTCCGCGGAGGCGTCGGCCGCCGCCGGGTCGCTCTCGCCCGCCGGCGCCGGGACGGTCCGGCGCGGCGCGGACGCCTGGAGCCCCGTCCCCCCGGTCGTACGGAAGAGTTCGTCGGCGCCGGGCAGGCTCACTCGGCGTGACACCGGGCGAGCACCTCCCTGGCGAGCTGGCGGTAGGCGGCGGCGCCCACGGAGTTGGAGGCGTACGTGGTGATGGGCTCGCCGGCGACCGTGGTCTCCGGGAAGCGCACGGTCCGCCCGATGACCGTGTGGTACACGTGGTCGTCGAACGCCTCGACCACGCGCGCGAGGACCTCGCGGCTGTGCACGGTCCGGGAGTCGTACATCGTGGCGAGGATGCCGTCGAGCTCCAGCTCGGGGTTGAGCCGCTCCTGGACCTTCTCGATGGTCTCGGTCAGCAGGGCGACGCCGCGCAGCGCGAAGAACTCGCACTCCAGCGGCACGATGACCTTGTGAGCCGCCGTCAGGGCGTTCACGGTCAGCAGGCCGAGCGAGGGCTGACAGTCGATCACGATGTAGTCGTAGTCGTTCATCAGCGGCTTCAGGGCGCGCTGGAGGGTGGACTCGCGCGCGACCTCGCTGACGAGCTGGACCTCGGCGGCCGAGAGGTCGATGTTGCTCGGCAGCAGGTCCATGTTGGGCACGGCGGTCTTCAGGAGCACCTCGTCCGCCGACATGCCCCGCTCCATGAGCAGGTTGTAGACGGTGAGGTCCAGCTCCATCGGGTTCACGCCGAGGCCGACCGACAGGGCTCCCTGCGGGTCGAAGTCCACGAGCAGGACCCGTCGGCCGTACTCGGCGAGCGCGGCGCCCAGGTTGATGGTCGACGTGGTCTTGCCGACGCCGCCCTTCTGGTTGCACATCGCGATGATCTTCGCCGGACCGTGGTCGGTCAGCGGACCGGGGATCGGGAAGTACGGCAGGGGCCGTCCGGTCGGGCCGATCCGCTCGCGGCGCTGGCGGGCAGCGTCGGGCGCGAGGGTGGCCGCGTACTCCGGATCGGGCTCGTACTCGGCGTCGGGGTCGTAGAAGTGCCCCTCGGGCACCTCGTCGTAGGCGGCGAAGTGGGTGGACTCTCGGCCCATCTCGTTGCCGGCCGTGGCGTTCACGTGTAGGCCGTCCATCGTCTTCATCGTGTGGGCTGTCGTCACGGGCTGGTGCGTCGCGAAGGTCCGCACCGCGACGGAGCCGATCGGAGCTCCCGGCGCACCACTCCCGGGAGTAAATGTCGACTCATTCACAAGTCGTCTTACCTCCTTGGGTGTGACCGGGAACATTTATCGATAGGTCAGCGTGGCACCATGCCGACGGTTGGCGACTCTATGGCGTGTCACCGGTCCGCAGCAACACAATCCGTCGGACCCGGCCCGATGTGTCGGTAACCGATCACCCCGCTGTCAAGGGCGCACGGGGACGCATCCGCGCGTTTTCGGGGTGTGCGAATCGGATGAAGGGTCACGTTCGCGGCGAGTCGTCCGAACGTTTCGACGTGGCCGGAGACACAGCCGGCCGGACCTTGTCGAACAAGGTCCGGCCGGGTGCGCGGCATTGACGGCACGCGTTGACGGCGGTGCCGCGCGGGTCAGCCCAGGAGGCTGTTCAGCTCGACGTGCTCGAGACCGTGGGCCTCGGCGACCTCCTTGTAAACCACCTTGCCGTCATGGGTGTTGAGGCCCAGGGCGAGGGCGGGGTCGCGGCGCAGCGCCTCGGCCCAGCCGTTGTTCGCCAGCGACACGATGTAGGGCAGCGTGGCGTTGGTGAGGGCGTAGGTGGAGGTGTTCGGGACCGCGCCGGGCATGTTGGCGACGCAGTAGAAGACCGAGTCGTGGACCCGGAAGGTCGGCTCGGCGTGGGTGGTCGGGTGCGAGTCCTCGAAGCAGCCGCCCTGGTCGATGGCGATGTCGACAAGGACACTTCCGGGCTTCATCCTGGCGACGAGCTCGTTGGTGACCAGCTTCGGGGCCTTGGCGCCCGGGATGAGGACGGCGCCGATGACGAGGTCGGCCTCGACGACGGCCTTCTCCAGCTCGTAGGCGTTGGAGACGATCGTCTGCACCTTGGTGCCGAAGACCTTGTCGGCCTCGCGGAGCTTGTTGATGTCCTTGTCGAGCAGGGTCACGTGGAAGCCCATGCCGACGGCGATCTGGGTGGCGTTCCAGCCGGAGACGCCGCCGCCGATGACGACGGCGCGGCCGGCGTGGGTGCCGGGGACGCCGCCGGGGAGGACGCCGCGGCCGCCGGCCGAGCGCATCAGGTGGTAGGCGCCGACCTGCGGGGCCAGGCGGCCCGCGACCTCGGACATCGGGGCGAGCAGCGGGAGCGCGCGGCCGGCGGTCTCGACGGTCTCGTACGCGATGGCGGTGGTGCCGGAGGCCAGGAGCGCGTCCGTGCACTCGCGGGAGGCGGCGAGGTGCAGGTAGGTGAAGAGGGTCTGGTCCTTGCGGAGGCGGTGGTACTCCTCCGCGATCGGCTCCTTGACCTTGAGGAGCAGGTCGGCGGCGGCCCAGACCTCGTCGGCGGTGGGGAGTATCTCCGCACCGGCGGCGACGTACTCCTCGTCCGTGATCGAGGAGCCGACACCGGCGTTCTGCTCCACGAGGACCTGGTGGCCGTGGCGGACGAGCTCGTGGACACCGGCGGGGGTGATGGCCACGCGGAACTCGTTGTTCTTGACCTCGCGGGGGATGCCGACCTTCATCGTCGATCACGGTCCTTGAATCAGGGGGATAACTGGCGCACTGCGATACATACCCGGAGGCATGACGGCACACCGGGGCAGACCACGTGGGAACGCGGCTCGACCAGTCTAATGAAGGAGGTACCGCTGTCTAGCCTTTCAAAGTATCAATCTTCGATGAAGCCACTGCGGATTTCGTAGGCGGGCGGTGCGGTTTCCAGCAGCCTCTCCGCTCCGGCCCGGTGCAGCCGGGCGGCGGCCGGGTCCCCGAGCCGGTCTAGGGTGTCCGCGAGGCGCAGCCGGAGCGCCGCCTGGAGCCGGACGTCCTGGGCCCGGCGGGCCCACTCCACCGCCTCCTCGCAGGTCCGCAGGGACTCCTCGGGCCGTCCGGCGTACTCCTGGACGCGGGCCGCCTCGCTCAACGCCCTTGCGTAGCCGGGCAGATCGGAGAGCCTGCGGTAGCCGGCGGCGGCGGCCCGCCAGTTCCGCAGCGCCTCCCCGTACCGGCCCGCGTAGGTCTGCACGGCGCCGAGGCGGCCGTAGAGCCGGGCCTGGTCGGCGCGCTCGTCCCGGGCGAGGCGCTGGGCGAGCGCCCGGCCGTACCAGTCGCCGGCCCGCTGCCAGTCCCCCAGCTCCTGGTAGGAGCCGCCTACGGATTCCATCGCCCGGCCGGTCGCATACGGATCATTTGCTGCGCGTCCGGCCTCCAGTGCCAACCGATATCGCAGAAGAGCGTCCTTCGTCCTTCCGGTGCGGGCGTCGAGGTCGGCCAGGTTGAGCAGGGCCGCGGCCCGCTCCCGGTGCAGCCCGCGCCGCTCGGCCACGTCCAGGACGAGCCGGTGCAGGCCGTACAGCTCGGGGGCGGCGGCCTCGGCCCCGCGGTGCGCGGCGAGCGCCTTGACCAGGGAGGCGATCAGGCGCCGGGCCAGGGTGTCCAGCTCCCCGTCGGCGACGGCGAGGCGGGCGGAGGCGAGCAGCACGGGCCGCCGGGACTCCAGCCAGGCGGCCCCGGCGGCGGCGGTCGGGAAGCGCAGGGCGCGCGGCAGTCCGGCCAGCTTCCTGCGGGCGGGCGAGCCCTCGGGCTCGGTGACCGCGCGGCAGGACTGGAGGAGCCGTACGGTCCGCTCCAGCATGCGGGCCCGGGCGAGCTGCACCTCGGAGGGCCGGTCGCACTCCTCCAGCCGGGCGCGGAGGAGGGGGACGAGATGGGCGCGCACCTCGTACTGCCCGTCCTCGCCCGCGGAGACGAGCCCCAGGGCGGCGAAGTCGGCGAGCGTGGTGGCGGCGGCCGAGACCGAGCAGCCGGCCAGGGCGGAGGCGGTGTGCGCGTCGGCCCGGCCGAGCGGGGCGAGCGCGAGGAATCGCAGTATCCGCGCGGCGGTGGGGGGCAACGCCTCGTGGGCGAGGCGGAAGGCCCGGACGAGGGGGTCGCCGCTCGACGCGCGCAGCCGCTTGGCGAGGTCGGCGACGGACGTCTTGGGGTGGGTGGAGAGCCAGCCGCCGGCGAGGACGACGGCGGCGGGCAGCCCTCCGCACTCCTCCACGAGGGTCTCGGCTGCCTGCGGGTCGACGGTGATGCGGACGGAGCCGGTGAAGGCGCTGAGCAGTTCGATGGCGGACTTGGGGTCGAGTCCGCCGAGGGTGCAGGGCCGCACGTCGGGGATGCCGGTGAGCGGTCCCCCGGAGACGCCGATCACCAGGGTTCCGGGCTCGTCGGGGATGAGCGGGTCCGCCTGCTCCGCGTCGACGGCGTCGTCCAGGATCAGGACGGCCCGGCGGCCGGCGAAGGCGCCGCGGACCAGTTCGGTCAGCTCGTCCTCGGCGGCGCCGGGGGGCTCGGGGACCCCGAGCGCGGCCAGGAGCTCCTGCGCGGCCCGGGCCACGGGGACGGGCGCCCCGCCGGGCTCGGTGAGCCGGGCGCGGACGATCCCGTCGGGGTACCGGTCGGCGATCCCGGCGGCCAGCTCCTCGGCGAGGGCGGTGCGCCCGGAGCCGGGCCTGCCGGCGACGAGCAGGACCCGGGCACGGGGCGCCTTGCGGCCGGTGAGGGTGTCGAGGCCGGTCCGCTCGATGTCGGCGCGCAGGGCCTTCAACTCGCGCTGCCGGCCGAAGAACCGCCGGTTGCCGGCCGTCGCCACCGCCTGATCCGTCACGGGCCACGCTCCCGTCCACCTGCGCACGAGCCGATCCCGCGAGGGGCTCCACACGGGCGTTTCCGAGCGTAGTTCAGGGCGGGGCCCGTCCCCGGTGGAGCAGGGCGGGCACATCCCCCGATCGGATCAGCAGATCTTCAGACCGGATAGCTCCCGTGGCGGACGGAAACGGGCTACGAGGCGAACGGCCGCGCCGGCCACGGCGCGTCCGCGGGACGGAGCGCGTCCAGACCCTCGCCCGCGCGGGCGGCGGCCAGCGCGAGGACCCCCACGACCAGGCAGTTGTTGTGCAGCTCGCCCGCGAGGACGCCCCGCACGAGGTCCGCGAGCGGCACCCGCGCCGTCTCCATGTCGGCCTCCTCCTCGGCGACCTCGAAGCGGTCCCCCTCCGCCTCCGCGAGGTCCCGCGCGAGGAAGATCCGCACGGCCTCGTCGCAGCCGCCCGGCGAGGTGTAGACGTCGGTCAGGACCCGCCAGTCGGCGGCCTCGACGTGCGCCTCCTCGTACAGCTCGCGCCGGGCCGCGTGCAGCGGGTTCTCCCCGGGCACGTCGAGGAGCCCGGCCGGGATCTCCCAGAGCTTCTGCCGCACCGGGTGCCGGTACTGCTTGATCAGGAGGACCCGGTCCTCCCCGTCCAGGGCCAGGACGGCCACCGAACCGGGATGCACCTGGTAGTCGCGGCGCGCGACCGTGCCGTCCGGCATGACCACGTCGTCCGTACGGACGCTCGTCTTCTTCCCCCGGAACGGGGTCGCCGTCTCGACGACCTTCCACTCCTGCGGGGTGTCCTGCAACTCCATAGCCGTCCTCCCGTACGCGAACACGCGTACCTCTGCACGAACACACGAAAGCCGGGGCACGGGCCCGGAGGACCCGCACCCCGGCAACGTTAACGCCGCGGGACCGGTGCGCCGGTCACCCGGCCTGCTTGCCCGTCTTGCGCTCGACGGCCGCCTTGACCAGGCCCGCGAAAAGCGGGTGCGGGCGGGTCGGGCGGGAGCGGAGCTCCGGGTGCGCCTGGGTGGCGACCAGGTAGGGGTGGACCTCGCGCGGGTACTCGACGTACTCGACGAGCTTGTTGTCCGGGGAGGTGCCGGAGAAGACCAGACCGGCCTTCTTCTCCAGCTCCGCGCGGTAGGCGTTGTTCACCTCGTAGCGGTGGCGGTGGCGCTCCTCCACGTACGGCTCGTCGCCGTAGACCTCGCGGACGATCGAGCCCTCGGCGAGCTTCGCCGGGTACAGGCCCAGGCGCATCGTCCCGCCCAGGTCGCCGGCGCCCTCGACGTACGCGAGCTGCTCCTCCATCGTGGAGACGACGGGGTGCGCGGTGGCCGGGTCGAACTCGGTGGAGTTGGCCTCGGGGATGCCGGCCAGGTTCCGCGCCGCCTCGATGACGATGCACTGGAGGCCCAGGCAGATCCCGAGCAGCGGCACCTTGTGCTCGCGGGCGTACCGGATCGCGCCGACCTTGCCGCTCACGCCCCGGTCGCCGAAGCCGCCGGGGACGAGGATCGCGTCGACGTCGCCGAGCTGCTTCTCGGCGCCGGCCGGGGTCTTGCACTCGTCGGAGGTGACCCACTTCACCTTGACCCGGGCCTTGTTCGCGAAGCCGCCGGCCCGCATGGCCTCGGTGACCGAGAGGTAGGCGTCGGGCAGGTCGATGTACTTGCCGACGAGCGCGACGGTGACCTCGTGCTCCGGGTTGTGGACGCGGTCCAGGAGGTCCTCCCAGACGGTCCAGTCCACGTCGCGGAAGGGCAGGTCGAGCTTGCGGACGACGTAGGCGTCCAGGCCCTCGGTGTGCAGCACCTTCGGGATGTCGTAGATCGACTTGGCGTCGATGGCGGCGACCACGGCGGCCTCGTCCACGTCGCACATCAGCGAGATCTTGCGCTTGATGGCGGTGGGGACCTCGCGGTCGGCGCGCAGCACGATCGCGTCGGGCTGGATGCCGATGTTGCGCAGGGCGGCGACCGAGTGCTGGGTCGGCTTGGTCTTCAGCTCGCCGGACGGGCCGATGTAGGGCAGCAGCGAGATGTGCACGACGAAGACGTTGTCGCGGCCGACCTCGTGGCGGACCTGGCGCACGGTCTCCAGGAACGGCAGGGACTCGATGTCGCCGACGGTGCCGCCGACCTCGGTGATGACCACGTCCACGTCGCCGGTCGCCATGCGGCGGATGCGGGACTTGATCTCGTTGGTGATGTGCGGGATGACCTGCACGGTGTCGCCCAGGTACTCGCCGCGCCGCTCCTTGGCGATGACCTGCGAGTACACCTGGCCGGTGGTGACGTTGGCCGAGCCGTCGAGGTCGACGTCGAGGAAGCGCTCGTAGTGGCCGATGTCCAGGTCGGTCTCGGCGCCGTCGTTGGTGACGAACACCTCGCCGTGCTGGAACGGGTTCATCGTGCCGGGGTCGACGTTGAGGTACGGGTCGAGCTTCTGCATCGTGACCCGCAGGCCCCGCGCCTTGAGGAGCGCACCCAGGCTGGAGGCGGTGAGGCCCTTGCCGAGGGAGGAGGCGACACCCCCGGTGACGAAGATGTGCTTGGTCGTCGTGGTGTTGGGCGGCATCGCCAAGAGGGGGCTCCCGTGGTCGCGTTCTGGAGGTGCGTACCGGCGCCCCCTCCGGAAGAATCGGGGGGTGCCGTCGCTGCGGTTTCGGGGTCCTCGGCTGTCGCCGTTTCCCACCGGTCCACGGGGTACCAGGGTATCAGCGACAGGGGGAGACCGCTTCCGGCCACACGCGGGAGCCGGCCGTTCACGGACGGCGACGCGACCGCCGGAACCGCCTCCCACCGGCCCGGGGAAAGGGGTGTTCACCTGATAGGAGCAAGGCTGTCGCGGGCTTGCCCACCGGGCGGTGGGCGGCTCGACGTATCCTGCTCGGACCGGCCTTCCGAGCCGGCCGACCGACGGCGCCGCCACCCTCGTCCGGGGCCGGGCGCCCGGGAAGCACGACCGTCCCGGGCCGGGGTCCGCCGAAGACCCCCGACCGCTGACACACTCGGACAGAGCGGGCCGGCCACCGGCCCGCATCCGGAGCAAGCGCCCCGAGGGGCGGACATGGCCGTTCGACTGGAGTGAAGCACGTGGCCGGGCGCATCGAGGATTACGCACTCATCGGAGACATGCAGACCGCTGCCCTGGTCTGCCGGGACGGCAGCGTGGACTGGCTCTGCCTGCCCCGCTTCGACTCGCACGCGATCTTCGCGGGGCTCCTCGGCACCGAGGAACACGGGTTCTGGCGGGTGGGCCCCGCGGGCCCCGAGGACGCCGAGCCGGCCCCCGCCGACCGGCGCCGCTACCGGGGCGACTCGCTCGTCCTGGAGTCCGAGTGGGACACCCCGCGCGGCACGATCCGGGTGACCGACTTCATGCCCCCGCGCGACGGCGCGCCGCAGCTGATCCGGATCGTGGAGGGCGTCAGCGGCCGGGTCCCCGTGCGGTCCGCGCTGCGGATGCGGTTCAGCTACGGCCGGATCGTGCCCTGGGTGCACAAGGTCGGCGAGCGCACGGTCGCGGTCGCCGGACCCGACTCGGTGTGGCTGGACACCGAGGCGGAGACCCACGGCGAGGACCTCACCACGTACTCCGAGTTCACCGTCTCCCCCGGGGAGCGGGTGGCCCTGACCCTCTCCTGGCAGCCCTCGCACAAGGAGCCGCCGGCGCTGCCGGACCCCGAGGGCGCCCTGGAGGCGACCGTCGGCTTCTGGAGCGAGTGGGTCGACCACTGCACGTACCACGGCCCCTACCGGGAGGCGGTGGTCCGCTCCCTGATCACCCTGAAGGCGCTGACGTACGCGCCGACCGGCGGGATCGTCGCCGCCCCGACCACCTCGCTGCCCGAGGAGATCGGCGGCGTGCGGAACTGGGACTACCGCTACACCTGGCTGCGGGACGCGGCCATCACCCTCTCCTCGATGCTGCGCACCGGCTACCGCGAGGAGGCCCGCGCCTGGCGGGACTGGCTGCTCCGCGCGGTCGCGGGCGACCCGGAGAACCTCCAGATCATGTACGGCATCGCGGGCGAGCGGGAGCTGGGCGAGGCGGAGCTGGACTGGCTGCCGGGGTACGAGGGTTCCACCCCGGTCCGGGTCGGCAACGGCGCCGCGAACCAGCTCCAGCTGGACGTGTACGGCGAGGTCACCGAGGCCCTGCACCTGGCGCACATGACCGGCCTGTCCCGCAACGACTACGCCTCCCTGCTCCAGCTCAAGCTGATCGAGTACCTGGAGAAGAACTGGAACCAGCCCGACGAGGGCATCTGGGAGGTCCGCGGCCCGCGCCGGCACTTCGTGCACTCCAAGGTGATGGCCTGGGTGGCCGTGGACCGCACGATCAAGCTCATCGAGTCCGGGGACGCCGACGGCCCGCTGGAGCGCTGGCGCGAGCTGCGCGACGAGATCCACCGGGACGTCTGCGAGAAGGGCTACGACAAGGAGCGGAACACCTTCACGCAGTCGTACGGCTCCAGGGAGCTGGACGCCTCGCTGCTGCTGATCCCGCAGATGGGCTTCCTGCCGCCGGACGACAAGCGGGTCATCGGCACGATCGAGGCGATCCAGCGGGAGCTGTCCACCGAGGACGGCTTCGTGCTGCGCTACCCCACGGCCGGCCAGGACGCCGGCGTGGACGGCCTGGCGGGCGACGAGGGCGCGTTCCTGGCGTGCTCCTTCTGGCTGGCCGACGACCTGGCGATGATCGGCCGCGTGGACGAGGCCCGCACCCTCTTCGAGAAGCTGCTCTCGCTCCGCAACGACCTCGGTCTGCTCGCGGAGGAGTGGGACCCGGTGCTCCAGCGCCAGGTCGGCAACTTCCCGCAGGCGTTCAGCCACGTCCCCCTGATCGACACCGCCCTGCGGCTGACGGCCAGCGGCGCGTACGGCGGCTGAGGGCGCCCCGCGGCCCCGGGCGGGCGGCGCGACGGGCCGGGCGCGTCACTCCCGGCCCGTCGGCGGCGGGCCGGGAGTGACGCGGGTCACACTCGCCGTGTGCCCGCGCAACCGCCTCCCGGAGACGCCGAGTTGCCGCCCCGCCGCCCCGGCCGTACGGTCCCGTGACCCCCGGGTGATGTCGCCGGAACGGGGACGCGGGTAGCGTCCGGGGCCATGGACAACCAGGACGGGATCACCGTGCGGCGGGCGCTCGAACTCCCGGGCCTGCGCGGCGGGCTTCCGGAGGTGGTCGCCTGCGCGGACCGGCTGCACCGCACGGTGCGCTGGGTGCACGCGGGCGAGGTGCCGAACATCGCGTCGCTGCTCAAGGGCGGCGAGCTGCTGCTGACCACGGGCCTCGGCCTGGGCACCCGGCCGGCCGAGCAGCGGGCCTTCGTGCGGCGGCTCGCCGACCGGGGCATCGCGGCGCTCGTGGTGGAGCTGGGGCCGCGCTTCGCCCGGCTGCCGGCGGCGATCGTGGAGGCCGCGCGGACGGCGGGCCTGCCGCTGGTGCAGCTGCACCGCGAGGTGCCGTTCGTGGCGGTGACCGAGGAGATCCACACCGAGATCGTCAACGGCCACTACGCCCTCCAGCGGCAGGCCGAGGAGGTCCACCGGCAGTGCACGGAGGCCCTGCTCGGCGGCGGCGGGGTCCCGCAGGTGCTGCGCGTCCTCTCCGGTTTCGCCGCCAACCCGGTCTTCCTGGAGACCGCCGACGGCCGGCTCCTGTACGCGGCGGGCGCCGGGCCCGCGCCCGCCGATCCGCTCCAGGTGTGGGACGGCCTGCGCGGCGGGCGGACGGCCCGCGAGTCCGGCCCGCCCGCCGGGACGGTCCTGGTCGACGTGCCCGGCGGCGGCCCCGGTACCGGTTCGGTACGGGCCCGTCTGGTGCTCTCCGCGGTCTCCGGCGCCCTCTCCCCCGTCCACCGGATGGCGGCCGAGCGGGCGGCCGGGCTCCTCGCGGTCGTCCTCATGCAGGCCCGGCAGGAGGAGGAACTGGCCGCGCGCGGCCGGGGCGACTTCCTGACGGACCTGGCGGAGGGCGCGATCGGCGCCGAGGACGCCCCGGCCCAGGCCCGGGTCCTCGGCTTCCGGCCGGGGGACGGCCCGCTCCTGCCGGTGGTGATGCGCCTGGCGCCGGAACTCTCCCCGGCCGGCAGTTGGGCGCCGCTCGCCCGCGCGGTCCTGGAGGAGCTCTCCTCCGTCGGCGTCCCCGTCCTCCTGGGCGTCCGCCCGGTCGAGGGCCTGGTCCCCCTCCTCCTCGGGCTGCGCTCGGAGACGGAGCGCACGGCGGTCGCGGACCGGGTCGCGGCGGCCCTGCGCGCGGGCGTGGGCCGGGCGGGTCTGGAGCGGGCCGGGGCGCACCCGCCGGTGGTCGTGGTGGGCGTCGCCGGAGGGTGGGCGGCGGCCTCGGCGGGCCTGCGGCACGCGGCGGAGACGGCGACGGCGGCGCAGGGCCTGTCGGACCGGCCCTGGTACGACGCGCGGCGCCTCGACATCGACCTGCTCCTGTGGCGGCTGCACCTGCACGGGGACACGGTGCTCGCGGCCTTCGTGGACCGGGCGATCGGTCCCCTGCGGGAGCACGACCGCACCTCCCGGCCGCCGCTCCTGCCCACCCTGGAGACGTATCTGGCCCACGCGGGCCGCAAGGCGGAGACCGCCCGCGAGCTGCACCTCAACCGCCAGACCCTCTACAACCGGCTGGCCCGCATCTCCGAACTCCTGGGCACCGACCTGGACGATCCCCAGACGGTCCTGGCCCTCTCCCTGGCCCTCAGGGCCCGCCGCCTCACGCCGTGAGGGCGGCGGCGCCCTCCGTCACCGCCCCGCCAGTTCGTCGTACACGCTGAGCACGTGGGCCACCGTGTCGTCCTCGGTCGGCCACGTCCCCGCCTGCGTCCGGCCGGCCGCCGCCAGGTCCATCCGCCGGTCCGCGTCCTCCAGGAGCCCCCGCACCGCCGCCGCGAGCGCCCCCGCGTCCCCGTACGGCACCAACTCCGCCGCGTCACCGACGAGTTCCGGGAGGCCGCCCACCGCCGTCGCGACGAGCGGCACGCCGAGCCCCAGCGCCTCCTGGGCGAGCGGGGAGCGGGCCTCCCAGCGGGACGGGAGGACGGCGACGTCCGCCGCCGCCAGCAGCTCCGCGACGTCCTCGCGGTGCCCGAGCAGCCGTACCGGAAGGTCCTCGCCGGCGATCCGCCGCCGGAGGCGTGCCCGTTCGCGCCCCTCCCCGGCGATCACGAGGAGCGGCCGGGGGTCGAGGTCCCGCCACTCCCGGGCCGCGTCGAGCAGCGTCCGGTGGCCCCGGCCCCGTTCCAGCGCCCCCACCGTCACCAGCAACGGGCGGTCGACGGCGCCGAGTTCGGCACGCACCTTGCCGTCGTGGAGGCAGACGGGCCCGTGCGCGGCGGGCACGGCGACGGGGGCGAGGCGGGCGTCGCGGGCACCGCGCCGCCGGGCCCGGTCGACCAGTTCGGAGGAGGTGGCGAGGACGACGCGGGCGGCCCGCGCGGTCCGGCGTTCGAGGAGCCGGACGAGCCCGGCCCGCGCCCCGTCCGCGTGGCTCCGGGTGTGCCAGGTCGTCACGAGGGGGACCCCCGGCCCGCCGGAGAGCGCGAGCGCGGCCCGCACGGAGGCGTGGAGCCCGTGCGCGTGGACCACGTCCGCGCCGACGAAGGCGTTGCGGAGCGCGGTGACGGCGGCGGGGTCGCCGAGGCGGGGCAGCGGCACGAAGCGGGCGCCGGTCCCCGGGTAGTCATGGGCGCGGTCGAGCGCGGGAGGGGCGCACACGGTCACCCGCACGCCCCTCGCCACCAGCCCCGCGGCGAGTGATCGGACGTGAGCGCTGCTGCCCGCGCCGCCCCCGCCCAACACCTGGACCGTACGGAGCTGTGTCACGCCCCCAAGAATGCCAGTTCGCGCCCCCGACCGTACGCGCGTTCCGGCACTCGCGTGCCGTCGTTCCCCTGGACGGTGGGCGTACGGCGAGGGCTCTCGCGCCGCGGGTTCACCCGCCCGAGCGAGCGCGCGAGGAAGCCACGCACTCCCCCCACACGGCCGCGGCGACCAGTCCGGCCGCGTGCGCGGCGAGCCCGAACCGCCCGTTCCCGGCGGCGATCGCGCCGCCGACGGCGGCGCCGAGCGCGTGGGCTCCGGTGTCGCCGAGCATGGTCCGCTCGGCGAGGTCCTCCCCGAGGACCGCGGCGGCGGCACCCATGGGGGCCGCGGCGAGCGGGCCGCCGGGCAGTCCGGGCACGCCGAGCGCGAGCACCGCCAGACCGGCGCGTCCGGGCCGCACGTCCACGAGGTTCACCAGATGGGCACTGCCCGCAACGACGATCCCGGCGAGGACCTTGTCGAGCGGCCTCTCCTTGAGGAGCGCCCCGGCCACCAGCGAGGCGGCCCCGATCCCGAGGAGCTTGACGGCCCCGCTGGTCACCTCGCCGCCCCGCAGCGCCGCGGCGTGCGCCCGGAAACCGCGCCGGTGGTCCCCCCTGGCGTCGTCGTAGGCCCCGCACGCCCCCGCGACGAGCACGGCGAACGCGACGGGCCCGCTGCCGCTCCCGGCCGCCGCCCCGAGGGCGACGGCGGGCCCGGCGCACAGGTCGACCTCCCGCCCCGCGTGGTTCGTCCGGACCCGCCGCGCGCCGGGCGGGAGCCGCCGCAGCCCCTCGTACACGGCCCGGGTCGCCCCGGCGGCCGCGGCGAAGGAGGCGAGGCGCCTCACCCGTCCGCCCGCGCCGCCGCGAGCAGTTCCTCCGCGTGGGCGCGGGCCGTCTCGGAGTCCTCCTGCCCGGCGAGCATCCGGGACAGCTCCCTGATCCGCTCCTCGCCCTCCAGGACGGTGACGCCGGAGCGGGTCACCGAGCCGTCGTGGGTCTTCTCCACCAGCAGCTGGCGGTCGGCGAAGGCCGCGACCTGCGGGAGGTGGGTGACCACGACGACCTGGGCCGTCCTGGCGAGCCTGGCGAGACGGCGGCCGATCTCGACGGCCGCCTTGCCGCCGACGCCCGCGTCCACCTCGTCGAAGAGGTACGTCGGCACCGGATCGACCCCGGCGAAGACGACCTCCACGGCCAGCATCACCCGGGACAGCTCACCGCCGGACGCGCCCTTGGCGATCGGCCGGGGCGGGGCGCCGGGGTGCGGGGCGAGCAGCAGCTCGACCTCGTCGGCGCCGGTCGGCCCGTACGCGACCCGCCGGCCGCCGACCTCGACCCCCTCGGGGTCCTCGGTCTGCCGGATGGCGAAGGACACGCGCGCGTGCGGCATGGCCAGCGAGGCGAGTTCGGCGGTGACGGCGGCGGCGAACCGGTCCGCCGCCTCCGTGCGGGCGTCGGTGAGCCGCTGCGCGAGCGCCGACAGCTCGTCGCGCAGCCGGTCCCGCTCGGCGGTCAACTCCTCGATCCGGCCGCCGTCGTCGTCCAGTTCGCCGAGCCGGGCGGCGCTCTCCTCCGCCCAGGCCAGGACGGCGCCGGTGCCCTCCCCGTCCCCGTACTTGCGGATCAGCTGCGTGAGGGCCGCGCGCCGCTCCTCGACGGCGGCGAGCCGCAGCGGATCGGCGTCCAGGTCGTCGGCGTACCCGGCCAGCTCGGTCGCCACGTCCGCGAGCAGGATGGAGATCTCCCCCATCCGGTCGGCGAGCGCGGCGAGCGCCGGGTCGTGCGACCGTACGGCCTCCAGGGCCCGGCCCGCGCCCGCGACGAGCGTGGTCGCGTCGACGGACTCGGGGTCCTCGGGGGAGCCCGCGAGCGCGCCGTGCGCGAGCGCGGCGGCGGAGGCCAGGGCCTCGGCGTGTCCGAGCCGGTCGGCCTCGGCCGCCAGTTCGGCGTCCTCCCCCGGCAGCGGGGCGACGGCCTCGATCTCGTCGAGCCCGAAGCGCAGCAGATCGGCCTCCTGGGCGCGTTCCGCGGCCCGGGTGGTGATCTCGTCCAACTGGGCGGTGACCGCCCGCAGCCGCCGGTACGCCTCGCCGTAGGCGGCGAGCGGTCCGGAGACGGCCGCGCCCGCGTACCGGTCGAGCGCGCCGCGCTGCCGGGCGGGCTTGAGCAGGCCCTGCTGGTCGGTCTGGCCGTGGACGGCCACGAGTTCGTCGGCGAGTTCGGCGAGCAGCCCGACGGGTACGGAACGCCCGCCGAGGTGGGCCCGGGAGCGCCCCTCGGCCGAGACCGTACGGCTGACGAGCAGGGCGCCCTCGTCGAGCTCCGCCCCGGCCTCCTCCGCGCGCAGGGCGGCCGGTGTGCCCGGGGGCACGCTGATCCGCCCCTCGACCACGGCCGAGGCCGCGCCGATCCGTACGAGCGCCGGGTCCGCCCGGCCGCCGAGCAGCAGCCCCAGGCTGGTCACGACCATGGTCTTGCCCGCACCGGTCTCACCGGTCACCGCGGTGAAGCCGGGCGACAGCTCGACCACAGCGTCGTCGATGACTCCGAGCGACCGTATCCGCATCTCCTCCAGCACGCCCCAGACCATACGAGGTTTCCCTGGTCCGATGCGACATCGGCCCGGCCGTGACCTCCCGGCGCGCCGCTCGTTCGGGCGCCGGGCACCGGGAGGAGGGGGCCGGCCGGGGCGGTGCTCCGGCCGGCCGGGCGGCCCGCACGGCGGCGGGACGGAGAGTCCGGTCAGCGCGGCGCGCCCCGCCACCCCGACACCGGCAGGGCGAACTTGGCGACGAGCCGGTCCGTGAAGGAGGCGTGGTGCAGCCGGGCGAGCCGGACCGGCACGGCACCCCGCCGGACCTCGACCCGCGCGCCGGCGGGCAGTTCCACCGTCCGCCTCCCGTCGCACCACAGCACCCCGTCCGGGGTGTGCGGCTCGACCTCGACCGCGAGCACCGACTCCGGGGTGGTCACCAGCGGTTTGGCGAAGAGGGCGTGCGCCCCGATGGGGACCATGAGCAGCGCCTCGACCTCGGGCCAGATCACCGGCCCGCCCGCCGAGAAGGCGTACGCGGTGGAGCCCGTCGGTGTCGCGCAGATCACCCCGTCGCAGCCGAAGCCGGTCACCGGGCGGCCGTCGATCGCGAGCACGACCTCCAGCATCCGCTCCGGGGACACCTTCTGCACGGCCGCCTCGTTGAGGGCCCAGTCGCGGTGCAGGACGTCGCCGTTCTGGTACACGGTGACGTCGAGGGTCATCCGTTCCTCGACCTCGTAGTCCCGGGTGACGACCCGTTCCACGACCTGGTCGAGGTCGTCGCGTTCGGCCTCCGCGAGGAAGCCCACCCGCCCCAGGTTGACGCCGAGCATCGGCACGCCGGAGGCGCGGGAGAGTTCGGCGCCGCGCAGCAGGGTGCCGTCACCGCCGAGGACGACGAGGAGTTCGCAGTCGTCGATCGCGTCGGAGCACGCCTCAGGCACCTTCTCCACGGAGGGCGGCAGCGGCAGGTCCGCCGCCTCGGCCGCCAGGACGCGGACGCCGATGCCGGAGCGCAACAACCCCTGGACGACCCGCTCGGCGCTGCGCACGGCGGCGGGCCGCCCGGTGTGCGCGAGCAGGAACACGGTACGCGGTGCGGTCTCTGATGGTGCTGCCGTTGAGGTCAACGAGGTCCTTCCGCCACGGCGCGGTCGACGTCCGCCGGATCCAGCGCGGGCGCCCCTGCCCGCAGCCACAGAAAGTACTCGACGTTGCCGGACGGGCCGGGCAGCGGGCTGGCGGTGACGCCGAGGACACCGAGTCCGAGGTCGCCGGCCTGCCGGGCCACGTTCTTCACGGCGTCGGCGCGGAGTTCGGCGGACCGGACGACGCCGCCCGTGCCGAGCCGCTCCCTGCCCACCTCGAACTGCGGCTTGACCATGAGGACGAGGTCGGCGCCGGGTGCCGTACAGGCCGCCAGGGCGGGCAGGACGAGGCCGAGCGGAATGAAGGACAGGTCGCCGACGACGAGGTCGACGGGAACGCCGTCGAGCGCGTCGGGCGTCAGCTCGCGCACGTTCGTGCGGTCCTTGACGGTGACCCGTTCGTCGCTCCGCAGCGACCAGGCGAGCTGCCCGTAGCCGACGTCGACGGCGACGACGTGGGCGGCGCCCGCGCGCAGCAGGACGTCCGTGAAGCCGCCGGTGGAGGCCCCGGCGTCGAGGGCGCGCCGCCCCTCGACCACGAGTCCCCGGGGCACGAAGGCCGCGAAGGCCCCGGCGAGCTTGTGGCCGCCGCGCGAGACGTAGTCGGGGTCGGACTCGTCCCGGGCGACGACGATGGCCGCGGCGGTCTCGACCTGGGTGGCGGGCTTGGTGGCGACGGTCTTGCCGACGGTCACCCGGCCCGCGGCGATCAGCTGGCCGGCGTGCTCCCGCGAGCGCGCGAGCTTGCGCCGCACCAGCTCGGCGTCGAGACGGCGGCGTGCCACTCCTGCCACGTTCTGTTCAGCTCCTGTTTTCGTGCGGATGGGGGGCGGGCCGCGCGTCGAGCGAGGTCAGTTCGTCGCGCAGTCCACGGTGTACATCCTCGTACACCTCCAGGTGCCGGTCCGCCGGAAGGCGGTCGATCTCGGCGAGACGCGCGAGGCGGGCGTCGACGGCGGCGTGGCCGGTCGGCTCCCGGTCGATCCCGAGCAGCGCGGCGGCAGGCTCCGGCGGCTCGTCGGCCGTTCCGGCGGGTTCCACCCGGGCCGCTTCGGCGCGGGACTCGCCGGACGCCTCGGCGGGGGCCTCGACGGGGGCCCGGGGAGGGGTCCCGCCGGGGGCCTCCTCCGGTGCCCGGCCGGCGGGCCCGCCACCGGCCGGTCCCGTCACTCCGCCGTCCGTCACGGGCCCCGGTCCCGGCACCCCGCCGTCCGTCAGGGACCCCGGTTCCGGCATCACGTCGCTCATGCCCCGACGCTACCGCGAAGCCCTGGGGTACCGTCGACGGCGATGGCGACGATCACCGAGTGCCGCGGCGCACTGGACAGACTTTCCGGCAACCTCGCGCGGGCCGAGGGCGGCGTGCGCGGCGCGGCCGCGCTCGACCGCACCCTGAGCTGCCACGTCACCGACCTGGACACGACCTTCACGGGCCGCCTCGCGGGCGGGCGGATCGAGGTCGACTCCACGGTGGGGGGGCCCGCCGCCGGCGAAGGCGCAGATCCGGCTGGCGATGGAGAGCGACGACCTGGTGGCGATGGTGGACGGCCGGCTGAACTTCGCGAAGGCGTGGGCCTCGGGCCGGGTCCGGCTGGAGGCCGGCTTCCGCGACCTCCTGCGCCTCCGCTCGCTCCTGTAGCCCGCGGGCCCGCGCCTCCCCCACGGCCTCGCGGTCCCGTCACCGCGACGCGGCCCGCGCCTTCCGACCGGCCGGCACGACCAGGGGCGTCCCCGTCTCGGGGTCCTCGACGACCCGGCAGCGGAGCCCGAAGACCCGCTCGACCAGCTCGGCGGTCACGACCTCGGACGGCGGCCCCTCGGCGACCACCTCGCCGGCGCGGACGGCGATGAGGTGGGTCGCGTACCGGGCCGCGTGGTTCAGGTCGTGGAGGACGGCGACGAGCGTGCGGCCCTGCGTCTCGTGCAGCTCGGCGCACAGGTCGAGGACGTCGATCTGGTGCTGGATGTCGAGGTACGTCGTCGGCTCGTCGAGCAGGAGCAGCGGGGTCTGCTGGGCGAGCGCCATGGCGATCCAGACGCGCTGGCGCTGCCCCCCGGAGAGCTCGTCCACGTACCGGTCGGCCAGCTCCGCGACCCCGGTCGCCTCCATCGACTCCCGCGTGATCCGCTCGTCCTCCGGGGACCACTGGCGCAGCAGCCCCTGGTGCGGATAACGGCCCCGGGCGACGAGGTCCGAGACGGTGATGCCGTCGGGCGCGACCGAGGTCTGGGGCAGCAGGCCGAGGGTCTTGGCGACCTTCTTGGCCGGCATGGTCTGGATCGACTGCCCGTCGAGCAGGACGCGCCCCTCGCTCGGCTTCAGCATCCGGGAGAGGGCGCGCAACAGGGTGGACTTGCCGCAGGCGTTCGGCCCGACGATGACGGTGAAGGAGTGGTCGGGGATCTCGACGGACAGGTCGCGGGCGATGACCCGCTGCTCGTACGCCAGCGTGACCGCCTCCGCGCTCAGGCGCTGCCCCTGCCGACCGTCCATGCCCGTGACTCCCGTCGTCCTCGTCCGCGATCGTGCCGGACGACGGCCCCGACCCAAGCGAAGTTAGGTTAGCCTACCCAACTTCTCGGCTCCTCTGCCGGGTCCCGTCGGCCCGTCCCGCCACCCGACGGCCCGCCCCGCCGGCCACCGGCCACCGGCCACCGGCCACGGTCCTCCGAACCCGGCCCGCCGACCGCCGGTCCCACCGCTTCCCGGCCCACCGTCCCTCACAGCTCCAGCCGCGCGAGCGCCTCCCCCGCGACCGGCACGCCCGCGCCCGCGTCCGCCGCCGTCCAGGCGGCCCCGCACAGGGCCCGTACCGCGTCCATCGCGTCCACCGCTTCGGAGCCCTCCCCCGGCTTCCCGTCGAGCACCAGCGCGCCCCCCTCGACCGACGCCCGCCAGCCCCCGCAGACGAATCCCCCGGCCCCGTCCGCGACCACCTCCGGCTGTCCCACGAGCAGTCCCCGCAGGTCGGCCGCCACATACGTCGGACGGTGCTCGGGCACGGCCGCGAGGAGCTGGGGCACGTCCGTCACCCCGGTGAGGACGAGCAGCGAGTCCACCCCTCCGTTGAACGCGCCCTCAATGTCCGTGTCCAGCCGGTCCCCGACGACCAGCGGCCGCTCCGCCCCGGTCCGCAGGACCGTCTCCCGGTGCATCGGCGGCAGCGGCTTCCCCGCCGCCTTCGGCTCGAACCTGCCCCCCGTCGCGATCCGTACGACCTCCACGGCCGCCCCGTTCCCGGGCCCGATCCCCCGCGCGGCGGGAATCGTCAGGTCCGTGTTCGAGGCGTACCACGGCACGCCCCGCCCCACCGCGTAGGCCGCCTCCGCGAACCTCTTCCACGGCAGCTCGGGCCCCCCGTACCCCTGCACGACCGCCGCCGGGTCGTCGTCCGCCGACTCCACCGGCACGAGCCCCCGTTCGCGCAGCGCCACCGCGAGCCCCTCGCCGCCGATGAGCAGCACCCGCGACCCTTCCGGAACCTCGTCCGCGATCAGCCGGGCGACGGCCTGCGCCGAGGTGACCACGTCCCCGGCCTCCGCCGGCACGCCCAGCTCCGTGAGGTGCGCCGCGACGGCGTCGGGCGTCCGCAGCGCGTTGTTGGTGACGTACGCGAGGCGCATCCCGTCCTCCCGGGCCGCTCCCAGCGCCTCGACGGCGTGCGGAACGGCCACGCCGCCCCGGTAGACGACCCCGTCCAGGTCCAGGAGGGCCGTGTCGTACGCCCCGCTCAGCGGCGCCGCGCTGTCCCCGGGCCGCTTCCTGCCGCCGTCGTTCCGCCGTTCCCGGTCGTTCCGCACCGTCACCGCTCGCTCCTCGTCTCACCGACTGTGATCCCCCCGCTACCCCGATCATCGCTCATGTCCCGGCCCGCATACGATGTCGAGATGAACACCTCAGGTCACGCGGCCGACGACGTCCGCGCCGACGCTGCGGGGCTGCGCCTGACCCCGTTCCGCGGCCTCCGGTACGTCCCCGAACGGGTCGGCAGCCTCGCCGCCGTGACGTCCCCGCCCTACGACGTCGTCGTACGACCTGACGGACTGATCCATCTGGAGTCGGCGGACCCGCACAACATCGTCCGGCTGATCCTCCCTCAGGCCCTCACCGCCGGCATCCGCCACCGCAAGGCCGCCGTCACCCTCGACCGCTGGCTGGCGGACGGCGTCCTCGCCCCCGACCCGACGCCCGCGCTCTACGTGTACGAGCAGCGGGGCGACGGCGTCCTCCAGCGCGGGCTCATCGGCGCCCTGGAGCTCTCGCCCCCCGAGGCGGGCGTCGTCCTCCCCCACGAGGACGTCATGCCGCACGTGGTCGAGGACCGCGCCGACCTGATGCGGACCACCGCCGCCAACCTCGAACCCCTGCTCCTCACCTACGTCGGGGAGGAGGGCTCAGGCCCGGACGAGGTGATCGAACGCGCCGTCCGGCGCGAGCCGCTGCTCTGCACCACCACCGAGGACGGCTTCCGCCACCGCCTCTGGGCGGTGACGGACCCGGCCGAACAGGCCGCCGCCACCACCGGTCTCGGCCGCCACCAGGCCCTCATCGCGGACGGCCACCACCGCTGGGCCACCTATCTGCGCCTGCGCGAGGAACACGCCTCGCCGGGTCCCTGGAACTACGGCCTGGTCCTCCTGGTGGACACCGCCCGCTATCCCCTGCGGGTCCGTGCCATCCACCGCCTCCTCAACCGGCTGCCGGTCGCCGCCGCCCTCGCGGCCGTCGGCGACTCCTTCCGGGTGCGCCGGATCGACGGCCCCCTGCCGGCGGCCCTGGAGGCCCTCGCGACCGCCACGGCCGGGGGCAACGCCTTCCTCCTCGCGGGAGACGGCCGCTTCCACCTCCTGGACCGCCCGGACCCCGCCCTCCTGGAGCGCACGATCCGCGCGGACCGCCCCGGGGCGTGGCGCACGCTGGACGCGACGGTCCTGCACTCCACCCTCCTGGAGCACGTCTGGCACGTCCCGGACGCCCCCGAGGACATCTCCTACCTCCACGACGCCGGTGCGGCGGTCGCCCAGGCGGAACGCCGGGGCGGCACGGCGGTCCTCCTGCATCCGGTACGCGAGGAGGTCGTCCGGGACCTCGCCCGCCAGGGCGTCACGATGCCCCGCAAGTCGACCTCCTTCGGCCCGAAGCCCGCGACGGGCCTGGTCCTGAGGAGCCTCGCGCTGGACTGACGCGACACCCGGAAACGACGAAGGGCGGCACCCCCGGGGGTGCCGCCCTTCTCACTGCCGGACCGGATCAGCCCTTGTCGCCGTCCCGCTCGTCACCGTCGCCCGGCACCTCGCGCGGGCCGCCGGTCCCCTCGGAGCCGTCGGCCTCCACGGGCCCGTCCGAGTCGTCGGAGTCGTCGGAGTCCTCGGAGTCCTCGGAGTCGTCGAACGCGTCCACGAACTCGACACCGTCCATCTCGGCGAGCCGGTCGGAGGCGTCCGTGGCGCCGTCCTTGTCGGCCTCCAGAGCCTTGGCGAACCACTCCCGCGCCTCCTGCTCGCGGCCGGCGGCGAGCAGCGCGTCGGCGTACGCGTACCGCAGGCGCGCGGTCCACGGGTGGACCGCGCCGGAGGCCAGCTCGGGGCTCTGCAGCGTCACGATGGCCGCGTCGATCTGCCCCAGGTCCCGGCGGGCGCCGGCGGCGACCAGCCGCATCTCGACCTGGCCGGCCTTGTCGAGCTTCTGCACCTCGGGCTCACCGGCCATCGTCAGCGCCCGCTCGGGCCGGCCGAGACCGCGCTCGCAGTCGGCCATGACGGGCCACAGCTCGACCCCGCCGCTCATCCGGCGCGCGGCCCGGAACTCGGCCAGCGCCTCGGAGTACTTCTGCGTGGCGTACGCCGCGAACCCGGCGGCCTCGCGGACGGCGGCCACGCGGGACGCGAGCCGCAGGGCGATCTTGGAGTACTCGTACGCCTGCTCCGGGTCCTCGTCGATCAGCTGGGCCACCATGACGAGGTTGCGCGAGACGTCCTCGGCGAGCCCCTTGGGCAGGCTCATCAGCTCCTGGCGCACGTCCGGGTCGATCTCCTCACCGGTGACCTCCGGCGGGATCGGCAGCCGCCTGATCGGCGCGCGGTCCCCACGGTCGCGGTCCCGGTCCCGGCCGCCCCGATCGTCCCTGCGCCCGTACCCGCCCCGGCTGTCGCCGCCACGGTCGTCCCGCCCACGGAACCCGCCACCCCGGTTGTCGTCCCGGCGGAAGGCCGGCCGGTCGCCGCCCCGGTCGTCGCGGCGGAAGCCGCCGCCGCCACGGTTGTCGCCCCCGCGATCGTCACGGCGGAACCCGCCGCCATGGTTGTCGTCGCGCCGGTCGTCGCGCGGCGGGTAGGAGGGACGGTCGTCCCGGCGGAACGTCGGGCGGTCGCCGCCCCGGTCGTCACGACGGAAGCCACCACCACGGTTGTCACCGCCACGGTCGTCGCGACGGAAGCCGCCACCACGGTTGTCACCGCCACGGTCGTCGCGACGGAAGCCGCCACCACGGTTGTCGCCGCCACGGTCGTCCCGCCCACGGAACCCGCCACCACGGTTGTCGTCCCGACGCTCATCACGCGGGAAGGAAGGGCGGTCGTCCCGGCGGAAGGCCGGGCGGTCGCCACCACGGTCGTCGCGGCGGAAACCACCACCGCGATGGTCGCCGCCACGGTTGTCGCCACCACGGTCGTCGCGACGGAAGTCGCCACCACTGCGGTTGTCGTCGCGCTGCGGGTACGAGGGACGGTCATCGCGACGGAAGGCCGGGCGGTCGCCGCCCCGGTCGTCGCGGCGGAAGCCGCCGCCACGGTTGTCGCCCCCGCGGTCGTCGCGGCGGAACCCGCCGCCACGGTTGTCGTCGCGCCGGTCGTCGCGCGGCGGGTAGGAGGGACGGTCGTCCCGGCGGAACGTCGGGCGGTCGCCACCACGGTCGTCACGACGGAAACCGCCACCACGGTTGTCACCGCCCCGGTCGTCACGACGGAAGCCACCGCCACGGTTGTCACCGCCCCGGTCGTCACGACGGAAGCCACCGCCACGGTTGTCACCGCCACGGTCGTCCCGCCCACGGAACCCGCCACCACGGTTGTCGTCCCGACGCTCGTCACGCGGGAAGGAAGGGCGGTCATCGCGACGGAAGGCCGGGCGGTCGCCACCACGGTCGTCACGGCGGAAACCACCACCGCGATGGTCGCCGCCACGGTTGTCGCCACCACGGTCGTCGCGACGGAAGCCGCCACCACGGTTGTCACTGCCGCGGTCGTCGCGACGGAAGCCACCGCCACGGTTGTCGCCGCCACGGTTGTCACCACCGCGGTCGTCACGACGGAAACCACTGCCACGGTTGTCGCCGCCACGGTTGTCACCACCGCGGTCGTCACGACGGAAACCACTGCCACGGTTGTCGCCGCCACGGTCATCACGACGAGGCCCGCGGAAACCGCCCCGGTCGCCACCAGCACCGTCCCTGCGACGCGGCTCGCGCTCCGGACGGTCGTCGGGAGAGTTGGTGGGCATGATGGTGACTCCTGTCTTCGGGTACTGCAGTCATTCTCGCGCAGCCGGCTCTCTGCCGCGCATCGGAAAAATCCAGAAAAACAAAAGGACCCCTGGTCCCAGCGTGAACGCTGGGACCAGGGGTCCTGAAGAATTGTTCGGCGGTGTCCTACTCTCCCACAGGGTCCCCCCTGCAGTACCATCGGCGCTGAAAGGCTTAGCTTCCGGGTTCGGAATGTAACCGGGCG